>DUBL01000081.1 GCA_012960345.1 Gammaproteobacteria bacterium | reverse complement strand
CTCCGCCACTCGGTCTCGCTGACGGGCCGCGACCGCAACCTCGTAAATCACCTTATGAAAATCACGCGGATCTGTCCAAGGAGGATCACATTCCTCCATGTTACAACCAAAGTTAGAAAAGACTTTTGCGGCCCGAGTGGTGATGGCTCGTATCTCAGGCTCGACGGCCGCGTAGCCCAAATCACCGCTCCAGGCGATACGAAGCCCAGTTAAATCACCCTCACACGCTGCTAACCAACCCGTCACCGGTTCACCAAGCGAAAAAATGTCTCGTGGATCGTGACCCGCCATTACTTCCAGAAACATGGCAGCATCTCGAACCGTTCGCGTCATCGGTCCACTATGTGAACGCGTGGCAAAAACATCATCTGTCGGTCCAGAGGGCACGCGGCCAAAATTTGGCTTCAGTCCGAAAACCCCACACAACGCGGCTGGGATGCGTATGGACCCTGCACCGTCTGACCCATGGGCCAACGGCCCAAGGCCTGCAGCCACTGCCGCACCGGCACCACCTGACGAAGCGCCAGAGGTTCGATCAAGTGACCAAGGGTTACTACATGGCGATCCAAGGAAATTGTCACACATGTCCTTGTAACCAAAGTTAGACGTGTTGGTCTTACCGAGTAACACCGCCCCCGTTTTCTTCAGCCGACTCGGCAAATAACCGTCGACTACTGGAACGTGATCGGCAAACCACTTCGAACCAAAAGTGGTTCTGATTCCAGCGGTGTGTTCGAGATCTTTGAGGGAATAGGGAATGCCGTCGAGCGGCCCGATTGATTTCTTCTGGCGAAATCTCAATTCCGCGGCTCTCGCTTCGTCCCGTGCCTGGTCGGGGGTAACCGTCAGAAATGCGTTCAGCACCGTATTCAAGCCGTCGATACGTTCCAGAATCGCGTCAACCACTTCGACGGGCGACAAGGTGCCGGCCCGATATTCCCGCGCAAGATCCACCGCAGAGGTAAAACAAAGATCACTGCTATTCATCGCTAATCTCCAGGCTGTTGTATTTTTGTCGAGCGAGGTGATTTAGACCTACACCAACAATTAAAGCTGACACTACCATCAATCTGTCGAAGTCTGTCGCCCCCCCCCGAGAGACCATAGGGCGCATCCAACGACCAGGCACTGTGCCAAAAACTTTGGATCCGCTACTATTGCGACATGCAATTTGCCCGCTCAAAGATCACGCCGGACATTGACCTGACCGCACAAGGAAAGGAAATCGGTTGTCTGCGCATACCCCATTCAGTCCATCGCTCAGCCTACGGCTGGCTGCCTATACCAGCCGTATCCATACGCCATGGCGACGGGCCGCGCGTATTGATTATGGCAGGCAATCACGGGGACGAGTACGAAGGTCAGATTGCCGTTTCTCGACTGGCCCGCGAACTGCAGCACGATGAGATTCATGGTCATCTTCTCTTGTTGCCGATGTCCAATTTCCCCGCCGCTAAAGCCGGTCGCCGCACGTCACCCATTGACGAAGGAAACCTGAATCGAAGCTTCCCCGGTGATCCAGAAGGAACACCGACCGCCATGATTGCGCATATGATCGAAGAGGAATTACTGCCGCATTTTGATTTGCTCATTGACCTCCATTCCGGCGGATCCTCGCTGTATTATCTTCCCGCCACTCAGGTGCTCCTGCAACCGGATGGCACTATCAATCCAGTAGAGAAAACACTGGCAAACGCCTACGGTGCGCCGTTTAATCATGTCATGTGTGAAGAAGGCTCGGATCACTCAGCCGAAGCGGCCCGCCGCCAAGGGGCGCTATTGTTGTGCTCTGAATTTGGCGGTGCCGGAACGGTGACGCCAGAAACGCTGCGCATCTGCGAACACGGACTACGACGCGCATTACATGCATTCAATCTCATCGAACGCCTACCTGACTATATTGATGCACCAACACCCCCTCGTTACCTTGAGATCAAAGGGCAAGCGCATTATGTGTATGCGCCAGAAGACGGTCTTTTTGAACCCTTAGTGACACTCGGGGATGAAGTCCGCGCCGGTGATGTAGCAGCCGCCATTCACTTTCCTGACAGCCCAGCCCGAGAGCCTGTGCTCGCCCACTTTACCGGCGAGGGTGTGGTCGTTTGCAAACGCATCCCGACGCAATGTCAACGCGGCGATTGCTTATTTCACCTCGCCAGCGAGTGGCCTGCTTAAGCGCTTACACCGGAGTCGACTCATGCAAAAAGAAACCGCCTGGTGCAACCTCAAAGCATCAGAACTTCGCCAACTGGCGACTGAGAATGCCATCGTAGTGGTGCCGATCGGCTCGATCGAACAACATGGCCCGCATTTACCAGTCCAAGTTGACGCCTTACTCGCCGGTGAGGTGTGCCGACGTGCCGCCGGGTACATGGTCGATTCCGTACCAGTGACAGTTACCCCGACCATATGGAGCGGACTCGCGGAACATCACATGTCCTTCGGCGGTACGTTGACACTTGACTTCGACACTTTCCGATCAGTCATTCGCTGTATGTGCCGATCGATTCAACAGCAAGGCTTCCGGCGGATCGCCCTGATCAACGGCCATGGAGGAAATATCGCAGCACTCACTGTCATTAGCGCCGAACTCACGCTTGAACTCAACGCTACCGTTGCCTGCGCAACCTATTGGCACGTTGCGGAAAAGGAATTCAACAACATTCTAGAAGCTCAGCAGACGGTTCGCCATGCCGGTGAAGCGGAAACCTCCATGCTGCTTGCACTGCGCCCAGATCTAGTTGATCAACAAATCATCGCTACATTCGAACCACCAACCGATGGTCTTGGCGCAGAAAACGGCGTCTATCGCTGGCGTCCCATCAAAGACTGGAGCGACAGCGGTGTGATCGGTGTACTCACAGCGGCCACTGCGGAGAAAGGTGTGCAGTTACTGGAGGCCGCTGGCAAAGCCCTGGCAACACAACTCGCGAACTCCACCATCTGGCGAGACTGAACAGATCAAACCTTAAATCATTTCGCATCGTTCCCCTCGGACGGCTGGCTCGAGATGATACCGTCCCAGGTTTCACGCATCCAACTCGCACAGGCAACCCCCTGCTCGAACAGCGAATAACGACAACCCTCACCGTAATCCAGATTTGGAATAAATTCAGTACTAATTTGCCCCAACGCACTGTCATCATGATGGGCATGATACGTCATCAACTGACGTACTACTTCTTTCCACGATTCCAATTGATCAGGGTCCCAGGGCGAGTGATAAACACCTGGGGCGGGCGGTGCGAACGGATACTGTATACCGCGTCCATGGCGACCTTGTTCATCAACAGCATCGAGGTTTTTCGGATTGTTCGGTACCGTCGACCGCGCATGGCAATGCCCCACCCATCCTGCATCAATCCAGCCCTTGCAGGCACTGCCATCAGCAAACGGATCAAGGATTAGCTTGCCTGATTCCACATCTCCACGAATATCAAAAATCTCCTGCTCTTCTGGATTCTCGATTTTAAAAATAACATGACTATGATCCAGCGTTAGACAATAAGTTAATCCCCGAGCTTCGGCCAGCTTACCCACAGTCTCAACTCGACGAAAATCTTCTGACCACATATTGCAATGAACTTCGAGACAAGGTCGCACCCCCAGTCGTTCACCGTGTTCAAGCGCCAATTCGTAAAATTCGATGACCTCCTGGTCACTGACCAGTTGTCCATCTTCTTTGTACGCCATGATCTGAGTGTTGTGGTCGCGTGATCCGAGTCGCTTTGCTGTTTCGAGATTCTTCTTGAGTAACAATTCGTCGCGACCGAACACGTAAAACCAACCCCCGCAGCGCACGGGGAGGCCATATTTCTCACTAGCCTTTTCGAATTCGGCAATCTCATCCGAGTCTGGCGTTTTGTCCACATAGTCAAACACGCCGGCTTCTCGAACCATCGCAAATCGAGTGTCGATTGATGGCATCGAATCTGCATGGGTATGCTTTATCCCGTTGGTCTGAATCCCAATGGGTAACTGCTTAGTCATCTGGGCTGTCTCCTCGCTTCTAATGGCGTGCCATTATTTCGATCACGCCCAAATAAGTTGTCAATTCAACACCACTTACACGACCCCCGCCTCACGCAACGCCACAATCTTCTCGGGACTGTATCCCAACTCAGCGAGTATGGCATCGGTATGCTCACCGAGGGCTGGGGCAGGCACTGCTGGCGTCTCCGCCCCCGCTGTGCGAATTGGATTGGCGATCAACCGATACGCTCCATGCTGTGGGTGCTCTAGGGTCTGAAGGCGTCCGGTCTCCGTAACAAACGGATTCTCCAGTGCCTGATCAATACTGTTCACCGGTGCCGCAGGCACGGTGCCAGCAAATCGATCCAGCCATTCAACGGTTGTTCCAGCCGACAGCGCTGCATCCAGCAAATCAGTAATAAGATCGCGGTGAACCAACCGCTCTTTGAAGGTGGAAAAACGCGAATCGCCTTTCCACTCTGCCTTACCCAACACATCGCACAATAGCGGCCAGAATTTTTCCTTGTTGCACATCAGAAAAATCCAATCATCTTTTGTTTTATATAACTGACAAGGCACGAGAGATGGATGGGCTGAGCGCGGCAATCGCGTCTGTTCCCGACCCGTATTGAGGTACCACGCCGCCAAATAATTGGTATTACTCAAAGCCACATCGAACAAACTGACATCCAACTCCTGCCCTATTCCGCTTGCCCTGGCTGCTGTTACTCCGGCAAGCACCGCATAAGCCAACGCCAGTCCGGTCATGAAATCAACCACGGAAAGCCCAAAGCGTTCAGGGGGCCCACCCGGTTCCCCGGTCAATGACAAATACCCGACCTCGGCCTGCATCAAGTAGTCGTAACCAGGCCAGTCAGCACGCGCCCCGGTACGGCCATATGCGCTCAAGTGTGCGCAAACAATCGCCGGGTTGTGTTCTTTTAAGTGATCGTAGGTAAGTCCTAACTTCCCAGGCACATCACCACGCAGGTTAGAGCACAGTACATCAGAGTTGGCAACGAGGTCATGCAGTACCGCTTGCGCTGTGTCCTTAGATAAATCGAGTGTCACACTCTTCTTGTTGCGATTGAAGGCATGAAAAAAAAGACTCTCCCCATTGCTAAGATAATCTGG
>DUBL01000080.1 GCA_012960345.1 Gammaproteobacteria bacterium | reverse complement strand
ATCAAGGTCAACCCCCTGGCCTCCCCCGCGTGGCGCTATGCGCGCCCCTCGCAACTGAGTTGTGCCATGTGCTCGAAGCACTACACTGTTGTCGAAAACCTGCGTCCCGGTATCTTCGAGTTCTGCACGCACCGCCGAATCAACATTCGACCGCACATCAACGAGAGCACGAACCGTGAGTCCGACTGCCTTGAGGTCCCGGACGGTGCGGACACCACTGTCATTGTTGGCGAAAACAATGGCCGATTCACCCGGCGCAACCGCATAGCGGTTGACATACGATCGAACAGCACCGGCCAACATCACGCCCGGCCGATCGTTGTTCGTAAACGATAGTCCTCTCTCCATTGCACCGCTCGCAAGGACCACCTGACGAGCAATGATGTGCCACAACCGTTGGCGGGGCTGGCCGGGTGGTGGTTCGGCTAAATGATCATTGACCCGCTCCACTGCGCCCAGAACATTGTGGTCATAGTGACCAAATACGGTGGTTCGCGGTAACAGTGTGACGTTGTCAGCCGTCTTCAACTCCTCGATGCAAACGCGCGCCCACTCAACTCCCGTGACTCCATCAATGACCACGGGCTCATCGAGCAGCGTGCCACCGAAACGGGCCTGCTCATCGGCGATCAGCACACGGGCGCCACTTCGCGCCGCGGCGCGTGCAGCCATCAAACCGGCAGGACCTGCACCAATAACCAATAGATCGCAGTGATGCCAGCTGGCTTCGTAGTGATCAGGATCCGCACGAGAAGACGCGCGACCCAATCCCGCCGCCCGTCGAATCTGTGGCTCGTAAACCTTTTCCCAAAAAGACGCGGGCCACATAAATGTTTTGTAGTAAAAACCGGCGGGTAACAACGCCGATATCAAACCGTTGATCGCCCGCCAATCGAAACGCAAACTTGGCCAACGATTCTGACTGCACGCTGACAGTCCCTCAAACAATTCGGTGACGGTGGCCCGTGTATTAGGTTCCCGTCGAGCCCCTTCTCGCAACTCAACCAACGCGTTCGGCTCTTCCGACCCGCTGGTAAAAATACCTCGCGGCCGGTGGTACTTGAAACTGCGCCCCACCAGACGAACTGCGTTAGCGAGCAGCGCCGAGGCCAGCGTATCCCCCTCGTAGCCCTCGAAACGCTTACCATCGAATCGAAATTCGATGGACTGTAATCGGTCAATCAAGCCACCGACGGGCAAGCGAAACTTCTGCCGTGTCATGACCTATGGTCCTCTCCATCGACCTCCGCCGCCAGTGCAACAGCCAGCACTTCGTGCGTCACAGTATCGCGCTTCAGTCGAAACCAGGCGCGACAGCCACTGATGTGGTGCCAAAACTCCCAATGCGGACCATACGGATTGTCCCGTAAATACACGTAGTCAAGCCACGCTGATTCGGAAGATGGCTCGATTGAAGTCGGTCGCGTTACGGTGGCATCACCTCGATAACTGAATTCCTCGAGCCCTCGCTCACCGCAATTTGGACAGGGAATACGCATCGTCGAGGACTTAATGCAGGTTGGGCTGTGGACCCACACCCTTCTCATCAATGATCCGGCCTGCCGAAAATCGATCTAGCCGGTAGGCTGCGTTTAATCGATGCGGCTCGCCGCGTGCCAAGGTGTACGCAAAAACCCAACCTGATCCCGGCGTTGCCTTGAAACCCCCATAGCACCAGCCGCCATTCAGATAGAGACCGGTCACTGGCGTCAATCCGATGATGGGACTGCCATCCATGGTCATATCCATCACACCACCCCAGTGCCGCACCACGCGGACGCGGCCCAAACACGGCATCATCGCCATTCCCGATTCCATAATATGCTCAGCGGTCGGCAGATTTCCACGTTGTGCGTAAGAGTTGTAACCATCCAGGTCTCCACCAAAAACTAGCCCGCCCTTGTCGGATTGAGAAACATAAAAATGCCCAGCGCCAAAAGTCACCACCGTGTCGACCAACGGTTTAATGCTTTCCGATACAAAGGCCTGAAGCACGTGACTCTCGAGCGGCAGGCGCAGCCCCGCCATTGACGCGAGGCGCGAAGAGTTTCCAGCAACTGCCAGCCCAACTTTACCCGCGCCGATAAACCCCCTGGTGGTGTCCAGGCCGTCGATCGCACCATCCTTTATACGCATGCCGGTCACCTCACAGTTTTGGATAATGTCGACACCCAGTTGGTCCGCGGCTCGAGCAAAACCCCACGCCACGGCGTCGTGGCGTGCGGTCCCACCGCGAGGCTGACACAAGCCACCCAACACGGGAAACCGCGCGTTATCGAAATCGAGATAGGGCAAGACCTTTTCCAGTTCGTCCCGATCCATCAGCTTCGCATCCGCACCATGCATAAGCATCGCGTTACCGCGGCGAATGAAACCGTCCCGTTGCGAATCCGAATGAAACAGATTGATCACACCACGTTGACTCATCATCACGTTGTAGTTCAGCGATTGTTCAAGTCCTTCCCATAACTTGAGCGACCACTCGTAGAACGGCTCGTTGCCATCCAGCAAATAATTTGACCGAACGATAGTGGTATTCCGACCCGTATTGCCGCCGCCAATCCATCCCTTTTCAAGCACCGCAACATTGCGAATACCGTGCTCACTGGCAAGGTAAAAGGCCGTCGCCAGGCCGTGGCCACCGCCACCCACAATGACGACGTCATAAGCCGGCTTAGGCTCAGGGCTGGACCAGGTACGAGGCCATTTTCGATGACTCGACCATGCCTGACGAAATATCTGGAGCGCGGAGTGTTTCATGCGATGTAACGTTAAGACCTTAAAGTGGTGATGCTACTTGATGTGGCCATCGACCGGAATACACCCTGCCAGCAAACTATGCACCGCGCATCTCTCAGCGACGACTCCCGATGTAGTTAACTTTGTATCCATTGCAATCTGGTGAGCGGTGGATTCCTAAGGACCGATCGACTGGCGACTAACCCAACCAGACCAATACCCAACGCACCGCCACCGATACCCACCAACCAGACCGCAATGCCGGGTTCGAATGGCAGATCAAAAACTTCCCGTGCCAGTATGTGTCCGGCAAGCACTGAAAACAAAGCCGCCAGTAGGCCGGCTATACTGCCGAGGATTAAGAATTCTAGAAGTAACCCCCACTCCAGCCGTCGCCGGCCCGCACCCAGTGCGCGGAGAATGGCCATTTCTGTGAGACGATCGTGTGCGCCCACCTGAACCGCAGCAATCAATACCGTGATCCCCGCTAACAGAGTAAAGACGAACACATATTGCACCACGAGACTGACCTGGTCGATGATGTCCTGAACCTGTTCCAGGAGCATACCAACATCAAAGACCGTCACACCAGGGAACTGACGGATCAAGCCTGCTAATACCGCGCCACGTGCCGGGGGCAATGCAAAACTGCCAATATAGGTCGTCGGTCTGTCAACCAGCAGCCCTGGCGAGGCAATCACAAAAAAATTGACCTGAAAAGAGTCCCACACCACTCGGCGTAGGCTAGTCACCGCTCCACTGACCTCTTCTCCTGCTATTCGAAACGTTAATACATCGCCTAATTCAATCCCGAGAGTCTCGGCAAGCCCTTCTTCCACCGACCACTGACCCGCTCGTCCCTCGGCGGGAGAGAACCAGGATCCCCGAGTGATGGTGTTGCCCTCCGGTAACGCTTCGGCGACCGACAAGTTGAATTCTCGGCTGGCAAGGCGCTGTGCGCGTGGCGAAGAGAAGGCTGCGTGATCGACCCGCATGTCGTTGTGCTTTGCCCAACGCCCTCGCACCATCGGGAACAAACCTTGACTGGCCAAATTAGCGGCCTCCAACGCGTTTTGAAAAGCCGCCCGCTGAGGCGGCTGAATATTGATCGCAAAATGGTTTGGCGCCTGTGGCGAAATGCTGGTTGACCAACTATCAAGGAGATCTACCCGAATAACCATCAGCAACAACAGCGCCATGATCCCAGCGCCGAACGCACATAGCTGTAAGATCCCTATACCGGATCGACGGCCAAGACTAGACAACACATAACGAGTCGCCGATGGTCCGAAACGGATTTTCCTGAGTCCCGCGAAAAAAAGCCAACCGCCTCCCACTAAACCCAATACCAATACCATCATTACCGCCAACACCCACATCGCCAATACTCCATCCCTTGCTTGCCAGAAAACCAACCCCGCGGTTGCGGCAATTGCCATCAAAGTCAGCGAGACACTTGAGGTCGTCAGCGCTGAGGATTCGCGTCTAATCAACCGCATCACACTCACCTTGCGTAATGCTGCGATGGGCGCGAGACCAAACCCCAAGGTCATCAGCAAGCCTGAAATCAGTCCCGCCAATACCGGTCGAACTGACGGCGAAGGCAGCTCCACTGCGAGCGCCCGGCCAGCAAGATAACCAAGCCCAACCTGTCCAAAATAACCAAGCGCGAGACCGATCAACGTCCCAAGACAGGCCATCAACATAAGACCGAGCAAAAATTCCTGCAAAAGGGTCGACTGAGAAGCCCCAAGTGCACGCATCACTGCTGCCACGTCTGTCTGACGACGCGCATATAACTTCGCGGCCAAAGCAATCGCAGCACCGGCAATGATGACGGCACTGAGACTGGCCAGCCCGAGATAACTGGCTGCCCGATCCAGCGCTGACTGCAGCGCCGGACGCTCATCACCGACGCCTTCGATCTCGATGCCTTCAGTCAAGCCTTCTGCCTGTTGGCGCTTAAACCAGTGCCGATATGTGTCCAATGCTTGCGCGCTACCCGCCAGCAACAGGCGATATCGCACACGACTGGCCTCTGTCACAAGACCGGTTGCCCCGAGATCTTGAAGACCAATCAAGAGACGCGGTGCTGCCAGATCAAACAAGAACTGGCCCCGATCGGGTTCACGTTTAATCACTTGCGTCAAAGTGAGATCAAGGCGTCCGAGGGTAATCGTTGCACCACGCGAAAGCTGGCTTTGTGCCCATAATCGAGCGTCACCCCAGGCAGTCCCTGCGACAGGACCTGACCGTGGTAAGTAGGACTCGCCCTCAGGCTGATCCGCGATCGTTAAGGCCCCGCGTAGCGGATAAGCTGAGCTCGCCGCCTTGACTGAAACGAGTAACGTCATATCTTCACCAACCACAATGACACTCGGAAATTCGCGCACCTCTGCCACATCGAGTCCC
>DUBL01000079.1 GCA_012960345.1 Gammaproteobacteria bacterium | reverse complement strand
CCCACGGCTGCTGGCATCGGATCAGCTACATGGGACGTGTAGAAATTGAACCCCCGACTGTGTGCTTTGTCCTCGATTTCATCACTAGTTACCACGCCCGCCAGTGGTATACCCCCTCCAAGCGTTTTTGACACCGTCATGATGTCAGGAGTTACCCCCATTTTCTCTGCCGCGGACCAAGCGCCGATGCGACCAAACGCGGTCTGCGCCTCATCAAATATCAATTTCATTCCTCTGTCATCACACGCCTGACGAAGTTCAGCAAAGTAGCCGTCAGGCGGCACGATCACACCACCCGCACTAATGATCGGCTCCGCGATAACAGCCGCTGGCGCACCAACGCTTTGCATATCAAACATTCTTAGGCCGACCCGCAGACATGTGCGATCACATTGACGAATACAATGCTCTACCGGACACCGATAGGCATTGGGCTCCGGCAACACGAATACCCCTGGCATCGTTGGCCCATAGCCATGGCGATCCGATGCAAAAGACGCCGCACTCGAGGCGCCCGTTACGCCATGCCAAGAGCCCCCCAACGCCAAGACTTCGTATCCATCCGTGACCAACTTGGCCATACGGATTGCCGCCTCGTTACTTTCGCTACCGGTGTTAACAAATAGCGATCGCGTCAGCGGTGACGGCAAAATGCCGGCTAAACGATGCGCAAGTTCGCTGACTGAATCAGGAATCATACCGCTAAAAAGATGAATTGCTCGCTCTGTACTGTGACGAATCGCCTCAACAATCGCCGGATGATTGTGGCCAATCGTCGCGCACATCTGACCCGAAGTGAAGTCGAGAACCTCCCGGCCGTTTGCATCCCACACTCTGGCACCTTGGGCACGAACGAAAATCCCCTTCAGCGAATCACCCCCATAACGGATGAGGTATTTCTTTGCAAACGCTTCCAATCTGTCAGTCACGATATCTTGCTCGTTTGACGAATGGTTATATTACGACCGCCCGGGACGCCAGGTACAAGCATTTAAGTGAGAGTTTCGGCCTACGGCTTCGCTGCTGGCACACCCTGGCCATTACCAAAACGACGATGACAGGCTCCGTCTCGAATTTGGACAAACCAGCCGAAGGCGCTTAGCATCAAATCGCCGGCATTTTACGATGCTCCCTGTATCAGCATGCAACATGGAAAAACGATTTTATGAAGACCTTTATCGCCTGCCTCGGCACTGAAACCAATACTTTTTCGCCCATCCCCACCGGTGAGGAGACCTTCGCCGAAACCATGCTGTATCACGGCGATGCCACATCACACGAACCCTCATTATTCTCCGGTCCACTGCACGTCTGGCGCCGCGCTGCTGAACTTGAACAACGCAAAGTGGTTGAGAGTCTCGCTGCCTTTGCCCAACCTGCCGGCGTGACGATACGACACGTTTACGAAAAATTTCGCGATGAAATTCTTGACGACCTGCGGGCAGCCATGCCCGTCGAAGTGGTCCTGATCAATATGCACGGTGCCATGGTTGCAGAAGGTTACGACGACTGTGAAGGTGACCTGTTGGCCTGCATCAGGGAGATTGTCGGGCCAGACGTCATCATAGGTGCAGAACTAGATCTTCATTGCCATATCAGCACGGCCATGATGGACAATGCCAATGTCATTGTCACCTTCAAAGAATACCCCCACATTGATCCACAGGAACGTGCACAAGAACTGTTTGATATTTGCTCAGCAGCTGCACGTGGCTCGGTGCGCCCGAGGATGGCAACCTTCGATCTCAACATGATTAACAGCTATCGCACGCCGATGGAACCCATGAAATCATTTGTTGCCCGTATGCAATCATTGGAAGGTCACAACGGTGTGCTTTCCGTCTCAATGAGTCACTGCTTTCCATACGGGGACGTTGCCGACGTCGGCGCAAAAATGCTGGTCGTCACCGACAATGACACTGAACAAGCTCAACAAGTCGCGCAACAGCTGGGCCAAGAGATCTGGGACCTACGCGAAGCAATTGCGGCGCCGCGGGTAACCATAGATGAGGCATTGGACCTCGCGACTAAGGCCCCACCAGGATCAGTGGTACTTGCTGATGTTGCAGACAATGCGGGTGGTGGCGCACCCAGTGATTCCACCTTTGTTTTACAACGTCTGATAGAAACTAACACTACCAGCGTATTGTCCGGACTCTATTGGGACCCGGTAGCGGTGCGCTTCTGCCTTGAGGCCGGCGAAGGAAGTACGCTACAACTTCGCATCGGTGGAAAATGCGGCCCAACTTCGGGCACTCCCGTCGATCTTGAAGTGACCGTGCGCGGAACGCTACGCAATGGAACGCAGAGTTTCGGGCCATCGACGAATCTTACAGGTGACATCGTGTGGGTACAGTCAAGCAATGGAATCGATCTGGTCCTCAACGCTACCCGGACCCAGGTATTTAATCCAGATGTCTTCACGCAGCTCGGTATTGACCTGGGCACTTACCGCATCATCGTTGTCAAATCGACTCAACATTTCTACGCTGGATTTGAGCCCATTGCGGCAGCTATTTATTACGTCTCTGGCCCCGGAACACTCACCTCTGACTATGGATCAATTCCATTTACCAAACGCACTCAGCCTTACTGGCCTAAGGTAGAGGACCCCGGGCACATGCAATCCTAAGTCCGCAGCGTACCGCTTGATCAAGCTGCTGGCGCGAGGGCGCGAGGCAACAACACCACCGCGAAAAAGATCATGGCAGCAACAACGGCCAGCAGCGCAAACAAGAGATCAAAACCCCAACCCGCATGGATCCAGGCAATCATCGGTACCGCAGTCGCACTTACCGAAAATGTGATGAGATAGCGCGTAGCAAAAACCCGACTCCTCCATTCGCTGCGCGTCACTCGGCCAATCAGTACGTCGTTAATCGGAATTTGGCCAAACACGACCAGCATGAATGCAACGGCAACAGATAACGCCAGCAATCCACTCAAACCTATCATCACCCAGAAAAAAAGCACCTGAAACGCGGCCACTGCTAAGAACACCCATTTCAACGACCAACGGTCAACCAGAAACCCCACGATTAACTGCCCGACCGACGCGGCAGCAAATACCACGAACGCGTACCAACCCACCGCCGATGCCGAAACAGCAATGTCAGCGAGCACTTCGTCGATCACCTTGGGCAAGGCAAACGTCGTGCTCTGGAAAATAAGACCCCCGAGGGCGGTAGAAAAAAATACGACAGCAAGAATCCGCTTAAACACAGCGCTGTCGACATTAACTTGACCCGCCTGCTTTTCCTTTACAGCATCCGCCTCTTGCGAGAGCGGCTGATTCGAACCACGATATAGGAAACCCGCGTACCCGATCCCGATGATGAACGTGGCCACTCCTGGCCAAATAAAAGCAGCCTGCCAACCACTGTGATCAACCAAAAGACCTGAAAAAAGCGCGGCGCAAGCCACACCAAGATTTCCGAAAACCCCATTGACAGCGAGCGGCATCCCAGTACGTTCCCTGCCTTGGATCACCAGCGCTAAACCAACGGGATGGTAGATAGCACCAAAAACCCCAATCGCAAATAACCCCATCGCGATCTCGATGGGCGTGCTTGCAAAGGATGTCGCACAGGCACTAGCACCCATGCCAAGAAAAAATACAAGCATCATCCCCTCACGGCTCCAGCGATCAGCCAACCAGCCCGCCGGTAAAGCACACAACCCAAAAGCAATCAACGCCGGTGTTGCGTAAGGAATCAACTCGGCGTAAGTCATGCCCCACTCACGCGTCAAAGTCAGCGCTGCCACCGTTGCAAAAACGAGTAATAACAAGTGGTCAAAGAAATGGCCGAGATTGAGAAACGCAAAATGTACCCGGTCACGTGCCATAAGAAATGTCTCTGATGTAATGGTGAAACATCATAACGATAATGTTTAGGCTAAACCACCTGAAGCTTCCTTACACAGCCGAGATAACAGACTGTCAAGCTATCCACCGCTATACTGATTACTTCTGGGCTACCTTTGGTAACACACTAGGGTTGCGTATAGGAGGATTCACACCTTGGCAGACGACCGCGACATCTTGAGCCATATCGACGAGTGGGCGAGCGCTGGACACAATATTGCACTCGCGTTTGTTCTCAAGACCTGGGGTTCTGCTCCGCGGCCAGTCGGCAGTTTACTCGCCATCTGTGACAACGGTGAGTTTCAGGGATCTGTTTCTGGCGGGTGTGTGGAAAACGCAGTGATCGAGGAAGCACAAACCATCATGCGCACGGGGGTCCCGCGCACCCTCTCCTACGGTGTCGCGGACGAAACCGCCTGGGAGCTTGGATTACCCTGCGGTGGAACCATTGAAGTGCTGGTGCTAAAGGTATCTGATCAAGCATTGATCCAACGCCTGGCTCAGCCAGAACCCACCGTCTTTATTGCTAATGCGCTGACTGGACTGTCCGCCGTTTTCGGGGAAGACGGGTGGCAAGGCACATTGCCACAAGATCCCATCTTGGTGGAAACCACCCTACCCCTACTGACGTCAGGCGAGGTGATGATCACAGATTATTCTGGAGAAGCGTTACTGCTGCGCCCGTTTACACATCCTTATCGCCTGATAATTGTCGGCGCAGTTCACATTGCGCAGTCGCTTGCGGAGATGGCCAGCCTGACGGGCTTTGAGGTGATGATTATCGACCCGCGACAAGGCTACGCTACGGCTGAACGTTTTCCTAATACCGAGTTGGTTCTTGAATGGCCTGACACCGCCCTGACGCGTCTCAAACCAAACGCCCGCACCGCCATTGTGACGCTTTCGCACGACGTCAAATTGGATGACCCCGCGTTGCAGACTTCCCTTGCCTCGTCTGCGTTTTATATCGGTGCCTTGGGCAGCCGCCGCAATCATGCGAAACGACTAGAGCGTCTCACTGATCAAGGCTTCACTGAAAAATCTCTGGCCCGTATTCAGGCACCGGTTGGCCTCGATCTCGGCGGCAACAGTCCAGGAGAAATTGCTCTCTCGGTCATGGCAGCCATCACCGCTGCGCGCTACGACAAATCGTTCTGAACCATTATTCTCAGGGGCTACCGCGCACCACCATTCAACCATCGTGGGAAAGCGAAATGGTTTTCAGCAGCGTCTTGAAAACCAACCATGACCACACTCATTCAAATGCAATGAGAAAGCGTTTGCATGATGCCAGCAC
>DUBL01000078.1 GCA_012960345.1 Gammaproteobacteria bacterium | reverse complement strand
TGTCGGTTGTCGGGGGAGCGTCTGGGCGGTTCGATATGGTGACGGCCCTTCGAACAGGGCACGATGCGGGGCGTGAAGCCGCTTTACGCTGCGGGTTTACGTTGGCGATTGGACAGCCGCTGCCCGAGGTGACGGGAGTGTCCGCCGAGTCGGCAAGCGAAGCACTTTGGCAGATTGCGGGTGCAACAGAAAAAGCCTTCGTCGATTTACAGAATGATGTGACCGTGGATGACGTGGCATTGGCGGCAAGGGAAGGGTTTGATTCGGTTGAGTTGATGAAGCGCTACACCACGCTTGGAATGGCCACGGACCAGGGCAAAACATCAAATGTGACCGGCTTGGCGATCCTGGGTGAACAAACTCAGCGGGCGATGGCTGACGTGGGGACCACGACCTTTCGCCCACCTTACACACCGGTTGCCATTGGTGTATTCGCTGGAGACAGTCGCGGTCGGCATTTTCAGCCGGTTCGTTACAGTCCGTTACATGAATGGGCTGTGGATTTGGGCGCAGAATTTCTTGAGGTGGGGCTGTGGTACCGGTCTCGGTATTTTCCTAAAGCGGGCGAGGACATGGCGGCCGCGTCAGAACGTGAAGTGTTGGCAACGCGGCGTTCCGTCGGGGTGTGTGATGTCTCAACTTTGGGAAAGATAGATATCCAGGGGCCCGACGCGGGCGAATTTCTTAATTTACTGTACAGCAACGGGTTCAAAACGTTGCAAGTGGGTAAGGCACGATACGGTTTGATGTTGCGTGAAGATGGCATCCTTTATGACGACGGCACTGCCTCGCGACTGACAACTGATCGGTATCTGATGACGACTACGACCCATAATGCAGCTGGTGTGTTGGCGCATATGGAGTTTTATCACCAGTGCGTCTGGCCTGGACTCGACGTTCAGTTTTGTTCGGTGACAGAACAGTGGGCGGGCCTCGCCGTTGCGGGGCCGCGAAGCCGCGAGTTGTTGTCTCGTGTGCTGCCACAAATTTTGCTTGATAACGACGCATTCCCTTATATGGCCGCGGGGGAATTTATCTTTCAAGGGATGCCACTTCGGCTTTTTCGTATCAGTTTTTCCGGCGAATTAGGCTATGAAATTAACGTGCCTGCCGGCTATGCCCGTGCTTTTGCTGATTATCTGATGGAAGTCGGGGAGGCATTCGGCATCACACCGTACGGTAGTGAGGCGTTGGATGTCATGCGGATAGAGAAGGGACACGTGACCGCCAAGGAGTTGAACGGGCAAACCACCCCGAACGATCTTGGCCTCGGCCGAATGGTCAGTCAAAAGAAAGATTACATCGGCCGTTTCCTATCGGGTCGTCCTGGCATGATTGATACAAACCGACAGCGCATTGTGGGCCTGGTTCCTGAGCGAGCCGGCGCCCGACTCTTCGCCGGTGCCCATCTGGTGGGGCCGGGCAAGTCTGCGATAGCGAAGAACGACGAGGGATTTGTTACCTCGGTTACTTACAGCCCCGCTTTGGGCCACTGGATCGGGTTGGCACTGGTCAACGGTGGAGAGGAGCGTATCGGCGAGAAGATGCGGGCTATCGAAGGACTCCGCGGCATGGAAGAGGATGTGGAACTGGTGTCGCCGTTGTTTCTCGACCCTGAGGGAGTACGTTTGCGTGACTGAACTGATATTTAAACCGGTCATTGATTCTCCACTTCTCAGGCACCTGGAGGACGCACAGGTGCTGCTGCCAGGACAGACGGTTCCAGGAGTGGTCATAAAGGAAATTCATGGACGATCTTTGGCGCTTGTTACGCGTCGGCAAGATATGAAATCGCAGTGGGGGGAACTCATCGGTTCGGCGTTGGTGACGAATACTGTCGTTGCACGCGGCGCGCGTAATTGGCATTGGTACGGTCCGGGAAGTTGGTTGGTATGCGCTTCAGGACTCGAAGCGGGTGATCTAGCGGTGGAACTCGAAACCCCACTCGGCGGAGTCGCTTCCGTGGTCGAACTCAGTCACGCGCGTAGCATTCTGTCGCTTTCAGGACCACAGGTGTTGTCGGCGTTGGCCAAGTTATGTTCGTTAGACCTGCATCCAAAGATCTTTGTCGTAGGGTCTTGTGCGAACACCACCATGCATCATATGGCGGTACACATTGCCAGAGTGCCTGGGCGGGATGACTTTGAATTGCATGTAATGCGCGGGTTTGCCGTCAGTCTTTGTGAGGCATTGATATCCGCGTCGACCGAATACGGTTATCGTTTTGAATGCTGATGTGTGGATCCAGCGTGGGTGAATCCGTTGATGCTGAGGCCTCGGTGGTCCTGTCGACCTAATGCAGGAAAATGCAGTGAGAGCGGCTGTTTGTCGAGAGTTCGGCAGCCCGCTATCCATTGAATGGGTTGAGTTGGCTTCCCCAGGGCCAGGGGAGGTGCGGGTTCGTCTCAGCGCTTGTGCGATCTGCCACAGTGACATCACCTATATGAGTGGCGCGTGGGGCGGTGATTTGCCGGCCGTCTACGGCCACGAAGCGGTGGGTGTGGTGGAGTCGTTGGGGGCGGGCGTGTTTAAGGTGCACGAAGGAGAGCGTGTTTTAGTTACGCTGCTGCGGGCTTGTGGTGAATGCTTTTTCTGTCGTCGTGGTGACGAACCTTTGTGCGAAGGGGAAGTGCCGCTGGATACCCATTCTCCTTTGACTGACGCACAGGGGAGCCCCATCGTTCAGGGTCTACGGACAGCGGGTTTTGCCGAGGCGGTGGTCGTGAGCGAGTCCCAGATTGCATCGATTCCTGCGGACATTCCTGCGCCGAGTGCGGCATTGCTGGCGTGTGGTGTCATCACTGGCTACGGTGCCGTTGCGCGGGTGGCTGGAGTGCCACCGGGCAGTCGTGTGGTGACGCTGGGAGCCGGTGGAGTCGGCCTTAACTGTATACAAGCCGCAGCTATTATGGGTGCGCTAACCAACATTGCTGTCGATCTGTCACAAAACAAGTTGGAAGCCGCGATGACCTTCGGGGCGACTCACGCATTGAATGCAACACGCCCCGATGTGGTGGATGAGATCAAGGCGCTGACGGCCGGTCGCGGTGCCGACTATGTCTTTGTTGCCACCGGCAATGGCGCGGCCATGGCTGTTGCCCCCCTTCTAGTGCGTCGTGGTGGAACGGTAGTGCTGGTTGGGATGGCTCCCAGTGGTCTTAAAGTGGAGTATGAACCGCTGGAGATTGCCAATGATTCGATTCGTTTGATCGGAAGCAAAATGGGCGGGGCACGTTTGCAGAGCGATATTCCGACCTTACTCGCGCACTACCGTAGTGGACGTTTGAAATTGGATGAACTCGTGTCAGGTTGCTATCCACTGGAAGATATTAACAAAGCGATTGATTCGGTAAAGCGCAGTGAAGCATTGCGCAATGTGATTATGTTTTCTGGAGAAATCGCCTGAAATCTGGTTAGTCGAACAGCGCTGACAGCTCATCCATAATGGTGCCGCCCAGTTGTTCGGCATCGTCGATCGTAATGGCTCGTTGATAGTAATGAGTTACGTCATGACCAATACCGATGGCGATGAGTTCAATGGGCGATTCCGCTTCGATTTTTTTGATGACGCCTTTAAGGTGTCTGATCAGGTAGTTATCGCTGTTGGCGGATAAGGTCGAATCATCGACGGGGGCTCCATCTGAGATCACCATCAGAACACGCCTTTGTTCTGGCCTCTGGAGCAGTCGTTGGTGGGCCCAAAGGACAGCCTCACCGTCGATATTCTCCTTCAGGATCCCTTCGCGCAGCATCAGTCCGAGATTGTTTTTTGCACGACGCCATGGAACTGACGCGGGTTTGTAGATGATGTGCCGCAAGTCGTTAAGGCGTCCCGGAGCTGTCGGTGTGTTGTCAGACAACCATTTTTCTCTTGATTTTCCACCTTTCCATGCGCCGGTAGTGAATCCGAGAATCTCTACCTTGACCCCACATCGTTCCAGCGTGCGAGCCAGAATGTCAGCTGACATGGCAGCGACCGTAATGGGGCGTCCCCGCATAGAGCCCGAGTTATCAATAAGCAGTGAGACGATGGTGTCACGGAAATCAGTTTCTATCTCCTCCATAAATGGGCGTGCATCGGTTGGGTTGGCGATGAGCTGGGCCAGTACGGCGGTGTTAAGTTGGCCCTCTTCAAGGTCGAACCGCCAGGCAAATTGCTGACGGGCAAGGAGTTTGCGTTGCAGGCGATTGGCCAGAGGTCCAATAACGCTGGCAAACTGGGCCAAGCGGTCGTCCAGTCGTCCGCGAAGCCGTCCCAGTTCTTCGGTATCGCACAGGTCTTCAGCACGCACAATCTCATCGAAGAGATCCGTATAGGCGTTGTAAGGGTGCTGCGAATCGTGATGGGATGCATTAATCAAGGAGGCGTCTTCGGGAACTTCGTCTTCGTCGACGGCTTCCATGTTTAATTCGTCGGCATCGACATCGCCAAGATCACTGTCCGCTCCATCTTCTAACGCCTGTTCCTGTGCTTGCTCGTTGCCCTCATCTTCGGACTGGCCCGAGTCAGCTGGATCCTCCATTTCGTCTTCACCGGGATCAGTGGTGGTGAGCTCGTTAGGTTCGTCGTCGAGAAAATCCAGTGCAGAAAGAAAACTCCGCACCTGTTCGGCAAATTGTGTCTGGTCATTAAGCGTGCTGCGAAGGGAGTCGAGAGTCGCTTGCAGGCGGGGTTCGATTAAGGGTCGCCACAGGTTGGCCATGGTGCGGGCAGAGATTGGTGGCGCCTCCCCCGTTAATGCTTCTCTAACGAGTAGTCCAAGTGCATCAGGAAGTTGGTCGTCGGCGCGTTCAACGACTGCCTCGTATCCTTGTGCGCGGCAATAGACGTCGCGAACAGCAGCCAAGTTATGAGTGATGCCGATACGATGTTGGGAGCCAAGGGATTCAACTCTAACGGTCTCTAATGCATCGAAAGCGGCTCGTGCACTCGGTGTACCCGGTTGGTGCCGGTTATGAATCATGGCGTCGTGGTGGCGCAGCCGAAGTGCCATGCCGTCTGCTTCGCCGCGAACACGGGTCACTCGATCATACGCAAGATCTGTTGGAGGCACGGGAAGCCGTGCGTCGTGTCCGGCAAGTCCAGCCTTTCCGTCAGCGAAAGATACGGCCAGGTCGTTATCCTGGGAGATTGCCCGCATCGTGCCGGCGGTCGCGTGGCAGAAGTTGTC
>DUBL01000077.1 GCA_012960345.1 Gammaproteobacteria bacterium | reverse complement strand
AAACCCATCGTAATCAATCGTTTGGATCGCATTCATTATGCGATCACTGTCGATACCACGCGCCTGGAGATCAGGCTCAAGCACATAGATCGCGCAACACTGCTGTGCAATCACGACAGCAGCACTGAATTTCGTATTGGTCATCGCTCCGTAGATACCATCTTCGATCAGCAGCACAGCGCTGCCAGGCTGCGCTAAACCAAAACAAGTAGTCAGCGCATCAGACTGATATGGCGACTTGTTAACAGTGTGTAACATTTGACAATCCTAGAAATTAAGGATGACGTCCTGCGCTTCAAACAATTGGCCGAGAGATGCACGATCGATGAGCGTAATCGAAGATTTTTCCTGATCATTATCTTCCTCATCCTCATAAGTCAGCGGCATTAGATCACCAACAGTGAGGCCGCGCTCTTCCAATGACTCTGTCTCAACGTAAAGACGCGTGACATCGTAATCAGCCAGTGCACGGTAGGCGCCAGCGAAATTCTTGGTGCCAATGCCACTGGTGTCTTGCGCTTGTTTCAACTGAAATACCCCGTCCCCCACGAACGCCATGCTTACCTCCTGGTCAAACGCAGCCCCAACCAGGACCACTTCCAGACCCTCGTGGCCATAGATAGTGCCATGCGGCGCACGACGATTGACGTACATGAATTTCTTCCGTGTTGGCAAATTTAATACCACTCAGTTACCAAAGACCAGAAACCGATCCGCTTCAATGCCCGCTTCAATTAACTGGCCTAGGCCAGAAATGCGAAATCCTGGAGCCAAATTATCACCATCCTTCCCGTGACGGCGAGCCTCATCTTCATCAAGAATTCCGCGCCGTTGGGCCGCCGCCACGCAAACGACCAGATCTAGCTTATGTTGACTGGCCAGTTCACTCCAGCGATCAATCACATGTCGATCATCCTGTGGTGGTGTCGTCATCCGGGTAGCGTTGTTAACCCCGTCATGGTAGAAAAATATTCGGAATACCTCGTGGCCGGCCTTCAGTACCGCGCAGGCAAAATGATAAGCAGTATCCGATGCCTGGTGGGTATATGGCCCCTGATTAATCATCAGTGCAAATTTCATTTGCTGACCCGAACAAGCCTTTAGATTCGAACGTAGCTTGACGCGTTGAGACTCTTACGTGCGCCGCGCCAATTGTCGATGTGGTATTTGGTAAATGGCAGTCCGGTCAATTCAAAAAACCGTGGCCAGCCGATCCGGTCAATCCAGTCGTTAACTCGTTCCCAATCGCGCGCGTCCTCCTTGTAACAACGGAGAATCCGTTTAACAATCGCAGTGGCTTCGGGCCAGCGAGGAGGATTATTTGGAATACCCGAAGCCACGAGTTTCTGGAAACTGGGCTTACTGCGGGCATTGGAGTGATTACCACCAACCCAGATCGCGAGTTTAGTGTGTTCCGGATCATTGATCTGCATGGGCGGACATGGTGGATAGCACGCGCCGCAGCAAATACACTTTTTCTCATCGACTTCGAGGGTCGGCTTGCCATTCACCTGGGCAGGCCGTATAGCAGCCACCGGACAGCGCGCAACCACCGACGGCCGCTCACACATATTGGCAACAAGATCATGGTTAATTCTTGGCGGCTTGGTGTGCTGCACATTAATCGCAATATCGCCCTGTCCACCGCAGTTAATCTGGCAACATGAAGTCGTGATGTGAACACGATTGGGCATATTACAACTCTTAAACTCATCAATGAGCTCATCCATCATCGCCTTGACCACACCCGATGCGTCCGTCCCTGGAATATCGCAATGCAACCAGCCTTGCGTGTGAGAAATCATGGCAACAGAATTGCCCGTGCCCCCAACGACGAAACCTGCGGCTTCTAGTGCCTTGATCAGCGGGGCCACTTTTTCTTCATCCGCCAACATGTATTCAATGTTGCTCCGAATCGTGAAACGCACACGCCCATCTGCATAGCGGTCCCCAATGTCGCACAGCTGACGCAGCGTAAAAACATCGAGAATTCGTTGGGTTCCGGCGCGCACCGTCCAGATGGCATCACCACTCTTGGCAATATGGCGTAACACCCCAGGTCGAGGATGATCATGTGTTTTCCACTGGCCAAAGTTCTTGACCATCAATGGATGCATATATTGAAACCCATCAGGACAACCGGTTTCTATCGCTTTACGCATTTCCCGTTTAGCCATTGGTCACTGCTCCGCTAATCAGTTGTGTTGTTGCCAAACGGTGAACCTGCCGCTGCCAACGATTGGTCGCGTTTTTGTTCGAACCACTTGATTGCCTCTTCGTCCCATCCATCCATTCGCACATAGGAGGACTCCCGTGGGTGATCAATCATGTTCGGATCCACCTCAACGCCAATTCCATCGAGGAAATTCACCAGACCTATTCGCTCGATCATCTCGCCACAACGCTCATGTTCCAAGCCATTTTCAGCCCAGAAATCAATCGAGCTTTCAGCCAGTTCAACCAATCGCTCATAGTCGGACTCGGTATCTAACTTCATAAAAGGCACAATCACCGTCCCCATGAGATCACCAATCTTCAGCGTGCGTTTGCCACCGATTAGCACTGAAACACCGCGATCCTCGCCAGGAGACAAGGCGGAAGGAACCACGTTGAGGCAGTGCATGCACTTGACGCAATTGCGGTCATCAATCTCTAGAGTGTCATCGTTCTTGAGACTCATGCACTTGGTGGGACAGCGGGTGATAATGTTGTCGATCACATGCTGGCGACCCTTCTTATCCACATATTTTTTCCATTGGTCCTGTTCGATAACAATCTCGTTACGCCAGGTCCCAATCACCGCAAAATCGGATCGCTCGATGGCACTCATACAATCGTTCGGGCAGCCCGATATCTTGAATTTAAACTTGTACGGCAGAGCGGGTCGATGCACATCATCAGTGAAATTGTTCACCAGCATGCGGTGAATCTTGTGCTCGTTTGCGCACGACTGCTCACAGCGCGCCGAACCGACACAGGACTGTGAGGTCCGCACACACGGCCCCGCGCCACCGAGATCAAAACCGTAATCATTGATCTCATCAAAAAACTTTTGGGTGTTTTCAGTAGTGGCGCCGATAAACATGATATTCCCAGTCTGGCCATGAAACGTAACTAATCCTGATCCCCACTTCTCCCAACTGTCGGCGAGTTGTCGCAAAATATCCGTTGAATAATGGTGTCCCGCAGGAGGTTGCACTCGCAGCGTGTGAAACTCTTTAGACTCGGGAAACTGCTGGCCGACCTCAGAAAACCTTGGAATGATGCCACCACCATAACCGTAGACGCTGACGGTACCACCCTTCCAGTATCCCTTGCGGGTTTCATACGAGTGTTCAAGCTGGCCGAGTAAGTCATTGGCCATGTCGTTAACCCGCCCGCTTGGGTGCCCATCACGAAGGTTCTTTATTCCCGAAACGAAACTCGGCCACGGACCATTCTCCAGTTCATCCAACATGGGTGTGGCATGTTTTTTCTCATCCGACATCGCCGGTGTTCTCCGTGCCAAGTTTGACAGGCGTTACATCGAAGCGTGATCAATCTGTTAACTCACTATTCTAGAGGGCCCCCGGACGGTGACCATTACTCCCTTGGGGAGGCATGGCGCAACTAGGCTTATCCCTAAAGAGATAGGGTATCGCCCGGATCCTGTGCGAACAGACCTTCCTCTTATGGAGGATGGGACACCACAAACGATCTTTATACAATGCTGCAAAGCAACCCTCTAAGCTCTGTGTCGCGCGAATCGAGCGTAGTGCCGGTAAAATCGATCCGAACCCTGTTTGCCAAAACCTCTTCTGAATACAACCTATTGACCCATTCCAACTTTGAATCCTGGTTTGAGCAGAAACTGTTCGATTATCAACAGGTGCTGCGTAATCCCGTGGTTGAAATCACCAATCCACGAAAATTAACGTCGTTCGAACGTACAGCCCTAATCACTGCGATTGCAAAGGCCAATATGGTCATTTACCGATGTCGA
This sequence comes from Gammaproteobacteria bacterium, assembly GCA_012960345.1. Lineage (GTDB taxonomy): Bacteria > Pseudomonadota > Gammaproteobacteria > Arenicellales > UBA868 > UBA11791. Next base: position 26,595 of record DUBL01000077.1, on the reverse strand, counting down.
ACTCCCGAACAAGTCAATCAGGAGAGCATTCTGTCGTTGGCAGCACAACTTGGGCTGACCCGACTGGACCGGGACACGACCACCAACCATCAAGGGTTGGCAGCACTGGCCGACCAGCGCATCGTTACAGCAAAACCATCTATCCCATTCTCATCGGCCGCGCTGAACTGGCATACTGATGGCTATTATTACCCTACCGACCAGGCCATAAGAGCATTCTTGCTGCATTGCGAACGACGCGCTGATAGTGGTGGATGTAACCTACTTATCGATCACACGGTCATATATGGTCTACTGCGTCGACGTGACCCCTCTCTGGTAACGGCACTTACCCATCCCAATGCAATGACCATTCCTGCCTACCGGTCCGAGCAAGGAACCGTGATTCGGGCAGCCTGCGCTGGCCCCGTATTCTTTGCCACGAAGGACGGGGCCCTGGCCATGCGCTACACCAGTCGACAGCGTCACATTCAATGGAAAAAGAGCGAACCCGTTCAGACTGCGCTTAACCAGCTGCGTGAGGTACTCGCACAAGCATCGGATCTGGTGCTCGAACACACACTAGAAGCCGGCGAAGGTATCATCTGTCATAACATACTTCACGCACGCAGTGCCTTCACCGATGTAACGCCGCACTCAAGGCTTCTCTACCGGGCTCGCTTCCGAGACCCCATCAGAGGCAGCGTTGCGGCACTGCCCACGTCACTACTGCCGACTGCATGATCAACGCCTGGCTCTCAATCCCATGAATATTCACTGGCAGGAAAACGAACTGTGGGAAGCGAGTGTCCCAGATCAGGGCATGATCGACCTGCATTTCAGCGTCAGTGGCCAACACCTGCAATCAGATTTCGGGCTGAGCCTGCAAAGCGCCATTGCGCGCCACTTGACCTGGATTCCTTCAGAACCCTCTCTAGGCATTTATCTGAACCATGGTCCGGATTCAGGTAACGGCTGGCAGCGTCCAATTGAGAATGGAGTTATCCAACTGTCCCGTCGGACCCGCCTGACATTGAGGCTTCCATCACACCGTGTTGCCGGTGGTCACGAACTGACCGGTAAACAATTGCTCGTCGATGATTTCACCTTGGATGTTGGCAAAGGGCGTACCAAGCATCTATTGCCGTGCCCAACCCTTTTTTCTCGACACGTTGTCATGACTCCCGAACCACTCGATGAAGCAGACTTAACCAACGCCATCGTTGCGCACTTCCACACCCGTGGTATTCAACCAAGGAAACTCCTGTGTGGTCGGGAACACGTGATACGGTCCGCGTCAGGGACATGGACTGCGCACAGTCTCATGGTAGCGGATCTTGAAGATGACGAGTCGCTCGATCTGCAAGCGTCCGGTTTGGGTCTAGGGCGAGCGATGGGCTGTGGTGTTTTTCACCATCACAAAAGTATTTCGCCAAACAGGCATGACAGTCACGATTAAACAGCGATACGCGAACTGATGATTTGACCACGAGAAATATGCTATGAATGAAAAAAATAAATTGATCCAACGCATGTTGGAACTGCAACATTTGTTCATCGCATATGAACAGAAGGATGGACTCCAACCTAAAGACTATTTCATTCCACCCAGCGATCACCTCCTGGCTGACTACCGAAAGGAATACGATGAGCTCGCGACGCGAGTCATTGATTTAGCCCACGAAGAACAACACTCTAAACGCTAGGTAGCGCTCCGCTATGTCCCGTCTCGCTCCTGATCGCTGGCGCAACCCGGGACAGGGCAGTCTGATCGACAGCGCCGGTGCCGCCGCCTACCGTGCCTGGGCCATCGCACTGGCATCGACCAAGAATCTGCACGAAGAGAACTATAACTACACGAGTGATCGACAGCGCCTGGATGTCATCAGTGAGTATCTCTTCGTACTTGTACACTGCGCTGATCGCCTGTGCAGTCAGCACTTCTCCCCCGAAAAGCGCCACACATTTGTTCAAGAACTGTCATTAGGTTGTGCCCGCCACCTGCAGCGTAACGCCAGCGAGATTCTGGGGCTAGACAACCATAAGAACCTCTTTATCGATCTTCTCAATGTACGCACCACCGAATACGCTCAATATTCATTCGACGAGTTAGAGCCACGTTTTGGACTGCTGAAAAGCCTTGGAACCAATATCCAACAGGTGATGGGAGAAAGCCAAACCAATCGCTGGGTCATTGATCAGATCATCACGGTCGACGGCCCCGACGCCGTGCGGCTATTTCTGAACATACTTAAGAACTTACTTGGGTCTCAGATCAAACAAGCCCTCAAAGACAGCGTTACTGAATAGTGAACTGCCCCGCCTGCTCGGTGTGCCCCGCCTTGCCGTCGGCATAACCTGCTGTATAAGCCGGTGTCACCCGTTGCTCTTCGCGAGCTGGATTATCCAAGTAACCCCCAGCCCAACCAAGGATATAGTCCGCATCAACCGATTGTTTTTCCAGATGATCTATTGTGTCGTAGTATTCTGAACTCATTTGACTGCCCTTTATTGCCGAATCCATCCCGGATTGTTAGTCACCCCTTTAACATGGGGCATATTGACGGCAACGTGACCAATGTGTTTTCTGTCACGCAGATAGTCGCCGACCACCTGCCATATGTCCGGTGACTCATCAGGTTGAGGCCTAACGCTAGCCCAGCCTGCCACACGGTAATGTCGGTTAGGATCCAGTGGTTTGTTCTTAAATTGTAACTCACTGATGCGTCGTCCCATTGGCGCACTGGGATCGATGGTGTACGACAATCCACCGACCCTGACCATATCGCCACCCATCTGATAGTAAGGATCCGGATTAAACAAGTTGTCCGCTATGTCTTCCAACAAAGCATGAATGTCAGCACCAGTCATCTCAGCAAGCGTCGATTTAGCATAAGTAATAGCAGTTTGGTCCATCAACTGCTCCATCGTGATTGGATTGCCGGGCAACAACGTCGTCCCCCATCGAAAACCAGGCGAAAGCGCGATATCGGCACCCTGCACGTCGCGTAACGCATCAACAATTATCTGATCAAAAGTGCCCGAGAAATTACCTCGTCGGTACAACAAGGTATCCGTGGTCGCCAGCACTTCGTTTAACCGATCCTTGTAGGGCAATCGGACCGCCTCGATCAGACTCGCCATCTCCGGATCCGGTGTAAGCAAATTGGCAAACACCGGTAACAAACGAAATTGGTAATCCTGAACTCTGCCCGCGCGGATATCCAGATCCAGCACCGACAAGAATTTTCCGTTCGACCCAGAATTGACGACCAATGTCTGGCCCCCATTGTTATTAATAATACTTGGCACGGGCACACCGTCGTGAGTATGGCCGCCGAGAATCACATCGATACCACTGACACGACTTGCTAACTTAAGGTCGACATCCATTCCGTTGTGTGACAGTAAAACGACAACCTCAGCACCTTCCGCACGGGCCGCCTCGACACTCGCCTGAACCCGCTCTTCGCGAATCCCAAAACTCCACTCATCAATTAAATAGCGCGGGTTCGCCAACGCCGTATACGGAAAAGCCTGCCCGATAACAGCAACCGCAACGGTATTGACCATACGCAGGCTGTAGGGTTTAAAAACCAAGCCCGTCCCTTCATCAAAAGCCGGTCGATCGTTGAAGGCGGCGTCTTCGGTCAAGTACACGTTCTGAGCTAGAAACTCGATCGGAGCTAACTCATTGTTAATGATTTCCCGCACTCGATCCATGCCATAGGTGAATTCCCAGTGCCCCGTCATCATGTCAACACCTAACAGGCGACAGGCCTGGATCATGTCGCGTCCCTGAGTCCACAGCGCGGTAGCGGAACCTTGCCAGGTGTCTCCCCCATCGAGTAACAGACTGTGAGGACGCTCAGCACGAAGCCGTTTGATCAACGTAGCAAGATGAGCGAATCCACCCAGTTTTCCATACTTACTGGCGGCCGTCTCAAAATCGAGACTGGTCAAGGCATGGGCCTGAGCCGTGGCGGGACTGAGACCGAAATAGTCAAGCAGGTGCTGACCCACGATATGCGGGGGCCGGCCGAAGGCCTCGCCAAGTCCGATGTTGTAACTGGGCTCTCGATAATGCACTGGCAACAACTGTGCGTGGCAGTCGGTGAAGTGCAACAAAGACAGGTTACCCATTGGCGCCAAGTCGTACTCAACGGCTGCGTTGGCGGCACGGGACGTCAGCCCCATGCCAGCGGCCGTGGCCAACGCTAACACATGCAGAAATTCTCGGCGAGCAAGGGTCATTGAAAGAAACTTGTCGTGATAATCAATAACTAGCGCCGTTAGGCTACTAGCCCCTTACGCTGGGAGCTTGTTCTAGTGCAAGAAAAAGCCCATCCGAAAGGCCAGGCTTTTCCCGGTTCGCTCCAGAAGCTTACTGACGCTGACTGGGTACTTTGAGCGGTACTCCCGTATTCATTACAGCCTCATACAGCTCAAGCGCCTTGTATTCACGGCCCTGTGCCTTGAAAGGATTGGCCCGTACCTGCTTGTTGCAACCACCATAACGCCGGTGCACTGTGCCCCAGGGTTTTCCTGCGACAGCCCATTTGGTTCGAAAAACCGGAAACCCTACACCGTGCCCTAGACCCGCACTCAGGACGTCACCACGGACTTTCATGCCAGCATTGTCTACATGACAGTTAGCGCAGGAGAAATTCAATTGGCCTCGCTTAGCCCAGTAGAACTGGCGCCCCTCTTCGTACCAGCGACGAGCACCGGGATGAGATACATCGACAGCCATAGCCTGGCCATTGAATTGCTCTCTGTAGGCCGCAATCAATCTCGCCATCTTGCCGCGTTTCACATTCTTTATGGGTTTCTCTCCGTTCGCCTTCAGACAAGCATTGATATCGCCCACTAAAGTCCGAAGATCATCGCTACCCGAATCGTAAACAGGGTAGGTGTTTGCCGGCGCCAAGGCACAATCAGCGAAACCCTTGCCATTGGCAAAAGACTTTGACCACTCCTTTCTCGCTTTTTCCATTTCAGGCTCGAACGGGGGAAATTCCATCAGCAATTCCCAATTGGCCCTTCGCTCGCTATAAGCTGGCAACGCGTTAACCCCATCCACATAGTCCGCCAGCGCAACAGTAGGGAAGCGCTTTTTGAAATACCCCTGAAAAGTGTCGATGTCTGCCTGGACCTCGGCCTCTGTCACGGCGCCAGCCACCGGTGCGAGCAAAACCACAGAGAGCACCGTGATCGCCCATGTTAAGCGTGTTCTCATGTTCTTCTCCTTATGCGGCTACCGCATTTCGCAACAACAACTCGCCGTTGATCAACATTTTATTACTTAACGGTCGCCTCAACGGTGCCAGTACCCCCGGTGTTGTCTATCCAGTTGACACTGACTTTGTCACCTGAGTTGGCGCCACTCAGTGATACCCCGATCAGCGGGTTCTTCGATACCCCCTGGCTCAAATTAGCCTGTGCGACCGGTGTGCCATTCAAGTGGAATGTCATCGTTTGGATAAAGTGTTTGGGAATTTTCTTACCGGTTTTCTTGTCTTTCCGATTCCCCGTTTCCATAGGATGCTTTGCCAGAACCAGAGCCTGATAACCCCCATCCTTGACCTTCTTGATCTTCATCTTGGTTGCCATTGTTCTCTCCTAACTGGTCGCCGTGGGTTCAACCGCCACAACCACCAACGGTTACTTTCACCACCTGTGAAGCTCGGTGGACCTTGCCTCCCGCCTTCACCAGACAGGTCACCGGTGAGGTCTGTCCCATCTTTACTCGAGTGCTGAAAATCGCACCGCTGGCACCCGACAGCATATCGAGTGACGCCACAAACGGCATTGGGTTCTTTTCAACAATGATCGCCATCGATTCCACGTTAGCCAACGTCGTGGTCACCTTGATAGGCACGACAGCACCATTCTCCGCCTGCAGTGGCGCTTTGATGACTACTTGATCACTATCGACCACCGCCGCATCACCAAAATAGTCCTTAATCGCATCACCCGCGTCATCAGACTCGAACGCAGTTTGTGGCCAGTCACCAGCTAACAGCCGAAAAGGAATCAGCAACCCGGCAGCCGCTGCCGCCACAAGCGAAGCGCTTGCCGCAGTGCCCTTCAACAAAATTCGTCGTTTCATCTGTACACACTCCTTCCCTTGCAATGCATCACTCGTCACTTGTTATCAAATAGTCCAAAGCCATTCCACGATCTGGTCAATCTGCTTATTCGAAAGTAATCGATGCTTGCCGAATGGCGGCATCGAGGTGTTCGGGTTACGCACGGTCGGATCGTAAATCTGCGCCCTAAGCGCTTCTTTGCTCTCGAACCGGCTTTTCATTGCGACAAGTGGCGGGCCGACATTGCCTCCTGGCGGAAACCCTTCCGGCCACGGATTCACCATCGCCATGTGGCACCCCAGACAATTACCCTTGCGGCGATTGATGGCAACGCACCATCCGGTCTTGACTACCCCTGCATCCTTCAATTTCTTACATTGTTTGTCGCTGGGCCATTCACCCGCAGTGGCCACGGTCGGGGACGCAACACCGCCAGCCAGTAGCAACAGGCCCAATAGTAACGTCCCGGCAAATCGAAAACTCACCATCTCGGTGCTCCCCCTTAAGTTGACCCGCTCCACCCCAACCATATCAATGAAATGAGAATGACTCTTATTTGCGTTATGTCTGGGGTTGTTTCAAGTCTCATCTTAGCCATTGCTCTTGGAATTACAACCCATACCCTGCCTGGAACAGTCAACTGCGTCCTGCTCGTCAAATGATATTAATGTGTTTCAAACCTGTCGATCAACTCTCGCAACACCGCCATTCGCGCCGAAATGCTTGCGGCTAAATACGTGCTGTGACCGGCATGTTTTTCCGCGCGACTCAGTTCGGCCAGCGCCCGCGTCGGCTCACCCTCCAGATAACTGGCCTCAGCCAATGCCTGAAAGGACGGCGCCATGTTGCCTAACTGCCCTTCTGCACGAGCCAGTAATCGATACAGCGCCACACTGTCGTTATCGAGACGCAAGGCCGCACGGATCATTGGCTTCGCCGAGGCGGCGTCGCCGATCTTGATCAACACATTCGCCTCAGCACCGTAAAGTATTGGCTCATCGGGCCACCGAGCACGTGCACTTCGCAACGGGCTTAACGCGCTCCGCAGCGCTCCGGCGGCAACATAACTTTCCGCCAAAGCTAGAGGATAGTGCAGGTCATCGGGGTAATCAGAAACCAGTTGTTGAAGAATTGTGAGCGCCTCATCGTGGGCACCCAGCCTGGATTTCACCAGCGCCAATCCGTAGCGTGCGGCCCGCTTCACTAACACATCACCCCCAGCAGGGCTTGCAAAGTAATCTGCAGCCGCCTCAGGATTGGGCTCGAACAAGGCCCTAATGCGGGCCCGCGCATGGGAAAAATCCGACCCGTTGCCATCTGTGACTGTCGCGTAACGCTCTATTCGACTGCGTACTTCCGCCACTCGCCGAGTCGAGAGGGGGTGGGTTAACAGATATTCCGGGGGGCTTAGTCCCTGTACTCGACTTCCTCGCTCAAGACGGTGTAGAAAATCAACGGCACTATGGGGGTCGTAACCTGCTAACGCGAGTAAATCTAGGCCCACAGTATCGGCTTCTTGTTCAAATGCGCGGCTGTAGCGTAACCGGTCACCAGCTGCCATTGCGCTGGTGGCTGCCATGGTCGCTGCACCAACCTGACCACCAAGCAAAACAGCAACTAACATGCCAGCACTGGCAGAGAGCTCTCGACCGTGCGACCGCGCCAGCGACCGCGTCGGGTGGCGCTGCACCAGATGAGCGACTTCATGGGCAACGACCGAAGCCAGTTGTCCTTCAGACTCCGTTTCCAAAATCAGCGTCGTATACAGTACAACGTGGCCCCCGGGTACAGCAAACGCATTGACTTCGCCATTTCGTACCAGGTGAAATCTGAAAAAATCACCGTCGTCAGCAACCGAAGCGCTGACCCGGGATCCCAGCGCCTGCACATATGACAATAACACCGGATCGCGAACAAAAACCAGTTGACGCCGCGCCTCACGCATGAATTCATCGCCCAACTGGCGTGCTTGTGGCGTGGCAATGGGACGTCCGGATCGTTCTCCCAGCGACGGCAGTTTTTCCGCGCGAACGCCAGCACCCAAACCCAACCACAGGACAGTGGCAAGAAGCCCTACCAGTAGAATGTTCATCGAATTGACGCGAGGCTTCATGCGCGATCCAGACGATCGTCCAGCGGGGTGCCGATTGTAGCCGATCCTCACTGACAACCATGGTCGATTGATGATGGGTGCTCGAATGCAATCACGGCACCGTGTCATACGACCACCTGCGCCGGCAAAATATGGTGAGCACCACTTGCATTAATCAGGACTTAGAAAAGGTCGCCGCCTCTTCATTTTCTCAACATCTCAAGACGTTATATACTTAGTTTGAATCCATCTGACACTTTCCATCATGGCTCACTTTGATCATGAACTCGATGCTCGCGGCCTGAACTGTCCGCTGCCGATTCTACGCGCAAAAAAAACCCTCAATACGATGGCTGGCGGTGAAGTTCTGAAAATCATGGCCACAGATCCAGGCTCCGTCCGCGACTTTGAGGCCTTCGCTAAACAAACCGGCAATCCACTGCTGGAATCAACTGAGAACAACTCGGAATTCCACTTCTTGCTGCAAAAGGCAGACTAATCAAGGCTCTCAGGCAAACGCCTGTGGCTTAGGGCTGGAAACTCATCTCGCTGCTGACGTAGCCGTGCCAAATCGAGCTCGGCTAATATGACGCCGGAACCGAAACGTTGCTGCGCCAATATTTCTCCCCACGGACTGACGATCATGCTGTGTCCGTAGGTTTTACGACCCCCGACATGTGTCCCTTCTTGTGCCGGCGCGATCACCATAGCCAAGTTTTCAATTGCACGCGCCCTTAACAGCACTTCCCAATGGGCCTCGCCCGTTGCCACCGTAAACGCAGAGGGCACCGTAAACACCTCAGCGCCGCGTGATGCGAGGCCACGATAAAGCTCTGGAAAACGCATGTCATAACATATCGTGATCCCCAGGCAGGTATCGACTGCTTCAACCGATAACGGAACATCACCAGGCACGGTGTATTCCGATTCTCCATAGGTCTCGCCATGCTCCAGCTGAACATCAAATAAATGCATCTTGTCGTAACGACCCATTAACTGGCCGAGCGCGGAATACACCAGGCAACTATTGGTGACCCGCTGGTGGGTCGCGGGCAGCGGTATGGTGCCACCAACCAGGCAGAGCGAATAGCCGCGTGCCAAATCAGCCATGCGAGCGGCGACTTCGTCTCCCCTTGCAGCTGCCGCCAACCTTCGTTGATGAGTGTCTGCCATTAAACAGACGTTTTCAGGCAACACCACTAGCCTAGCACCGGCAGCAGCCGCATCGGCGACAAGATCACTCACTGCCTCAAGGTTCTCATCGACAGATGGGCCCGAGTTCATCTGGATAGCCGCAACCTTCATTCGGTTAAGAACCGCTCAACTTTTCCAACAACAGGATCAATTGGTCGCTTCCACCTGAACCCGGTTCCAATATCACCGCGTCGGACGGCATACCTAAAGCAACCAGCCAATCACGAACCTCCAGCGCCCACGCATTACCGAGATCACCTCCAGGGTAACGAATGGTGATGCGATGTGCCTGTACTTCGTCGAACTGAGAAAGTATTGCGTTGATCTGTGTCAGGGCCAAAACAGAACCACTGTTCCGCTGTTCCGGCCACTGCGTTCTATCAATCTGCTCCTTGAGAAGCATGTTCACTGGTCCACTAAAAACCACTGCCGAACAACAGAGCACCCACAGTGCAACAACGATACGAAAACAGAACGTCCGCTTCACATTGGCACCACGTCGTAACTGTCATGACCGAGCAGAGTATCTACCTGGAGATGAACGACACCCTGCATAAGATCCTGCAGATCAGCCAGCGCCCCGGCTTCCTCATCTAGCAACATGTCAATCACCGGCGGCGACCCCAAGACGGTATATGCCTGAAAGTGATGCGCCCGAGACTGACGCATCAATTCCCGAAAAATTTCGTAACACAACGTTTGCGCTGTTTTCTGAAACCCATACCCTTCACACGCAGTGCACGCTTCAGTCATCGCTCGTTCAAGGCTCGGCCTTGAACGCTTACGCACAATCTGAACCAATCCAAAGTCAGACATATCGGCCACCTGCACCCCGACTCCATCGCGATGCAATGCTTCCGTCAACACTCGAACCAGATCATAACGATGTTCTGTCTCTTCCATGTCAATAAAATCAACGATGATAATGCCACCAATATTGCGCAATCGAAGTTCCCACGCGATAGCACTCGCCGCTTCCAGATTGGTTCTGAACAGTGTTTCCTCGAGATTGTGTCGCCCGACATAACCCCCCGTGTTGACATCGATTGTAGTCATCGATTCCGTCTGCTCTAACACGAGCGTACCGCCGGATTGCAGTTGGACCGTCGCGGCTAAGGCTTGCTGAATGCCCTCCTCTATACCAAACAAATAAAAAATTGGCTGCGCCCCCGAGTAATATTCGATCCGACATGATGTTTGGGGTAAAAAATCGCGCGCGAAATCACACAGCGCTTCGACAGTCGCCTGGTCATCGACGCGAATACGGGTAGTTTCCTCGGTGACCAAATCCCGCGCCGTTCGCAATGTCAAAGGGAGATCTTCGTGTAACAGACCAACATCGTTGCTGTTAAGACGCTCCCGGATCACTTTCCAAGACCGCACGAGAAACAACAAGTCGCTCTTCAGCGACTCAACGCTAGCACCATCGGCTACCGTGCGAACGATAAACCCGGCTTTAACATCGAGTTGCGTAAACAGTTCAGTCACTTGTTGTGTGAGTCGCTCCCGTTCGCTAGGCTGTGTTATTCGCTGTGAAATACCAACCCGGGACGATCCAGGTAACAACACCAAGTAACGCGAAGCAATAGAAAGTTGCGTGGCCACGCGTGCACCTTTGCTCCCCAGCGGATCCTTAAGCACCTGGACAACGACTGTGTCGCCTTCACGCACTAACCGCTTGATATCTGGCACCGTGCCACCATCCACGCCCTGGGATACCCGGTTATCAATCTTTGCTACAGCATCCGCCGCATGCAAAAATGCGGTGCGCTGTAGTCCAATATCGACAAACGCCGCCTGCATCCCGGGCAAAACCCGCGCCACTCGTCCTCGATAGATATTACCCACGAGGCCGCGGGTGCGTTGTCGCTCGATAAGAATTTCCCGCAACGCACCGTTGATGATAATCGCCACCCGGGTTTCCTGGGGGGTAACACTAAGCAGCAATTCTTCGCTCATCGTTATATAAGAATGATCCTGCAAGAAGTTGTCAATAAAACCCGATAGGTGCCGGTCATTACGGCTCAAGCGCTCGCCGCTCGCCACGATGATAAGGAAGTCCCTCCATTAGGCTGTACGCCCGATAAACTTGTTCTGCGAACACAATGCGGGCCAGCGAATGGGCGAGAGTCAAACTAGAAAGCGACCAGATCTCGTTGACTGACGCGATCGCCTCATTCGATAAGCCATCGGCACCTCCCATGAAAAATGCTACGTTTGATCCGTCCTCGCACCAGGTGGAGAATCGTGAAGCTATCATCTGTGTCGTCAAAACTCGTCCACCCTCGTCAAGCGCAATACGGTAGGCGCCAGCTTCCACTTTTGCCAACAGCCGTTGTCCTTCATTCCGGACAAGTCTTGCAATATCTGCATTCTTACCACGACGCGGCGCTGGCACTTCAACGAGCTGTAGCCTGATTTTCCCCCGAAGGCGGCGTGAGTAGGTATCAAAACCATCAGCTACCCACGTCGGCATACGATCACCAATAGCCAGCAACTGGATACGCATGAACCTTTAGCCGTCACCCGTTAACTGGCGCCGCTGCTTCAGGATCTCCCCCAGTTCTGGATCCCACAAACCGTCGAGATCATAAAAAATCCGCCTGTCCGGCATCATCAGATGAATCACGGCATCACCGTAATCGAGCACAATCCATTCGCCCTCGCCTTCTCCTTCCGCTGCCAGCGGTCGTAATTCAAGCTTCAGGCCAGCCTCGCGAACCCGCTCAGCCATTGCAACGACGTGGCGCCTAGACGTGCCGTTAGCAATAACCATGTAATCGGTGATATCCGTCAGTTGGCGTACGTCAAGCAGTCGAACGTCAGAGGCTTTGGCATCTTCGAGCGCGATGATTACAAAATCGGCAACTCGCGTATCGCCAATGTCGATCTGATCAGAAGTCAAAGCCATAAAGTCGATGCTCAGTAATGTAGTCGATCACGCTTTTCGGGACACTGCGGCTAATATCATCACCTGCCCTGAGACGTTCACGAATGTTGCTTGCAGCGACGTCCATTGGCGGGACTTCAACCATTACAATCGATCCGGCGCGTCGCTGATGCACAATGCTCAGATCAGTGGTTTCGGCACGAACCCACCAAGTAGGCCGCTCCACCGGCAGTACCATTCCAGGCCGTGACATCACCACAAAGTGGGCAAGCCCAAGTAATTCTGTCCAGCGATGCCATTGCGGCAAACCCAAAAATGCATCGATGCCGAGAATGAAACAAATCGGTGTTTCCTGGTAATCGTACTGCAAAGCTTCCAGCGTCAAAACAGTCGTTGAAGGCCCGTCGCGGCCCAATTCCAGGTCGTTAACGTCAAAACTAGGCTCGCTCGCGAGCGCCCGCTTCAGCATTTCCAACCGATGCGTAGCAGATGCGGTAGGTACCGAGCGCAGTCTCGGTCTGGCAGCCGGGACGAAAAGCACGTGCGCCAGGTCCAACTGCTGCCGAACCGATGCCACGGTGCATAGATGCCCTTGATGTACTGGGTCAAAGGTACCTCCGAAGACACCCATGGCGGGGCGCAATCGGTTTTGTTGCGGTATTTTCAATCGGACTCGTCAGGCGCGCACCGTGCCATCACCGATGACGATGAACTTCTGTATGGTCAGTCCCTCCAACCCCACGGGACCCCGGACATGAAGTTTGTTCGTACTAATGCCAATTTCAGCGCCCAATCCATATTCAAAACCATCGGCGAATTGAGTCGATGCGTTGACCATGACCGAACTGGAATCAATCTCACGCAAAAAGCGACGACTGGTTTGCAGGTTTTCAGTCACGATAGCATCTGTATGTCCCGATCCATAACGACCGATGTGCTCGATCGCTTCATCCACATTGGCCACAATCCTGACAGCCAAGATTGGAGCAAGAAACTCCGTCCCCCAATCTTCTTCAGTCGCCAAGATGGCCCCCGGCACCAACTCACGGGTCCGTGGGCACCCTCGAATCTCAACTCCGGCTTGGGCATACATCGCCCCCAGTCGAGTCAACACGGGCTCCTCTAACTGTTCTGCTACGAGCAGAGTTTCCATCGCACCGCAGATGCCATAGCGACGGCATTTGGCGTTGAATCCGATTGCAACAGCTTTCTCTACATCTGCATGTGCGTCAATAAAAACGTGGCAATTTCCGTCGAGATGTTTCAGAACAGGCACCCTGGACTCGGCACTAACCCGCTCAATCAGCCCACGCCCCCCCCGAGGGATGATCACATCCACATTGTCCGACATCTGCAATAACGCGCCTACTGCCGCTCGGTCCGTTGTTTTGATCACTTGCACACTGGCCGCGGGCAAGTCTGCCGCGAGCAGGCCTTGGTTAATACAATCAGCGATCGCCAAGTTTGAATGCGTCGCTTCAGAGCCACCCCGCAAGATAACCGCATTTCCTGACTTGAGACAAAGACCTGCAGCATCGGCCGTCACGTTCGGTCGAGATTCATAAATCATCCCGATCACTCCCAGCGGAACACGCATACGACCCACTTGAATGCCCGACGGCTGCTGCCCCAGACCTGTCACCTCGCCGATCAGATCGGGCAACGCCGAGACCTGACGAAGTCCCGTCGCCATCGCGGCGATACGGGCAGGAGTCAGCTCCAATCGATCGAGCATAGCTTCGACAAGCCTCAATGACCGAGCGCGTTCCAAATCGATAGCATTCTCATCCAGAATCCGGCCGGCCTCGTTTTCAATCGCTTGCGCTATTGAAACCAGTGCCAAATTCTTCTGTTGAGTGGGCGCACTGGCCAGCACGCGGGCTGTCGCCCGCGCTGCCTGCCCGATTCGGCGAATCTCGTCCACGACCTCAAATTCTGAATCGTTGATGGGAGTTTCTCTATTTTTAATCAATGATTTCAGATATTTAGGATTTAAACCATAGGCCATTTATACCACAAATGCGAAGTAGGATTCGTTCCAATTCCAACCAGGGCCCTCCGACTACTTGCGTACGTCCTTTAATGGCTTGTTCTGCTAACAGCAACCGTGCCCGCAACCCCGACCAAAAATTTGGGCGGTGACGCGCAAGCGCCACCGTTATCAGCGGACCGCGGCTACTCCACACACCACACTGATGGTAAACCGTCTGACGCGATCGGCCCTCGCAAAGATGACGACTGATCGTCACCATCGAGCGCACTTCACGTACCAACGCCCACAGCACCAAAGTGGCATCCGTTCCTTCCCGCCGCAGACCCCCTAACACTCGAATGCTACGAGTCACATCCCCACCAAGGCATGCATCGACCAAGGTGAATACGCTGAATCTAGCGTGGTCTGCGACAATTGCCTCTAAGGTCTGCAGATCCAACTTCGCCCCTGGGCCTAGCAACAGCGACAATTTCTCGACTTCCTGTGATGCAGCAAGCAGATTTCCTTCGACATAGTAAGCGAGACGATCGGAAACCTCGCGAGCGGGCAAGATATCGTGTGCTCTTAGCCGTCGATCAATCCACTGGGGGAGTTGCTGCAAAGACACTGGCCGCGCGTCGACCACAACCCCAGCCGTCTCCGCCGCCCTGAACCAGCGACTCGACTGGGTCCGCTTATCCAAACGCCCCATGAGGACCATCAAGACAGTATCTGGTGTCGGTTCGGCTAAAAAATCAAGCAGAGCAGTCGTCCCGCCCTCGCCCAATCGACCCGACGGAACGCGGATTTCAATCAGCCGCTGGTTGGAAAACAGGGACAGTGTCTGTGATTGGTCACGTAACTCCTGCCACTCAAAATCAATCCCAACGCTATAGCGGATCACTTCCGAGAAACCATTGGCCTGGGCGGCCACTCTAATCCGGTCACTGCCCTCCTCGATTAACAGCGCTTCACTTCCAAAAAGCAGATAAAACCGGGCAAGACTTTTGCTCAGATGGGGTTCCAGTTGGGTAGAGGGAATACGCAAGTTAACTCGCCCGGATTCTCGTCACGCGCTGCGCGGTCGGCGATCAGCCATCAGCCCCACTTTAACGCTGGCTAAACGTGATATTACCTGGCGAACAATCTCATCGCGCATTTCCTGCTTTAACAGTTTTTCCTCGATTGCCTTCTGCAGGATCTGTATATTCTTGTCACCATAGTCGAGCGTTCGCTTGAGTGCTATCCGGGCATCTGGCACAAGGCGTTGCTTGGCCTGTCCGGAAACTCGATAACGCACGTCATAGTGCAGTTCATAACTAACAGCTATGCCCTGTTCGTTAATACTCCGTACGGCACGACTATAGGTCACTCGCAACAATTCGATCGATACAGTTGCCTCAGCCTTCTCATTAACAGCCGCGCCGCCGGCGACCCGTAACGCCCGTTTGATATCGTCGACCAGTGACAAATCCGTGCCTTTTACATGAGTCGCAGAAAAAACAGCTGGCAACTGAACTTTACCCCGCAGATGAAAACCGCAACCTGCGATCAACATTACCAAGACCAGCAGTATCACTACATTACGTCCACTACGGACCCACGACAACACCGCGCGACACCCATTATCCCGACAGATAACAGTGTAGTTATATGTTTTAGGCAACTATGTTCACCAACTTGCCGGGAACGATAATGACCTTGCGCAATGGACGCCCATTTGTGTGTTTGGCGATCTGGTCCTGTGACAGTGCTAAGTTCCGAATATCCTCATCACTAGCACCTGCGGCGACCTTAATCTGTCCGCGTAGTTTCCCGTTCACCTGGACAACCAAAGTAATCTGGTCTGTTTGCAAAGCTTGAAAATCGCTTTCTGGCCATGGGGTGTCCAGTAGGTCACCAGTCATCGCCAAAGCTTGCCACAGTACGTGAGTAATATGTGGTGCTATTGGCGCTAGCACTCGAACGAGAATACCCAGGGACTCATGCATCGCGGCAACCCGCATCGAATTGTCCGCCGTGTCAAATCGATCCAGCGCGTTAACCATCTCCATGCAAGCCGCAACAACAGTATTAAACTGATTTCGCTGCATGTCCCGATTGATTCGAACCAGTGTGGTATGAATTTGTCGCCGCAAGCTGATGGTCTCTTCGTCGGCCTGCGCAAATCCAGTGTCACTAATACTGTCAACGACGGCTGCGGAATGACGGCCTACCAGCACCCACAATCGGCGCAAGAACCGCAGTGACCCGGCAACAGCGCTGTCGTTCCACTCCAGCGACTGGTCCGGCGGAGACGCAAACATAGTAAACACACGGACTGTATCGGCGCCATAACGATCAATCAGTTGCTGGGGATCAACTCCATTGTTCTTGGATTTAGACATCGTCGTCCAACCGACGGCCATCAACTTGCTTGCGTCGTTGCAGCGTCGTGCTTCGATTACGCTGCCTCGTTCATCTCGCTCGACTTCGACCTCGTTCGGGGGTACCCACTGTCGACCCCCGTCCGCTGTGTCCAGATAATAGGCTTCGGCCAACACCATCCCCTGACACAGCAAGTTCGTTGCCGGTTCGTCACTCGTCACAATCCCCGCATCGCGCATCAACTTGTGCCAGAAACGAAAATACAGCAGGTGGAGTACCGCATGTTCGATGCCACCAATGTAATAGTCCATGGGTAGCCAGTAATTGGCGCGATCGTCAAGCATCGCATCCGCACCGGGAGAACAATACCGAGCGTAATACCAACTGGACTCAACGAAAGTATCAAAAGTATCTGTTTCACGTTCAGCGGGACCCTGGCATTGGGGACACTGTGTACGACGCCAATCTGTTTCGGCCTTCAGCGGCGACTGAACGCCCATGAAAGTCACGTCTTCAGGAAGAATGACTGGCAAGTCCGCAGTCGGAACCGAAACAATGCCACACGTCTCACAATGAATAACAGGAATTGGGCAACCCCAGTAACGCTGGCGCGATACACCCCAATCACGCAACCGATAGTTGACCCGTCGGGCGCCGATACCTTGTTCTTCTACATACGCTGTGATGCGCTCGAAAGCATCCGTGTAGTCAAGCCCATCGAACTGGCCGGAATTGACAGTTCGGATTCCCTCCTTCTCAACATAGGCCGCCTGATTGACATCTATTTCGCGTGCATTGCTCGGGGCGATGACCTGCCTAATAGGAAGCCCGTAACGTAAGGCAAACGCGTGATCACGCTCATCGTGTGCTGGCACCGCCATGATTGCGCCCGTGCCATAAGACATCAGGACAAAGTTTGCCACCCATACTGGAATTGGCTCGCCGCTCAGAGGATTAATCGCCTCGACCCCAAGCGGCATTCCCTTCTTTTCAAGCGTTTCGAGTTCAGCCTCACTGATGCCTCCGCTGCGACAACCATCAATAAAGTCTCTTATTGCGTTATCCCGTTCTGCTATCTGGGTTGCCAACGGATGATCAGCAGCAATTGCCATAAAGGTGGCGCCGTAAAGCGTATCTGGCCGTGTCGTAAAAATACGAAGCGGTTCACCCCGGTCCACTAACACAAAGTCGACCTCAAGCCCCTCGGAACGGCCAATCCAATTGCGCTGCATGGTCTTAACCGAATCCGGCCAACCGGCCAGGCGATCGAGTTCGTCCAGCAACTCATCAGCGTAAGCGGTGATGCGAACGAACCACTGCGGAATTTCCCGCTTTTCCACCACCGCCCCTGAGCGCCACCCCTTACCATCGATCACTTGCTCATTAGCAAGAACTGTCTGATCTACTGGATCCCAGTTCACCACCGCGTTCTTTCGGTAAGCGAGGCCTTTTTCAAGGAGCTTGCAGAAAAACCATTGTTCCCATCGGTAATAGTCTGGCCGACAGGTGGTTACCTCGCGACTCCAGTCATAACCGAATCCCATGCGCATTAGTTGTGTACGCATATGTTCAATGTTCTGGTAAGTCCATCTCGCCGGAGGGATCGACCGCTGGATCGCAGCATTCTCGGCGGGCAGGCCGAATGCATCCCAACCCATGGGTTGCAGAACGTTTCGGCCTTTCATTCGCTGGTAACGACTCATCACATCGCCGATGGTGTAGTTGCGCACATGCCCCATGTGCAGGTTGCCCGACGGGTAGGGCAACATTGAAAGGCAATAAAATTTTTCCCGTGATGGATCCTCGGTTACTTCGAAACTGTGCTGTTCCGACCAGTAATCCTGGACTTCTTGCTCAATCTGATGCGGGTCGTATTCGGTTTGCACTGTCTGGTGTCTGGGCAAGCGCCCTTAAAACGTTACTGTAGAGATGCGTCAAGCTTCTACGTTCGAGGGCGCTGAATCATCGGGACCCGGCCAGTCAGAAAATGGAAACGGCCGTTGGTCGGAAGTATAAGTAAGATATTGGAGCGCATGAAAAGCGAAGCGATTCAAGTCACCTGTAAACAGCAAAAGACGCGGATTAGTGTGGCCAGTACAAATCTGCATCGCGGCCTGAAAAAGCAAGCAGGCACCCATCAAAAATTTAATCAGGTAGAAAAAAAGACCAAAGTACACCAACGTGAGAAAAAGCCGTAGCCAAATCTCACTTTGGCGCGTTCTAGTCCGCATAGTCTCTGTCATTATCGTTAATGGAGTCTAAGTCAGTGCAAGTAGAAAAGTGGAATGCTTCTAGAGAAACGAACATAAGTTTACCGCATCGCTCAGCAGCGTTGAAAAATGCAAGACCAACCAGTGTCACCTGAAACAACGCGTCATCTGTGATAACCCACTATTGGGTATAAAGATGTTGGCGAGACCAGGGCACAGAATTTTTCTCCCCTCGCGCAAAAACTATCTGAAACAACTGTAACCCACCAGACAGGAAACAGGCGATGGAACTCGACAAATAAAGACGCCAAGCACGAACAAAAGTATCGTCGAACATTTCCGTAACTGACGCATTGGCTGTCTCATAGCGAGCCAGCCAATGCGTCAGAGTTTTAGCGTAGTGCAATCTTAGATTCTCAACATCAAGGACAGAAAACGAATGCCTCTCAAACACTTTCATCATCTCCCCCAAGGTCGGTGGATACGCTCCTGGAAAGATGCGGCGGTCGACCCATGCACTCATCGGCCGCGGTCGGTTGCGACCAATAGTATGGATCAGACCCCGTCCCTCTTCGGTCAACACTTGATACATGACATCACCTAATACCGGGTAATTTGCAGGTCCCACATGTTCGAGCATCCCAATGGATACGAATGCATCGCACTGACCCTGAATATTGCGGTAGTCATTTTCAATATAAGTTACCTGCTGATCGTATCCTTCCGACTTAGCCCGTTGTCGAGCGTAATGAAGCTGCTCGCGAGAGATATTGTAGGCCGTTACGCTGACGCCATAGTGCAACGCCATATGACGACTTAGTCCGCCCCACCCACAACCGGCTTCGATCACGCGGTCTCCCGGCTTAAGTTGTAGCTTACGGCAAACGTGGTCCATCTTTGCCTGCTGTGCCTGCTCGAGCGTGAGCTCAGGGTCGGAAAAATAGGCACACGTGTATTGCATTTCCTGATCTAGCCACAGCTTATAAAACGTGTTGCCAACATCGTAGTGATGATGAATGTTCTCCTGTGCATGACTCTGCGTGTGGTTCGGGCGGCGGCTCCGATTGAGGCACCGCAACAGCGTCTTTGAAGCATTGACGACCGCCTCTCTACAGGAGAAAACTTCCTTCAGAACATCAACTAAATTACCCGTGATATCGATCCCGCCGGCACTATATTGATCACCAAACCCCAAATCGCTCGCACGCAAAATATGGTAGAACGCACGACGATGATTAATATTTATAGTACCAACTGCCTCAGACTCAGACGCGCCATAACGCGAGTCATCCCATAGCCGTACCGTGACTCTAGGCGACCCGATCGATTGCAACAATTGCCTGAGAGCAAAAGCCTCGTAAGCGTGCACGGGGCGCTCACTTCTGCGTCGAGATCGGGCATAGTTCTGCCCAGCTACCGTGTTATCCGTTGAGGTGGAGTTAGCACACATTACCGACACTCAGGGTTCAAAGGTGTAATCAATGATAAGGGTCCTCATAGCTAAGCGGATGTATTCTCAAGAGGCTTATCCACCACCGGCCACGAACTGAGAATTGCCTGCACTACCGTCGCCAGTGGAATGGAAAAAAACACACCAAGCACACCCCAGATTCCACCAAATATCAGCACCGCAGCGATAATGGCAATCGGATGCAAGTTAGTCACCTCCGAGAACAACAGCGGCACCAAGACATTGCCATCGAGCATTTGAATGATCAGATAAGCGATGACTACCCACATTAAGTCGCCACTCCATCCCCACTGGAACCAGGCCACCAGAACAACCGGTACGGTAACAACCGCCGCCCCTACGTAGGGTATCAATACTGATAAACCCACGCAGACCGCCAACAACATAGCGTAATCCAACCCAAGGGCCGAGAACACAACCACACACACCAACCAAACAATAATGATTTCCCAGAATTTTCCGCGAACGTAATTGCCAATTTGGCGATCAACATCAACCCAGACCTGTTCCGCAAATTGACTTTCACTCGGCACAAACCGCCTTATCCAAACAACGATAATTTTCTTATCCTTTAGAAAGAAAAATATAAGGATCGGGACGATCACGAGATAAACCAAGATGGTCAATGCCCCGACCACCGAAGAGATCGAAATAGAAAGCGCACGTTGTCCCAAACTGGTGATTTCCATGCGAACAGCAGACACCATCTCAGCCACCTGCTCGGTCGAAATGATATCCGGATAGTTATCTGGCAATTGTTGCAAAGCGGTCTGTCCCTTCATCAGCATCAAGGGAATTTGTTGCACTAACTGAGTCGACTGGGTAGAAACCAGTGGCACCAACCCGAATAGCACGAGGATCACAAAAATCAGAAAGACGGTAACCACACCGACCACAGCCAACAATCGGGGTATCCCCCAAGATTCCAGCACCCTCACCAAACCCTCTAGAAGATAAGCAATAACAATGGCAATGAGAATGGGCGCTACCATCTTCCCCATCACCACGACGATGACAAACAAGATCCCCAGAAACAGGGCAAGGAAAACCACCTGTGGGTTCGAAAAGTGGCGCCTAAACCAATTTGTAATGAGTTCCATCGTTAGCACCGTAGCGAATGCGAGCGAACCCCGTCAACAACTCGCCTTACTGCTAGTCTGACACGATCTCAAAATCGTGAGTAATTTCCACGACTTGCCCCAACATTGTCGTGGCCGAGCAATACTTGTTCGCAGACAATTCGATCGCTCGTTCGACCTTCGCCGCATTGAGAGCTTCACCACGCACTGTAAAATGAACGTGGATTTTTTCAAAAACTCGGGGCACTTCATTGACCCGTTCACCGTTAACCTCGACTCTGAGGTCGGTCACGTTCGAGCGTCCTTTGCGTAGCATCTGCAACACATCAATCGCCGTGCACCCCCCTAAACCAAGCAGGATCATTTCCATCGGCCTGATCCCCTGGTTGCGTCCGCCAGCCTCCGGCGCAACATCCAGCGTAACGCTATGTCCACTGCCACTGGTACCAGCAAATGAAGACCCTTCTAATAACTGAATGCTTGCCTTCATTCAGGGGTTACCGCGCCGGAAAACAACTGCGACAGTTTCGAGCCAGGATCCGCCGCGCGCATCAAAGTCTCGCCAACGAGAAATGCGTTAACGCCACTGCCCCTCATGCGCCGCACATCATCGACTTCATGAATGCCGCTTTCGGTCACAATCAGTCGATCAGCGGGAATCTCTTTTATAAGGTCAAGTGTAGTCTCAAGACGAGTATCAAACGTCTGTAAAGATCGGTTATTGATGCCGATTAACTCGCTGTTGAGGTTGAGCGCACTCTCAAGCTCAGACCGATCGTGAACTTCAACCAGAACATTCATGCCCAGGTCGCGCGTAGCACTAGCCAATTCACTCATCTGACTAAACTCTAACGCGGCAACGATCAAAAGCACGCAGTCGCCACCAATTGCCCGAGTCTCAACCACTTGCCACGGATCAATAATGAAGTCCTTGCGCAATACCGGCAATGCAACCTCATCTCGCGCTTCCCGAAGATGCTCCACGTGGCCCTGAAAAAATGTCTCATCGGTCAATACAGACAGACAAGTCGCACCGTGATCTGAGTAACTTCTGGCAATCTCCCGTGGGACAAAGTCTGGGCGGATTACACCCTGACTTGGCGAGGCCTTCTTGATTTCAGCAATGACAGCGGCCTGTCCACTCGCAACCTGTTGTCTAAGTGCACTCGCAAAGTCCCGCGGCAGCGACATAGCTCGGGCTGTCGCCTCCAACGAATTGATAGAGATTAGCTGCCGGCGCTGAGAGATTTCCTCGCGTTTACGTGCCAGAATTTGCGCCAAGATGTCAGTCGTCGCATTCACCTCCAGTCAAACCTGATCGATGAAGTTATCGAGTAAGCGATGGCCATGCTGGGTGAGTATCGATTCTGGATGAAATTGAACGCCGACCACAGGATATTGTTGATGGCGGAGGGCCATGATCTCTCCGTCTTCCGCTGTTGCGGTAATCTCGAAGCACTCCGGCAGGCTGGAACGCTCAACAACCAGCGAGTGATAGCGCGTCGCCTGGAAGGGACTCGGCAAGCCCGCGAACAAGCCCGTCTCACAATGCGAAATCATCGAAGTTTTACCATGCATCAAGGTTTGAGCGCGTATCACCCGCCCACCAAACGCCTGGGCAATACTCTGGTGACCCAGACACACTCCCAGTATAGGAATCTCTCCACCATAAACCTCGGCCAGTTCCACCGAGATGCCTGCTTCATTGGGCGTGCACGGCCCAGGAGATATCACAATGTGTGAGGGAGCAAGCGCCTCGATATCGTTCAGCGTGATCTGATCATTGCGGTAGACCGCAACATGTTGGCCGAGCTCTCCAAGATATTGGACCAGGTTGTAGGTGAACGAATCATAGTTGTCGATCATGAGTAACATGGTTTCAAACTACGTCTGAATAGTGCGTGACTCAAGACCAGCAGCGGCCACCGCTACAGCTCGAAAAATTGCTCGCCCTTTGTTCATCGTTTCCTGCCATTCATGTGCCGGTATTGAGTCAGCCACAATACCTGCTCCAGCCTGAATATAGAGCGTGTCACCCGCGATAACGGCTGTACGAATCGCGATCGCCGTATCCATATTTCCATTCCAACCTATATAGCCGACGGCCCCCGAATAAACGCCACGCCGCTCTGGCTCTAATTCTTCGATGATTTCCATTGCGCGCACTTTAGGCGCCCCAGACACCGTGCCTGCAGGAAAGGTTGCTCGCAACACGTCAATGGCGTCCAATCCTTCCTTGAGCTCTCCAACGACATTGGAAACGATGTGCATAACATGGGAATAACGTTCGACTGCCATCTTGGCCGTTAATTTGACCGAACCGGTACGTGCAATCCGGCCAACGTCGTTGCGACCCAGGTCAACGAGCATGACATGCTCGGCGAGTTCCTTCGGGCTTGACATCAATTCCTGTTCAAGTTGCAGGTCTTCTGCTTCATCATGCCCACGCCGGCGGGTTCCGGCAATTGGACGCACTGTCACTTCTCCGTCTTCAAGTCTGACCAGTATTTCTGGCGACGAACCCACAATGTGTAGTTCACCCAGATTGAGAAAGTACATGTAAGGCGATGGGTTTACCGTCCGCAATGCCCGATAGAGAGAAAACGGTTCAATGTCAAAAGGAATGGCCAACCGCTGGGACAGCACCACTTGAAACACGTCACCACTGGCGATGTATTCCCGACAACGTTCTACCGCCGCCTCGAACGCGGGGCGCTCAAAGGACGATACAAAATCCTCTTCTGAAACGGCTCTTGGCTGAGTAACCGCGGGTAACGGAATCGGCCCATCTAACTGTCTGACCAATCGGTCGAGACGCGCATGGCCTTCTCGCCAGCCGTCTTTTTCTTTCGGATCTACATGTACGATCACGTAAAGTCGACCAATCAAGTTATCAAAAACGATGACTTCATCCGAAACCATTAACATGATGTCTGCCGACAAAACTGGGTCTGGTTTGTCGGAAAGACCAAGTCGCTCTTCAACATAACGCACCGTTTCATAGCCGAAGTAGCCAACCAGACCTCCACTAAACCGCGGCAATCCCTTGATTGGGGGGACTTTGAACTGCTGTTGTATACGCTGGATCTCAGCCAACGGGTCAGCGGTTAACTCACTATGAATCTCTTTGCCGTCCTGCTCGATGACCAACCGTTGACCAGTTACCCGAACGATCGTTCGGCAAGGCAATCCGATAATAGAGTACCGCCCCCATTTCTCGCCCCCCTGAACAGATTCCAGCAGATAACTGTATCGACCCTGCGCCAGTTTGAGGTAGATGCTAACCGGCGTATCAAGGTCAGCCAGGACTTCACGCATCAACGGAATACGGTTGTATCCTTCGTCACGAAACCGTTCGAAGTCCGCAATAGTAGTCATCTGTCAATCCCCGGACTTACCCACAGCACGACATCCCAGACGTCTCGCAGGATGACATCCGGCATCACGTCACCTTCCTCAGCAGTTGGGTCATAACCCCAACCAGCCAACAGGACAGGCATCCGTGCGGCACGAGCTGCCGCGACATCGGTCCTTGAATCACCGACGAACACAGCTTGCCCAGTTAGGATACCCAGTGCTTCACAGGCATGTACCAACATGGCTGGATGCGGTTTCATGGCCGGGAGATCATCGCCGGCAACCAACACATCGAAATGACCGCTCAGATTAAGGCCCGCGAGCAGCAACTCGGCAAACTGGCGAGGTTTGTTCGTCACCACACCAAGAAAATACCCGCGGGAACTCAGGTTTTCCAGTACGTCCAACACGCCCGGGTAAACGGTGCTGCGATCACAGATCGATCGCTGGTAATAATCCACGAATAAGGTGTACGCCTGCTCGAGTTCGGCCTCGGTCAGTAAACCCCCCGTTGTGCTGGGAAGCGCGCGCTCGACTAACCGGTGTGCTCCGTCACCAATCCAGCACCGCACTCGCTCTTCGCTCACTGGCTCAAAGCGCCACGCGCTACGCAGTTGGTTTACTGCGGTCGTCAAATCAGGCACTGAATCAACCAATGTGCCATCAAGATCAAACAGAAACGCCCGGAGCGAATTAACGGCCACCGTCTCAACTGTCACCGCATCTGTTTGAGCCCCACTCATCACTAGCGCTTCTCCGTCAGGCGCGCACTAAGCGCAGATATCACCGTGTCGTAACCATTGGGATCCTTTATTTGGCGATAGCCAAAAAGTCCAGAGCCGATGACAAACGTATCTGCGCCGGCCTTCGCGACAGCCGCAATGTTGTCTTCTTTGATTCCACCATCTACTTCAAGCCGAATTGCATAACGACTGGCATCAATCATTTGTCGCCCTTCGCTCACTTTATCAAGCACGTAGTCAATAAACACCTGCCCGCCGAAACCTGGATTTACCGACATCAGCAATATGATGTCGAGCCGAGATGCCAGTTGTCGGCATAAATCGAGGGAAGTGGCTGGATTAAACGCGAGTCCACATTGGCAATCGAGTTCACGAATTAGGCCCAGTGACCGATCCACGTGATCAGTAGCTTCGGGATGAAAAGTAATCGACGTAGCGCCCGCTGCAGCAAACTCTCGAATAAGCGGATCCACAGGTTTCGCCATCAAATGAACATCGATCGGTGCATCGATGCCATGTCGCCGCAACCCCTCACAGACCAGCGGGCCAAAAGTTAAGTTGGGCACATAGTGATGATCCATCACATCAAGATGAACGCGCCCGGCTCCGGACAGCAGAACATGATCCACCTCATCACCCAAGCAAGCCACATCTGCAGCTAGGATCGAAGCAGAAATAGCAGCGTTCATGGCGATAGAGACAAAGTGATCTGTCTTAAGAGAGTGGCACGCAACTTCACGGCTTGACCACAATCAACGAATGACCAGAAACAGTGCCGAATCGCCTCGTTTGATTTGCAACAAAACCCCGGCTGAATGCTTGGAGACAACTTGTCTGACATCATCAATATTTTTTACCCGTTCGCGATTGATGGAAACAATCAGGTCATTCTTACGCAGCCCCGCTTTCCATGCCGGGCTCCGCGCTTCGACCTCGATCACCCGAACACCGGCCAGCTCACCGTCCTCACTGTCCGCGAGCGTCGCGCCTGTTAAATGCTGACTGATCTTTTCGCCCAGACCAATTGCCACTTCCGCTGGGCGCAACTTCACGCGCACCGTCATCTGCTGTCTGTTCCGGAAATATTCGATCTCCACTTCTTCATCCGACCTCGATAAGCCAATTATATTGCGAAGATCCGTCGCGCCT
>DUBL01000076.1 GCA_012960345.1 Gammaproteobacteria bacterium | reverse complement strand
TTATTTTCCTCCTGGTTTAACTTGTTGAACAAACACAGTCAAAAAAATACGATCCGAATACTCCCTACTGTAACCCAAGGCCTTCGCAGATTCTCATGCACGGGCCGGGCGAATCAGCTTCAATAACCAGAAAATAACACAAAATAACGCCGTAATCAGGACTAAGGCGATAATTGCCGCTATTCGTTTGCCAAAGCCTGCATCAAAGCCAAATCCACCTTGCAATACATACACGCAAGCATTCTGTACCGCTTGTAGTGTGCCACCGCCGCTGAGCAGTATCGCCGTAAAGGCAGACCCTCGAAGGGAGGTTAGCACCATTGATTCCACACTGCGCTGTTGCACAATATGTGTACGATATGCGTTCCAATGGAAAATACAAAATCCAATAATACCCACTATGAGTGCGACCCAAAATATGGCGTTACTGTAATTGATGCCATGCAAGACTGTCGTAAATAGATCTTCAAAGGGTTGAAAAAAGTACAGGAAAATAAGCACAAGTATCAACAGGAGAAAACCCACTAACGTCCAAAACCATTGCCATCCAGTCATTGCTTGGGCCACCGTAGTTCCAAATAAAAAGATTCAATCTGTATCAACTTCACGCCTGCGATGTGGTAAATACGTTTATGCGGTACAACGCGGTAATGTGAACCAAAATCAGTACGAATACAAGCGAATGGTCCGCCAGAACCCCCTCCAGACCCTCATCTGATCACACAAGATCATGCTCGCGCGACCAACAGAAAGACGCCATAAAGCACGATAAATAGGACATCTCGAATCGCACCGCCGGCTTGACGATTACCTCCCCGGGTCACGGCCAATGCGATGATCTCGATGATCAGGAAAATCCCTGCGAGCACCACAAATGGCCAAACCGTAGACCACCAAGAAAGAGTCTCTGGCAGGGGCACCCCACGAACGATACGCCATATGAACAACAAGATGGGTGCGGTCAGAAAATATGCGTATGCCACCAAAAACCGATAGCGAGTCACATTGCGATCGACCAACCAAAATACAAAGAAAAACAAAATCAAGTACAACACGTCCCAGAACAACACGTTGTAATTTTCTGCCCCTCCATTATCCACTAGATTGAGGAACGATAGGAACAGTAGAAAAATCATTCCGTCGCAAAATACCCACTCTCGAAATGGTTCGCCTTTTTGCTTAGCTGACCATGCGCGAGTCGCTTTATCGAACAACAACACCAAGGCCACGCCCATCGTTGCGGGATACATCAAGTAGACCATCATTAAGTACTGATTCGATCTGTCGACTGCAATCCAATTCAAAGCCAGAAAGGCGACAGCTACCGCCAATAATCCGAACAAACGAACTCCCGCCGGCGCCCTTACGGGCTCTACTGGTGAGACATCAGGCAGATTTTTCTCCTGCGGAATACGATCTGCCGAAAAACGCCGACTTGCGATGGCGACAATGAACACTATTAGTGCGACAACGCCGATCAAAAGCATGCCTACCAAAAAAACGAGGGGTCGAGTCCCGCTTCGCCACGATGACTCATGATCTGCCCCAAAGGGATACCAATACATAATTACCGCAATCGCAGCCACGATCAATCCTAGCACTGCAACAACGGCCAACAGATATTCAAACCATTTTGACTTGCCGACCTCGATCTGTTGCTCTCTTAGATCCGATGTGCTCTTTTCATTTCTTCGAACAGTTAAATGCACAATAAACGCGATCAACCCAATCGCCGCTATTGCGACCATCACGGCGATAAAAATTAGAGATTGTGTATCCAATTGACTTGTCTAGGTGGAGATAGAAATTATTGGGTCAGGCAGGATGGATTAGACTAACTGCTCACCAAATCGGAGTATTTACTGGTTCAGCAGAGCTTTTTGTGCACACCTGAGAAAACTTTGCTCGGTAACGCTTTGTAGACTTTTCCCTGCTGACAGTTCAACACTGTCTTCAGATCTCACTGTCTCTGATACATAGATGCCATTTACTCGTAGCTCTCCACGCACTTCAGTTCGGCCGCGGTAAGAGGAATGATAAACAACATCGAAACCCCACGCGTCTCCATAAGCCTTCCGCAAAGATTCGACCAACGACTCTGTTGTGTCGACGTGATCCGTCTTTACAGCCTCAATTGGCACAGCATCCACTGGCGGCGCCGAGACAGCCGGCACAGACACGGAAGTATCAACTGCTTTAACGTCCGTGTGCGCAGGCCGACTGGCTTCAATCTGGACGGGTTGATTTCGCATTTGCGCCCGAAGAGACTCGGTAGCCGCTTCGTCAACCCGCTCGTTAACCAAATCCACAACCACGCCATAGGCGGTTTTTGCGTGCTCGACGGTACAAAAATCATCGAGCACATCATCTAGCACCTGGACCGCTGGCCGCTCCAAAGGATCTCCGTATCCCCCTCCACAAGGGGCGTAAAATACATGGACATCGCCAGCGCTAATTTTCAGGCCGGAAAACTTGGCCGGCATATCCTTGATTTCGGCAGGATTCTCTACGTTGTAGATTTCGACCTTGCCAGTTGCACCAGGCCAACCTCCGAAAATACCCCAAGGTACATCGTGGTGTCTTTCATTTTCGTGTGTAATAAACGCATCCGTAAGAACACGCTGTGATTTGACAACGCCAATCCCTCCGCGGTAGCGACCGGCACCCGGAAGCACATCATCGCGAAGCTCATAACGGTCGCATATCATTGGAAGGTGAATTGCGAGATCTTCAAGCGGGTTATTTCGAGTATTGGCCATCAGGTTATCAATACTATCCGGGCCATCCGATCTGGGACGTCCACCATACGCCCCTTCGTTAACTTCCAAAAACACCCAATAATCCCCTGAAGGTCGAACGCCAGAATACGCGGCAAATGATAATGAGGCGGAACTTCCTGCAATAATTTGATCAGGCAAAACTGGTGCTAACGCTTTGTAAATTAGGTCAATTACGCGATTGACTTGGGTAAACCGGGCTTCTGCTGCCGCTGGAAACTTGGGGTTGTAGATCGATCCTTTAGGTGCGGTCACCTGAATGGGTCGAAACGACCCCTCATTTGAAGGTACCTGTATTTCTGAGGTCTCAGCATCCAGAAGCAACGAGCGAATCGCACAAAAACACGCCACCTTGGTTGACCCTTCGAAAGGTACGTTAAACCCCGTTTCTACTTGATCTGCCGAGCCTGTCAGATCAACCTCTATCGAATCCCCTTTGATGCGTACACATACTTTTACAGGTAAGCGTATACCGCGATTTTTCCCATCATCATCCAAGAATCCTTCTGCTCGGTATTCACCATCGGGAATTTCTTCAATTTTCTGCCTAAGAATCCGCTCGGTATAGTCCATCAATTGGTGCGTCGCTGAAAGAATCGTATCTTTTCCATAACGTTCAATCAGTTCATGAAAACGTCGAACGCCAAGCCTGGCCGACGCGACTTGAGCCTCAATATCACTTTTCAGTTGTTGGTTGGCGCGGCTGTTATAGGTGAGGAAATTCCATATCGCGTCGTTACGCACACCTTTTTCATAAAGCTTGATTCCAGCGAATAACATTCCCTCCGCATAAACATCCGGTATATCAATAATCAAGCCGGGGGTCGCAGCCCCAATATCGAGGTGGTGAGCCGTGTTGGCAGCAAAACCTACAAGTTCACCACCGTGAAAACATGGAATAACAATTGCAATATCGGGAGAATGGCTTGCGCCGTAATAGGGATGATTGTGCATGACGACATCCCCTTCATTCCAAACGCCACCTTGCAAGACATCCTGAATCCCCCGCAAATACCCAGGAAGAGAACCAATATGCAACGGGGTCGATTCTGACTCGCATAACGTGCTGAAATCTGTATCAAACAGTCCGGCACCTAGATCCTGGGATTCTCTGA
Organism: Gammaproteobacteria bacterium; assembly: GCA_012960345.1. Lineage (GTDB taxonomy): Bacteria > Pseudomonadota > Gammaproteobacteria > Arenicellales > UBA868 > UBA11791. The sequence goes on along the minus strand of DUBL01000076.1, from coordinate 1,317 downwards.
TAATCGAAGAGAATGACATTCGATAGAGGATGTGTCCCATTTCCTCTGCGATCGTATCCAGTGCACCGCTTATGACTTGCAATGTAATCGGGTCTAATTCTTGTGTTGCCATAATTTTGATTTTTAGAGAAATTGCTAGTTGCTTCGTTCGATCGTCAAATTTCCGAATTCACCGATCTGAGAGACATAGCCCGGCGGAATTAATATGGTTGAATTATGCTGAATGACCAGCGCCGGACCTGGAACGACATGGCCAAATTTGAGCTTCTCCCGGTCGTAACGAGGTGTTTCTAAAGTTTGACCATCATCAAAAACAGTTTGTTGTCGATAAAGAAACGCATCGTCTATCGTTCCGCCAGCTGCCTGTTCCAGGCTTGCCACTTTGAGTGGTGTCACGGGCTCCATCCCGATCGCCCGTATGGTGATCAGCTCAACCTCTCCGTCCTCAAATGCATAACCATAATCCAGCTGATGCTGCGCATGAAAATTGGCAACGATATTTGAGACGTTATCTCGTGTAATTTCGCCCTCTGGAATATCGGCGCGAAGTTCAAATCCTTGACCGTGATATCGACACTCAGCAATTCGCTGAAAATTATGTCGGGCTGCCGGAACCCCATCTTGTTCAAGATCCTGTCGACATTCCGATATCAGTTCTTTAAGTACATGATTCATCCGCTCTGCGGTCTCGCTTGTCACCCTGGATAACGACGCGATTAACGAGCGGGCATGTTCGTATTGCATGTCAGTCTGTAGCAGGCCCATCGCTGCCGTTATACCCGGAGCAACCGGTACAATAACGTTCTTTGCTGAAACCGATTCAGCCAAGGCAACACCGTGCAAAGGTCCAGCGCCACCAAAGGGCATCAGTGAATACTCTCTTGGATCAACACCACGAGCCACCGAATTTGAACGAATGGCCAGAGACATGTTCGAGTTGATCACCTTAATAATCCCAAGCGCCGCATCTATGGGTGAGATATTAAGGGGTTTTGCAATCTTGCTCTCGATCGCGCGCCGTGCGAGTTCTGGATCCAGCAGCAGATCGCCGCCTAGCATTTTGTCCGCATCCAAACGTCCAAGGACGACCTGCGCATCTGTTACTGTCGGCTCTTCCCCTCCTCGCCCATAACAAGCCGGCCCAGGATCCGCACCCGCGGAGCGTGGACCGACATGAAATCCCCCAGCAGAATCAACGTGTGCGATAGAACCGCCACCCGCGCCAATCGTTACAAGATCAATCATCGGAATTAAAATAGGGTGACCGCTGACGTAGGAGTCCCTGGGGTTCATGATCTTGATCTGGCCATCGGGGAT
>DUBL01000075.1 GCA_012960345.1 Gammaproteobacteria bacterium | reverse complement strand
GTCAGTTGTTCTCATAGCAACCACAAACGAACAATCGCCCCGATAAACATGAGGCCTGCCATGAGAAACAATAGCGCCACCGTTTTGCGAATACGCCTACGCGTGACTGCCACCTGTTCATTGCCGTGCTTCAATGCCCCTGAAAACCTAACTGACCTTCGGCGGTGTGACAAAAGTGTGATACGGCGTCGGTGAAGGCAGCGTCCATTCGAGGCCTTCGGCGCCTTCCCATACTTGATCGCTCGCCGGTTGGCCCGCTTTGATCGTCCGCACCACATTGATCAACAATAAAATCTGCGAAAACCCAAGCACAAATGCGCCTATCGATGACACCATGTTGAATTCGGTGAACTGCTGTGCGTAGTCCGGAATGCGCCGCGGCATACCGGCAAAACCGAGAAAGTGCTGTGGAAAAAAGGTCACGTTAAAGGCGATGACAGTCAACCAGAAATGCCACTTGCCCAGGGTCTCGTTGTACATGTGGCCTGTCCACTTAGGCAACCAAAAGTAAACCGCACCGAACATGCTTAACACTGATCCGCAGAAAATTACATAGTGAAAGTGCGCCACAATAAAGTAAGTGTCGTGGTACTGAAAATCAGCAGGCGTAATCGCCATCATCACTCCGGTCAAGCCACCCACCGTAAACAGCGCGACAGCAGAGATAGCATACAGCATAGGCGTTTCAAAGGTCATGCTGCCGCGCCACATCGTCGCTAACCAGTTGAAGATCTTTACCCCGGTGGGAATCGCGATCAACATGGTTGCATACATAAAAAATAACTCACCCGAAAGCGGCATACCCACCGTGTACATGTGATGCGCCCAGACGATGAACGAAAGAAAGGCGATTGAAGCGGTCGCAAACACCATCGAGGTGTAACCAAAAAGCGGTTTGCGTGCGAAAGTCGGGATAATCGCCGAGATCATGCCAAACGCCGGCAGGATCAGAATGTAAACCTCGGGGTGACCAAAGAACCAGAAGATATGCTGGAACATCAGGGGATCCCCTCCTCCAGCGGCATCAAAGAAATGCGTGCCAAAGTGGCGGTCCGTCAGCAACATGGTCACTGCACCGGCCAGTACGGGCATCGCGGCCAACAGGAGAAAGGCGGTGATCATCCATGTCCAGACAAAAAGCGGCATCTTCATCAACGTCATGCCCGGTGCTCGCATGTTCAGGATGGTGGCAATGATGTTGATGGACCCGAGAATCGACGACATACCGAGGATATGAATCGCAAAAATTGTTAAGTCCATTCCCATGCCGGTCTGTATCGACAACGGGGGATAAATGGTCCAACCCGCAGCCGGTCCACCGCCTGGCACAAACAACGATCCGATCAGTAACATTCCAGCAAACGGCAGCAACCAAAAACTCCAGTTGTTCATCCGTGGCAGTGCCATATCTGGCGCACCAATCATGAGCGGGACCAACCAGTTAGCAAAACCAACGAAGCCGGGCATGACGGCACCGAAAATCATCACCAACGCATGCACCGTCGTCATCTGATTGAAGAAGTGTGGGTTAACTAGCTGCAGTCCGGGCTGAAACAGTTCAGCACGAATAACCAAGGCCATCGCCCCACCGATGATAAACATCATGAATGAAAACCACAGATATAAAGTGCCAATGTCCTTGTGATTGGTCGTAAACAACCAGCGACTCAGTCCTTTGGGAATGTCGTCGTGGTGATGGTCAGCGACTGCAGTTATTTCTTCACTCATACGTGTTAATCCTTGAAGTGCATTGGCGTGTAACTCGCGCCCAACCAGCGCATTTTGGAACTAGCCTTATGAAGGGGCGGCACTTTTCTGCTTGGCCACCCACGCATCGAAATCAACCTGCTCCATCGTGTCTACCACAATCGGCATGAACCCATGATCCTTGCCGCAAAGCTCAGAGCACTGGCCCCGGTAAGTGCCGACTTCAGTTGGCTTTATCCAGAACTCATTGATGAATCCTGGGAATCCATCTTTTTTACCGCCAAGCTGGGGTACCCACCAAGCATGGATCACGTCATGGGAAGTAATGAGAAATCGCACCTTCTGACCGACCGGCAATGCCATGTGCTTATCGACCTCAAGCAGGTAATGCTCTCCCTTAGGCTCTTCACCCTTGATCTGCGCTCTTGGGGTACTTAACTTGCTGTAGAACTCAATCCCATGATCCAGGTATTCGTAATGCCAGCCCCACTGGAATCCACTCACCTTGATCGTCATATTCGATTCCGTGGTGTCTTCCATCATGATCAACGCCTTAGTCGAAGGAATCGCCATCCCCAGCAGTATCAGCGTCGGAATCACCGTCCAGATGACTTCGGCCTTGGTCGAGTGCGAGAACTGCGCCGCTTTTACGCCCTTGCTTTTGCGGTGATTGATAATCGAATAGAACATGATGCCAAACACGATGATGAAGATCACCGTGACAATCCACGTTATGAGCATATGCAGGTCATACTGCTCCTGCGCAATAGGCGATACTGGCCTTGGAAAATTGAGCCCCCATTCCGCCAGTGCAACGCCGGGCGTCACCAACAGACCCACTAACGCCCTGGGCATCCAAGATATCAGTCGCCGTAACCGGCTGTGGATCATGTCTTTCTCCATTTCATTTCAGATCGTTGTCCGTCTCTACGTCGTTGGCAATAAACGGCCCAACCGGTGGGCTAATTCTATCCTGTCTTCCTCGGTTAGGTCGTGCCCAATTTCAACACAACGCCCATGTGAGTCGATATAAAGACGGGACGGGTGACCACGCGCCCAACGCCGTCGCAACCAGCGCAGCCGCTGTCCCGTATGAGACAAGACCGCTAATGATGAGCCGGGATTGGCGAGCGCTCAATGCCACATTGGGCGTCATTAAAATACGAAAAGACTCGCCCGATTGACTCTTTTCAAACCGCGTCATGTTGGCCTCTGCCTAAAAGTCACTAGGACGGGGCCGGTTAGTCCTCGACCGCCCCTCAATTGCGCGCAGACCCTACCATAAGCGCTTAACGTCCGGCAATCTGATCCGCGCGTTTCCTGTTCGGTGCGCCGCCGTTTCATAACCCACTTTCAGTGCAAATGAGTGACGCCGTTACTCTGCAATCGACCACATCCTACTACCATGTAACCGCTATCTCACTTTCGGGGTTATTTCCTCCGACACGGGCCGTACCGGTAAACGCGAAGCCATAGACAATCTCAACGGTGACCGGCAGACGGCCATCGTCACGCCGGTTTGCTTCGCAGGCCTTGATCAATTGTTGATATGCCGCACGCCCGAGGAGCCCCCTGGCCCGACCGGGGTGGAGATTGGTGAGTTGCAGTGCACGCAGGTCTCGAGCGACTTCGTCAAGCGTCGAATAAGTCAGCACCAACCGCTGCACATCAAGCACCGGTTCGCTGAATCCGCTCGCGCCGAGGAGATCGCCAAGGTCGTGCATATCGATAAAGTCGTGCACATGGGCATGCGCATCGACCTGGCCAAAGGCCTCACGAAGTTCGACCAACGTGTCGGGCCCCAGTGTGCTGAAACTGAAACCGCCACCCGGAACTAGCACACGATGGATTGATTGAAAAACCTGGAATGGCTCAAACCAGGGTAGCACCAGGTTCGCAACCACGTGATCCTGGCTGGCATTGGCAAAAGGTAACTGATCGGGTCGCGCAACGACTCTTTCATGCCCGAGCGACTGCGCACCCCCCGCGTTGCTGGCAAAAGGCGCTAAATCGCTCTGCACAACATGGGCGAAGGGAAACTGCTGCGCCAATGCCCTCGACACGCCGCCACCACCTAGTGCGATGTCCAATACTCGCCCCGGTGGGCAACGTAACCACTGCAGGCGCTCGACCAACTCTTCACCCACTTTGCGATGCAAGAAAAATGGATCACCGCTTAGCGATCTATCTGCTGCGCGCCTACTCGATTGTTGAAAACGGCGTCTCAGTCGCGCGACATCAGGCAACACGAGAACCGATCGATCAGTCATGGCTACATTGAAACCGCAAACCCTTCATTTAAAAAACTGCCCCCGTCAAGCGCGTGTCACGCCGCCTCACTGTCAATTGATGCTCCGCTACCGTTGTGACAAAGCGCATAGCAATCAAGCGACTCACGGTAGTCTAATCACTGTACTCCATCACCGGAATACAGCACCGACGCCATCATGGCCAAACGACGGCTCAACCACCCCCAGGGTCTCTCGAGTTATACGACGCGACTTGCAGCCTACGGTGATCGTCTGGTGCCACCGGTCTGCTTGCTGTGTTATTCGGCGCCTGACATTGGCCACGGGCTTTGTTCACACTGCCAGAGCGCATTGCCAATCAACCGCAATCCCTGCCCCGTCTGCGCCCTGCCCCATCACGGGCCGTTGCCGTGTCGGCGCTGCCGAGAAAATCCGCCGCCGTATCGCGCCATTGTCGCGCCCTTTGTTTATGCAAAGCCGATGTCCCAGCTCATTCGGCATCTGAAGTTTCAACACCGCCTGGAACTGATTCGGCCACTGGCTGAGCTATGGTTGGAAGCCCTCTCGCCGATGGCGGACCTCCCCATACGCCTCATCCCAGTCCCCATGGATCGAAGATCACTGCGCGTGCGCGGCTTTAACGCGGCGGTAGAGATCGCCCGAGTGATCGGGCGCAACCTGAGTATTTCAACTGACGTCAAACGGGTCGTCAAGGTGCGGCGAACACCGCCACAGTCCACCCTGTCAGCCAAACAACGTGCCCGTATTCGAAGTGGCGTCTTTAAATCCATCGCCCCCACGACTGAGGGACTGATCGCCGTGGTGGATGATGTGGTAACCAGTACGGAGACAGCCCGCGCGGTGGCGGGCTGTCTTTGTACCGACAACAATGCTTCAGTGGTCGTTTGGGCGATCGCCCGAGCCGCCATACCTCATGATGTGCGGCGTCTATGACTGCTCCCAACAAGTCTTACAACCCACCAGCTGCAGCACCTCGGCAATTCGACGGAACGAACTGCGTGTTTGCGACCGTGGTGGTACAAGTCCACTGGACAGCACCGCTGGTAATCCCCGGCGTCAGAACCATGGTCGCACCAGCCATCACGGTAGGAACAAACGTGGCCGTGATTACCCCCGCGGCAAGATTAACGCTCGCTACATTGGTCGACGAGAAATTCATGGTCGTCATACCCAGGTTGGCATCAGTGAGATTTGCCATACCCCCAGCTTGTATGCCGTTACTACTAACGTACTCACTAACAGCCG
>DUBL01000074.1 GCA_012960345.1 Gammaproteobacteria bacterium | reverse complement strand
TCTCTGTGATACCCCGATGGGCCTCGGCGATTAGTATGGCGCCTGCGATGAAAAGGTCGCGCATGGCGCGCGCCGAGCGGCTCTTGCCCTCCAGATAGCCGGGTTCCATGAGCTGCATGACGTGTTGGACGCGTTGTTCGAGTTCAGTTTTATCAAACCCGCCATCTTGCATTAAAGATGATTCATGAAATTGTTTTAACGCTTTGACTCTGAGCGGGCTAAAAGGATGAGTGGAAAACCAATCCTGCATGGGCGCGTCTTGGCCGGCGCGTCCGTCGGGAGCGACCATCTCATCAACTTGGCCCATGAACGCCTTCATATCAAATTTGACGACACCCTCACCGGTGATGCCCGAGGCCAGTTTGAACAGGGCACGAGCCACGCTGTGCAGATCATCGGCGCAGTAAGCGCCGGCGCGGTCTGCGGAGATCTCTGCGTAACGCGACCAGGTAAAGAGCTGGAGTGCGAGGTCAGCGGCGGGTGGGGCTTTGCCGCGCACAATGTAGCCGATCGGGATGTTGTGGTGCTGGTAGACGTGATGACCCAATTCATGTCCCATCACGAACATCAATTCGGCTGGGTCAAAGTTCTCTAATAAGTGGGAGGAGAACATAATGAAGACTCGTCCGTCTTCAGGTCGAAAGCACGCCGCGTTGGATTGGGGGCTGGCGTAGGCATACAACTCGAGTGGCGTGTTGATAGCCAATCTCTCAACACAGTGATCTGCCATTTTATGGAGGTCACCTGCCATGGACCGACTCAGACGCACCGATGTCGCCAGCAGGTGCCGACGAGTACCAGGTCCGTCACGTTTTTCTTCGATACGTTGAATCTTGTCGCGAACCCGCTTGACCTCCGAATGGGTAAGTAGCGTGTTGTACCGCTGGAGATCACTGTCACAGCGGATTCCACTGGCACCGCTCATGACGTTAACGGGAGCGTATGCCGGTGAAATCGGCAGAAATAAGGTTGCTGTGGGGTGCTCACTCAATCACATCCGTCATGTGGTATTCCTGGGTCTTGTCTCACATTGATGTCGCTTATTGGAATCGAGGGATTTGTATTTCAGGGTAACTTTAATGGAAAAGGACAATTTTTCCTTAAACCCATGATTAATACGCCTGGCAATACATCTATCAAGTCGACCAAAGGCGTCCCTTCAATGCTCGTTTAACTCCGGACGGGCCAGTTCAACTAATTTCGAAATACTTTGGATTCGTTCAAGTTGTTCTAGGGTATCAAACAATCGTGATACTTGCGCGTTAGGGAGAGTCCGGCTGGCGCAGTCGACAAACTTGTTGCGTCGTTCAGTATCGGTCATGGGGTTATCCGGTCCACGACCACCCCCATGATCAATTCGTTCACTGATCTGCTCGTTGTTATCGAGAGTGATATTCACCTGCGCACCAAACGTCCCACTCTCGAGTTTGACCATGTCTGCGTGTTCGCCAACCTTTGTGATGCCTAACAGCCGAGTGATGTTCGTCTCTTCCCAAGCGCCATTTTCAAAGTCGGCCAACGTTACCTGTCCATCGACAAGTGCCCGGGCTACGCAGTACTGGATGCTGAATTTGCTTTCAAGTGATGTTTGGGGGCGAGGCTGATTGGTATGCGGTAATCGACGGGGATGCGTTAAGATTTCTATAGATCGGATTCGACCATGATTAAGCCGTTGATGTTCCCTCAGACGAATGGCGGCAAAAATAGCCGGGTGTGTGCTGCCACAGCAGGGAAACTGTTTAAGGCTAATGCCCGGTGACAACACCAGCGGTGGATCGAACCATTTGTCTAGTATCCGTTCTATCGAATAGTTTCCAGGGCCGTTATAGACATCAAGAAATCCTTGCGGTGCCTCCAGCGCTTGGGGGTTGGCAGTAAACCCTTTGGCAGCAAGTTTGGCCGCAAGGACGCCGCTGCGGGCACACTGCCCGATGTGAAGAGGCTTGGTCATGGTGCCGAAATTGGCTTTGATTCCGCAGGCATTAGATGCCGAGATCCCAATGGCTTGTGCCGTTTGGGCGGCATCCAAATTTAATAAATACGCGCAGCCGGCTGCTGCTCCGAAAACGCCCAAAGTGGCGGTAGGGTGCCAACCTTTTTCGTAGTGTTGAAAGTGGACACCCAGCGCAAGACGCGTCTCGACTTCGACTCCCATGATGTAGGCGCGAATCAATTCGATACCAGTGGCGTCAGTGGTTTCGCCGACTGCCAACAGACCCGGGAGAATGGGGATGGAAGGATGTCCGCCAAACAGTTCAGTAAAATCGTCATAATCAAAAGCATGGCCGGCTATGCCATTAGCAAACGCCGCATCGGGTTCGCTTGCTCGGAGTGTGGTGCCAAGAATGGTGGCGGGTCCGTGTTTTTGCGTAATAGATGCTGCTTGCCGAGCGATTTGCGCTGTGTCACTTGATGCGCCTAGCAATGTCACGCCGATGGTGTCTGAAATGGCAATTTTGGCGCTGGCAATGAGCTCGGGCGATAATGATTGCGTGTTTACGCCGAGAGCCCGCTCGGCGAGGATCAGGGCAAGTGGTGGACTTTGCATCAAGAGAAAAAGACATCGCACACATTGGTTGGGCGATGCCTGTTGATTGCAGGTGTTTGTTCTAGCCACCGATAGACTGACCACGTTGTCGTCAGCGAGGTGCTACCCGTAGCGATAGCCCATGGTCCCAAAGCCAGCGGACTCAATCGGACCGTGGCTTGAGGGATTGTTCGTAACGAAGTGATGTGGCGGGTGACGCGCATAATCTCTGTCAATGTATTTTATACAAGAAGCAAAGAGTCTGTAAGCAAACACGAGACTGAGGGTTGCTGGCAGGGTTTAACATAATAAGCTGACTAATAAATGGGGAAAAGCGCGATAGAATGGGGCCTGAGTCAACGTACCGTGGTGAGGTATCAATCCAATGCGAGGCGACGGCGTCCCACTGCAGGACTTTGTCGAAGAATCCTTTGAGTTGCTTCAGGGCATGGAGGAGACCATTCTCGAATGGAATAGCCGACCGGGTGATCGAACCTTGGTCGATTCCCTTTTTAGAACCATCCACACTATTAAAGGGGGGGCAGGTGTCGTCATGCGACTGGATCTGTCTGACTATGCCCATCGATTGGAAGGGCTATTAGAGCAAGTTCGATCCGGTCACCTTGCCTGTTCGAAAGAACTCATTTCGACATTATTGGATGCCGTTGATTGCCTCGGCATGTTCCTCACATCAATAGACGGTGTCAAGAAAGTCGACAGTTCACGCATCGAGTCGAGTTTGCGAAGTATCGGGCTTCTCGATGTTCAGGTGAGTGGTGATCTAGTAACTCGCACTAAAAGCGCCACGGTGGCGGCGACAGTGGTTGGACCGACGCCTTACCTGGTCACCCTAAAATTTGATCCTGAGATGCCGCAGAACGGTGGAGATCCGTTGTTGTTGCTCGATGAGCTAGCGCAACTGGGTGAGTGGATTCCGGTTGTCCATCCTGGTGGTCTCCCAGATCTAGAAGATTTCGATCCGCAGCGCCTGTATGTGTGGTGGAGCGGTAAATTAAGCACCTCACAACCGCTGTCAAAGATTGAAGAGGCAACGATGTTTTTCCGAAATGGTAACGATCTTTCGGTGACACCTTTTGATCTAACGCCTGAGCAGACGGATGAGGCCGAACGGGCACATCAAACGCAGATAGCGCGGGCTGTCCAATGGGTTGACGAAGATGTCCGTGTTTCCCATTCCAACGCCGATGACGACGTGAGTTCCCCCCCTACGGACTTCAGTCGCCCGGCCGCTATGGATATTCCCGTGGCGGCGGCTTCGGAAAGCAGCGCGGGCAGGTCCATACGGGTCAATATCGATCGACTAGAGCGCTTACAGAATCTGATCGGCGAAGCCGTTATTCACCAATCACGATTAACACAGTTATGTGAGGAAGCACATGAGCTAGACAGTGTTTTTGGCGCGTCGTTAGCAGAATTCTTTGAAGAAAGCAGTCGGTCGGTTCGTGATTTGCAAGATGAGATTCAAGCCGTGCGGATGGTGCAGGTAGATAGCATTTTTTCCCGTCTTCGTCGTGTGGTTCGAGATTACTCAGTTGAGTCGAACAAGGAAATACAGTTACAGATTGAAGGGGGAGACACCGAGTTGGATAAGACGGTAACAGATCAGTTGCATGGCCCGTTGCTTCACCTGATTCGGAATGCAATGGATCATGGGATTGAGAATGAGACGGAGCGTCGTTTATCGGGCAAGGAGACGCCGGGAACCATTTGGTTGCGGGCATTTCATCGGGGTGGTCATGTCATTATTGAAGTGCAGGATGACGGGAAAGGCATGGATATCGAAAAGATCCGTGCAAAAGGGTTGGAACGAGGGCTGGTTGAAAAAGGTGAAGAACCATCCGATCATCAGTTGTTACAATTGGTGTTTAAACCAGGGTTTACAACAACGGAGGTGGTAACGGGGATTTCGGGTCGTGGAGTGGGAATGGACACCGTTAAGCGGGATATTGAAGCGTTGCTCGGTAGTATTGATATCTTTAGCCAGCCGGGCAGAGGTACCCGACTGCGTTTACGCCTTCCACTAACACTTGCAATTATTGATGGAATGATTGTGCGAGTTGGATCTTCTTATTTCATATTGCCCCTCCTGGCTGTGGTGGAAGCGCTTCGGCCAAAGGCTGTTGACGTAAGAGTGATGAAGCGGGATAACGAACTGGTCGAGATCCGTGGCGAGTTGGGTTCGATTGAGTCGAATCTTCCGGGCTTGCGAGTCTGTGAACTGTTGCCTCGTGTCGCCGGCGTGATGGACAAGGTGACCGTCGTCCGCTCGATGACTCATCAATACCCCCTGCACGGGGTGGCCTACGCTCTAACCGGGATCCCCAGTTACACTCCGGCCCTGGAAACCAAAGCGCGTGACCTGAAGCACTGGCCGTTTGTCGGTTCGGTCGTCGACTATCTCGACGGCCAGCGGGGGATCCGGCCACCGGGCGGTGTTCCGGGCAACCTGGGTTTGCCCTGGCTGTTGAATTCCAAGACCGACAATCCGCTGGTCAACGCCGGAGTGTTTTCCGGTTTCCTGAGCAGTCGATTCGACCCGGTTTGGACCGACTTTGACGGCAGGGGCCTCAATGTTGCTCCCAAGAGCACCGTGCAGCAGACCAAGCGTTTCTTGAATCCCTACGGCGGAACGATTCCCGAGGGGCGATTTCACATGGCGCCGTCGGCTCGGTTGACGCCGGCTTCTTCAAATAGGGAAATAAGGTCTCATTCTTCTGCTCGCG
>DUBL01000073.1 GCA_012960345.1 Gammaproteobacteria bacterium | reverse complement strand
CATGAAGCACAATGACCTCTACTTGGGCGCCTTCAGGCCGGGCATCACAATTCGGTGAAAGTAATTGGCGAAGGCCGGAAACCCAACCGGTCTCACTGTCAACGGAAAATAACGCGTCGTTGGTCAATTGCATTTACCCCTCTGACCCCATCGTATCCGACATCACCTGAGATTCAAGAGAGGGTACCCGATCGACATCCCTTACACACCGTATTGGTGAGACGTTTGAGCTCAGAATGAGGCCACCGCTAGTGTCATAGCGGAGTCACTACACGTGGATTCCTTCGCCACGCCGCCCGAACGCGGAAGAAGGCCAGGAGTGTGTCAGTTAACTAGCGCTGTCCTCAGCCATTTCAGTTGGCTGATCTACCAATTGAACGTAAGCCATGGGAGCATTATCGCCGCGTCGAAAACCACACTTGAGTATCCTGGTGTAGCCACCCGGTCGCGCCTTGTATCGTGGCGCCAACTCATCGAATAGTTTACCGACAATATCCTTATCACGGAGCCGTGCAAAAGCGAGACGTCGACGCGCCATCGTTGGATTCTTAGCCATCGTAATCAGCGGCTCGGCAACGCGGCGTAACTCCTTGGCCTTTGGCAATGTAGTCCGTATCTGTTCGTGACGAAACAATGACACGGCCATATTTCTAAACATGGCTTGCCGATGACTTGACGTTCGGCCGAGTTTACGACCGCTTTTCTGGTGGCGCATTGGAACAATCCCCGACTAGGCTAGTGTAGGCCCTCGTGGGCATCGCGCTGTAATGATAACGGAGGCCAGTTTTCGACTTTGACTCCCAGCGACAGCCCCCGACTGGCGAGTACATCCTTTATTTCCGTCAGGGATTTCTTACCAAGATTGGGCGTCTTGAGAAGCTCTACCTCAGTTCTCTGAACCAGATCACCAATGTAATAGATATTCTCAGCTTTCAGGCAATTTGCCGAGCGCACCGTTAACTCCAAATCATCCACGGTTCGGAGCAAAAATGGATCAACGTCTTCCTGTGCTAGATCGGTAGTCGCGCGCTGCGATTCCTCAAGCCTTACAAAAACAGCAATTTGCTCATGGAGGATAGTTGCAGCAGTCCGTACCGCCTCTTCTGGATCAATGGCACCATTGGTTTCCAGATCGATAACTAGTTTGTCAAGATCCGTGCGCTGCTCAACTCGGGCATTTTCGACCACATAGGAGACTCGCCGCACTGGACTGTAGGATGCATCGAGTTTCAGCGCGCCGATGGTCAGCGCCTCGTCCTCGTCCCTGTTGGACTCAACCACCTGATAGCCCCGCCCCGTCGTAACTGTCAGGGTCATATTCAGCTCCCCATCACCGGATAGGTTTGCCAGAACATGATTCGGATCAACAATCTCAACATCATGGTCGAGCTGTATATCAGCAGCGGTCACCGTACCCTCGCCCTTTCGACTGAGATGCAGAACCGCTTCCTGGCGAGTATGCATTCGAATTGCTAACCCCTTCAGATTGAGCAGTATATCGATAACGTCCTCGTGCACACCATCAATGGCCCCATATTCATGGAGCACGCCATCAATCTTGACCTCTGTTACGGCCGCCCCCGGCAGGGAGGAAAGCAGAATTCTGCGCAGCGCATTGCCGAGGGTATAGCCGAAACCACGTTCAAGTGGCTCTAGCGTCACACGCGCACGCGCATCATTAATATTTTCAACTGAAATCACGTTTGGCTTTAGGAAATCAGAACTCGAAACTTGCATCAGCACCTGTCCTCGTTAAATCTGAGAAAAACAACTTTGACGCTACCCACATAGTGGGGCGCCGAAAATTATCTGGAATACAACGCTACAACTAAGGCTTCATTAATGTCTTGCGACAAATCAATACGTTCTGGACAAACCTTGAAAGTACCCTTTACGGCTTTGACATCAACATCCACCCAAGGCACAAAACCGACTTGCTCCGCGATCTCCATCGCAGCCTTAATCCGCAACTGGGTTTTGCTCTTTTCTCGAATTTCTATCTCATCGCCAACTGCTACTTGATAAGAAGGAATATTCACACGGCGCCCGTTAACAATCACCGCATTATGAGTCACTAACTGTCGTGCCTCGGCTCGAGTAATCGCAAAACCCATTCGCAACGTCACGTTATCAAGACGCGATTCCAGTAACTGCAGCAGCAGTTCACCAGTGGAACCAGTCCGTCGAGAAGCTTCCTGGTAATAATTACGAAACTGCTTTTCCATGATGCCATAAATTCGGCGAAGTTTTTGTTTCTCTCGGAGCTGAGTCCCGTAAACTGTCACGCGTGGTCGGCGCCCGCCTGCTTTAAATCCAGGTGGTCGATCAAACTTACACTTCGAATCAAGCGGTCGTATCGGGCTTTTCAGGAACAGGTCTGTCCCTTCACGCCGAGCCAGCTTACAGGTTGGTCCTCTATATCGAGCCATTAGCCAAATTCTCCAACTAGACGCGTCGACGCTTTGGGGGTCGACAGCCGTTATGTGCGATTGTGGTTACATCGGAAATCGTATTAATTTCGAACCCCAGAGCATTAAGGGCACGAACTGACGAGTCTCTTCCTGGGCCCGGTCCTTTTATGCGTATATCAAGCTGCTGCATGCCCATATCTCGAGCGACTTTTCCAGCCGTTTCAGCAGCGACTTGAGCTGCGAAAGGCGTACTCTTTCGACTACCCCTGAAACCTGCTCCACCCGCAGTGGCCCAAGACACCGCATTGCCATGCCGATCCGTAATGGTAATGATTGTGTTGTTAAAAGTGGCGTGAATGTGGGCAATGCCCTCGACAACAACACGTCTTGCTTTTACTTTCGAACGTTTTTTTGATTTCGCCTTCGCCATGGTATGTGCTCGTTATTTCTTGATGGGTCGGCGCGGCCCCTTACGGGTACGAGCATTGGTTGAGGTTCGTTGACCCCGCACGGGCAAGCCCCGTCGATGACGCAGCCCCCGATAACAACCGAGATCCATTAAACGCTTGATGTTCATTGACACCTCACGCCGCAAGTCCCCCTCGATCTGCAAGTTAGCGACAGCTGAACGCAAGCGGTCCGCATCCTCATCAGACAACTCAAAGACCTTGGTTGACGGCACTACCGCGGCTACATCGCAGATTTTCTGCGCCCGAGCGTTTCCCACGCCATAGATCGATGTCAAAGCAATTCCGACATGCTTATTGGGCGGCAGATTAATCCCGGCTATACGGGCCATTGGTCATCTCCTCGAGTGGTCAGTTCACCGATCGAACAAACCCATTGCATAATATTTTTTTGACTCACACTCAACACTCTAGTTGGATCATTATTTGCAGTTTCTAAACTCATTATCCCTGGCGCTGCTTATGTCGGGGATCACTGCAAATGACCCGTAGGACGCGTTTGCGCCGAACGACCTTGCAGTGACGACAGATTTTCTTAACTGAAGCACGTACTTTCATAACACCCTCTCCACTTTGTTTTCCCTTCTGTCTCGTTCATCATCGAATCGCGCCTAACCCACCACCGACCAACGAGGTTTTTCGCATCAAACTTTCGTACTGACGCGACATTAGATACGACTGGACTTGTGACATGAGATCCATCATGACCACGACAATAATCAACAAGGAGGTCCCGCCAAAATAGAACGGCACACTCCATTTCACAATCATAAATTCTGGAATTAGGCAAACAATCGTAAGATACACGGCACCAGCGAGCGTTAACCGAGACACCACTTTGTCGATGTACTGAGCACTCTGTGTCCCTGGCCGTATGCCGGGGATAAACGCTCCCGATTTCTTTAAATTGTCTGCAATCTCGGTCGGATTGAAAACCAACGCCGTATAGAAAAAACAAAAGAATAAAATCATTCCTGCGTACAGCAGGGCATAAATTGGCTGCCCCGGACCAAGTGTCGTGGCGATGTCGCGCAACCAGCCCATTCCTTCCGCCTGACCGAACCAACTTCCGAGACTCGCCGGAAACAGAATAATGCTGGATGCAAATATCGGAGGAATAACCCCGGCCATATTCAGTTTCAACGGCAAATGACTGGTCTGCCCAGCCAACATCTGCCGTCCTTGTTGCCGCTTTGCATAATTGACGGTAATCCGCCGCTGGCCGCGCTCTACGAACACTACAACTCCGGTAATCAGTATAGCTCCGACGAACAGCGCCAACACACCCAGTGGCGTGAAACTGCCTGTTCGTGCGAGTTCCAGTGTGCCAGCGACCGCAGCTGGCAATCCGGCAACGATACTGCCGAAAATAATTAACGAGATGCCGTTGCCGATTCCTCGCTCGGAAATCTGCTCGCCCAACCAAACCAGGAACATGGTGCCGGTCACGAGGCTTGCCACCGTGGTGATCTTGAAACCGAGTCCCGGGATCAGAACAACCGGCCCTCCGCCTGCCATCTGTCCTTCGATTGCGATCGCAATCCCGAGGGCCTGAAACGTTGCGAGCACTACGGTGCCGTACCGAGTGTACTGCGTGATTTTTCGACGACCTGCCTCGCCCTCTTTTTTTAACTGTTCGAGTTGCGGAATCACAGCGCTCATCATCTGCATGATGATCGATGCGGATATGTAAGGCATCACTCCCAGAGCCAAGATCGATAACCGAGTGAGCGCTCCACCAGAGAACATATTGAATACGTCGATGATCGACCCGCGGGTCTGTTCGAATAGCGCCGCTACTGCGACCGGATCCACACCCGGCACCGGAATATGAGTACCGAATCGAAAAACGACCATCGCCCCTAAAACAAACAAAATCCGCTGCCGGAGTTCCGTTAATTTTCCGAGTCCTGCTAGTGCCGAGATCGCCATACTTCAACTCTCCACTCGGCCCCCGGCCTGCTCAATCGCTTCACGCGCTCCCTTAGTCGCGCTGATACCGCGCAATACCACAACCCGCTCAATCTTTCCCGACGCGATCACTTTGGCGCGGATCGTATTGCGATTAACGATACCTGCTGCCTTCAAAGCGCTTAAATCGACATCGCTAGTTTCTAACTGGCCAAGTTCGTGCAGTCGCACCTCTGCCACTCGTCGCCGCGTCAAGGAGCGAAAACCACGCTTCGGTACTCGCCGTTGCAACGGCATCTGTCCACCTTCAAAACCGACCTTGATACTCCCTCCTGACCGCGATTTCTGACCTTTGAACCCACGCCCACCCGTCTTACCAATGCCTGAACCAGGACCCCGGCCACGCCGTGTCCGCTTAGGTCGAGATCCGTCTGCCGGCTTAAGATCGTTCAACCGCATACTAATTCTCCTCAACACGCACCAGGTGTATGACCTTATTGATCATGCCACGCACCGCGGGTGTGTCTTCAACCTCTACCGTCTGGCGCACCTTGCGTAGACCAAGGCCATGGACCGTCGCCAATTGCTTGGCGCCGCGCCCGTATTTGCTGCGCACCAATGTGACCCTTAACCGTTTATCTGCCATTGCGACTCCCACTTATCTCAGATAAGCCAAAACAGATCATGCTGAGACCTGGTTAGCGACCTTTCCGCGACGAGCTGCCACTTCTTCTGGACTGCGCATTCGACGCAGGCCATCGATCGTTGCACGGGCAACGTTAACCGGATTCGTTGTGCCAATCACTTTCGCGAGAACATCACGAACACCTACTGCGTCAAAAATTGCCCTCATCGTTCCGCCCGCGATCACGCCGGTGCCTTCCGATGCCGGTCGAATCACGACTCTTGCGGCACCGTGCCGTCCAACAATCGGGTAATGGACACTGCCGTTACGTAGATTCACCTTGATCATTCGCCGTCGCGCATCCTCCATCGCTTTCTGCACTGCAACAGGCACTTCACGCGCCTTAGCACGACCAATGCCGACTCGACCTTGGCCGTCACCAACAACAGTGAGTGCAGAGAATCCAAAAATACGACCCCCTTTAACCACTTTCGCTACCCGTCGAATGTTGATGAGTTGTTCATGCAGGCCTGAGTTATCCGCTGCCTGGTGATTTGATTTTTCTGCCATTAATGTATTCGCCCTTAAAAAATCAGAACTGAAGTCCACCTTCTCTTGCTGCGTCTGCCAACGCCTTTACCCGACCGTGGTACTTGTAACCGGACCGGTCGAAAGCAACTCGACTGACGCCCGACGCAATAGCCCTGTCGGCTAAGCGCTTACCCACCGCCTGAGCAGCTGCGACGTTACCACCATACTTAATCTGGTCCCGCAATTCGCGTTCTGTCGTCGACGCGCTGACTATCACCTGGGCCTTGCCCTCATCAATTATCTGTGCGTAAACATGTCGTGGAGAGCGATACACGCACAGGCGATACGACCCCAGACGCTTAATTCGGGCCCGCGTCCTAGTTGATCGTCTTAACCTAGCTTTTTTCTTATTAAACATGTTCTCAAATTCTTAAACTGTGGTTACGCTTTCTTCGCCTGCTTTCGACGGACCTGCTCATCGGCATAGCGCACACCCTTTCCCTTGTAGGGCTCTGGGGGTCGAAATCTACGAATTTCAGCAGCCGTCTGACCGACCAGCTGCTTATCCGTGCCCGAAACGACTATTTGGGTCTGACTCGGGGTTTCAACCGAAACACCCTTAGCAATCTGATAAACCACTGGGTGGGAAAATCCCAGACTCAGGTTCAAGGAACTTCCTTGAACCTGGGCTCGGTAACCGACGCCTACGATCGTTAACTTTTTCTCGTAACCGACAGATACACCGGTAACCATGTTGCTAACCAGTGCACGCATAGTCCCAGCCATGGCCATTGCACTATCGTCTGTTGATGCCGCTAATCGAATCTGATTGTCCTCGTGCACCATGTCGACGGTCGGATGCAAATTGAGTGATAACTCACCTTTCGGACCTTTTACTTGGATATGTCGTCCGCTCATTTTTACTTCAACACTCGACGGCAGATCGACTGGGTTTTTGGCTACGCGTGACATCTAAATCGGCCTCCCGTTCGATAGGTCCTAAAAATTAGCTGATACATTATTGTGAGTCTCTCGATCAACACACTCGGCACAAAACTTCGCCGCCCAACCCTTCAGTGCGAGCCTGTTTATCAGTCATCAACCCACGTGAGGTCGATATGACCACAATGCCCAAACCACCGTTAGCAGATGGCAGTTCATCTGCCCCGCAATACACTCGCCAACCTGGCTTGCTGACCCGCGTCAACTCCTCGATCACCGGCTCATCTCGATAATACTTAAGGGTGACATTGAGGGTCGGTTTGTTATCAACCTCGGTCAACTCCCAGCCCGTAACAAACCCCTCGTCAACAAGCACTTTAGCGATAGCGGTCTTCGCCTTTGAAGCCGGCATGGTAATTGTTGGCTTACCTGCCGACTGGCCATTACGAATCCGGGTCAACATATCGGCAATCGGATCAGACATGCTCATAAGTTCTATCGACTCCCCTTGCTCACCAACTGGCCTTGATGACGCCTGGCGCTTCTCCACGCAAGACAATTTCCCGAAGGATGTTCCGACTTAATCCAAAACGGCGAAAATAACCTCTCGGTCTACCGGTCAAGGCACACCGATTACGTTGCCGACTTCGTGAAGAGTCGCGGGGCAATCGTTGAAGACTCATCATCGCCTCACGTCGCTCTTCTTCGCTCAACCCTTCGTCAAGTACCTGCCTCTTCAACGTCGCCCGCATATCAGCATACTGTTGCTCAAGTTTTTTGCGCTTCACTTCACGCGCAACCATCGATTTCTTTGCCATATCAGGCGATCCTTATCTAATTAGTTACGCAGCGGAAAATTGAATGCCCTTAATAGCGCTTCCGCTTCTGCATCAGTTTTCGCCGATGTGGTTATCGCTATGTCCAACCCTCGAATTGTGTCGATCTTGTCGTAGTCAACCTCGGGGAAAATGATCTGTTCCTTGCAACCCAAACTGTAGTTGCCGCGCCCATCGAACGCCCGCTCGGGAAGGCCGCGGAAATCACGCGTTCGGGGCAATGCCACAGAAATCAATCGATCAAGAAACTCATACATTCGTTCCCGACGGAGAGTAACCTTACAGCCAATCGCCCATCCTTCCCTCACCTTAAACGCCGCAACAGACTTCCGCGCCTTTGTGATGATGGGTTTTTGCCCAGCGATCTTGGTGAGATCATTGACTGCCGACGCCAGCACATTCTTGTCGACCAACGCCTCACCCACTCCCATATTTAGCGTGATCTTCTGGAACCGGGGAACTTGCATAATGCTCATATACTTAAACTGTTCATACAACGCCGGCACCACGGTAGCCCGGTAATAGTCTTCTAGCCTCGTCATTTCATCGCGCCTAATCTTTAATCTTGATCAATGACTTCACCATCTGACTTGAAAAAACGCACCTTGCGTCCATCTTCAAGCCACTTAATACCGATACGATCACCCTTGCTCGAGTTCGGGTTGTACACAGCGACATTCGACAGGGCTACGGGCATCTCTTTCTGAATGATCCCACCCGTCTCACCTTTATTGGGATTGGGTCGAACGTGTTTCTTGACCACATTAACGCTGTCGACCAACACCTGACGGTTATTCAATATTCGCAGCACTGTCCCCCGCTTCCCTTTGTCCCGGCCAGCAAGAACGATGACATCATCACCCTTAATAATCTTATTCATACTGCGGCGTCCATAATTCTGTTCATCGAGGCGCCTCTAGAGCACCTCTGGCGCGAGTGAAATAATCCGCATGAACTTTTCTGTTCTCAGTTCCCGTGTTACCGGTCCGAAAATGCGGGTTCCAATCGGCTGCAACTGAGGGTTAAGCAGTACCGCTGCATTGCGGTCAAAACGGACCAGAGATCCGTCGGCTCTCCGCACTCCATGCCGAGTGCGCACTACCACTGCGTCGAACAACTCACCCTTTTTCACACGGCTGTTTGGTATTGCCTCTTTTATAGTAACCTTAATCACATCCCCCACTCCGGCATAACGGCGTTTGGAACCGCCGAGCACCTTAATGCACTGGATGCGTCGGGCACCGCTATTGTCAGCCACGTCTAGCATGGTCTGTACCTGAATCATCCCTCGCCTCCCTGACGAGATCGGCCAACAACCTCAACAACCTGCCAGTTCTTGGTCTTTGATAAGGGGCGACATTCCTTAAGCAAAACGGTATCTCCGTCACGACATTCATTACTCTCGTCATGAACATGCAATTTAGTGGAGCGTCGAATGTATTTCTTATACAACGGATGCTGCAATCGCCGCTCCACCAAAACAGTAACGGTCTTGTCCATTTTACAACTGATAACGCGCCCCTTTACGGTGCGTCCCTCCGGCGCCGTGCTCACCTGACCGACATCACTTGGCTCATGATCACTCATGCACTACTCCTGTCAATTTCAGTCATCCGCGTCTTTATGCGGGCAATATCTCGGCGCACACTCTTAAATCTGGAGGGATTAGCCAACTGTCCAGTACCACGCTGCATTCGAAGATTGAACTGCTCTTTTCGCAACTCAAGCAATTCAGACTCCAACTCGGTTGTTGACAACGAGGGAATTTTATCTTTATCTGCCATATCAAGCAGCCTGACGCTTCACAAAGGAAGTGGCGATGGGGAGTTTGGCACCTGCTAAGCGCAATGCTTCTCGTGCAAGAGGCTCACCTACGCCCTGAAGTTCGTATAGCACCGTCCCAGGCTGAACCAATGCAACCCAATATTCAGGATTACCCTTCCCCTTGCCCATACGCACTTCCAGCGGCTTCTTTGATACTGGCTTATCAGGAAACACTCGAATCCAGACTCGAGCACCGCGTTTCACGTAACGGTTGATCGCTCGACGTGCGGCTTCAATCTGTCGCGAGGTAAGTCGGCCTCTACCCGTACATTGAAGCCCATACTCACCGAAACTGACACGACTGCCCCGTTGCGCTAAGCCCCGATTGCGCCCCTTTTGTTGTTTCCTGTATTTGGTTCTTTTCGGCTGCAGCATGACCCTGGTATTCCGTCTATCAATGATTCCTGTTGATGCAATGGCCGTTAGGCAGCGGCGGTCGGAGTCTCAGTCTCTTCTTGCTCATCGGTCGGCATGATTTCACCGTTGAAGATCCACACCTTCACACCGATGACACCATAAGTCGTGTGCGCTTCAGCAAAACCATAATCCACATCTGCTCTTAGGGTATGCAATGGCACGCGACCCTCGCGATACCACTCTGTCCGAGCAATTTCCGCTCCGTTTAGACGACCAGCCACCATTACCTTGACGCCCTGAGCACCTAGGCGCATTGCATTTTGCACGGCTCGGCGCATGGCACGACGAAACATGATGCGTTTAACCAACTGTTGACAGATGTTGTCAGCTACCAGCCTTGCATCCAATTCTGGCTTCCTGATCTCCTCAACAGAAATCTGCACCGGGCCCCCATTCATTGCCATCAGCGCACCGCGCAGGCGCTCAATGTCCTCACCCTTTTTACCAATCACAATACCGGGTCTCCCGGTATGTAGAGTTACGTTTAGAGAGGTTCCAGCACGCAGCAACTCAATCCTGCTGACTGCTGCGTTCGACAATCTCTCACGGAGAAAGCGTCTGACTTTCTGATCGGCGACCAAATTCGTCGCATAATTCTTACCCGTTGCAAACCACTTTGCGTCCCAGTCCCGAATAATGCCGAGGCGAAAGCCAATTGGGTGGACTTTCTGACCCATTTAATTACCCCCCCTCTTTTGGTCACTGACCGTGACAGTAATATGGCTGGTGCGCTTAATAATCGATGCCGCACGACCCTTGGCTCGCGCCCTCCATCGTTTCATTACCGGTCCTTCATCAATCATGATCGAATGCACTCGCAACTCATCGATATCGGCGCCTTCGTTGTGCTCAGCATTGGCAATAGCCGACTCAAGCGCCTTACGAATAGGCAAAGCGGCTTTACGCGGGCTGAACTGAAGCAACTCCAGCGCTCGTGCTACGGGTTGGCGGCGAACCTGGTCCGCAACAAGTCGACACTTCTGTGGAGAAATGCGAATGTATTTGGCAAGCGCCTTAACTTCCATTATCGGGTTCCGTTACTTGGCCTTGCGGTCTGCCGCATGGCTCCTAAATGTACGAGTGGCTGCAAACTCACCCAACTTATGGCCCACCATGTTTTCCGTAATGAGAACCGGAATGTGTTGGCGACCGTTGTGGACCGCAATCGTAAGGCCAACAAATTCTGGCATCACCACTGAACGGCGCGACCAGGTACGGATTGGTCGTCTCGACCCCGCACCGCGAGCTGCCATCGCTTTCGTCCACAAATGACCATCTACAAAAGGGCCCTTTTTAACTGATCGGGGCATGGCTACTTTCTCCTACGCCGACGCATAATCATGCTATCCGTTCGCTTGTTGTGTCTTGTTCTGTGTCCTTTGGTAGGAACGCCCCAAGGGGTAACCGGGTCACGCCCACCAGAGGTCCGCCCCTCTCCGCCACCGTGTGGGTGATCTACCGGGTTCATGGCCACTCCTCGCACAGTAGGCCGAATTCCCCGCCATCGTTTAGCACCTGCCTTACCCAATTTTCGCAGTGAGTTTTCCTGGTTACCCACTTCACCAACCGTAGCCGAACAGTTCACGTGAATCCTGCGCATTTCACCGGAACGCAGTCTCAACAAAGCATACTGCCCTTCGCGCCCCACGTACTGAGCGGAGACACCCGCCGAACGGGCGAGTTGTGCACCCTTTCCAGGTTTCAGTTCGATGCAGTGAATAACGGTTCCAATGGGTATGCTTCGCAACGGCAAATTATTACCAGCGCGAATCGCCGCTTCAGACCCAGATTCAACACGATCACCTGCCGTTAAACCCCGCGGAGCGATGATGTAACGACGCTCGCCATCAGCATACAGCAACAACGCGATGTGTGCGCTGCGATTTGGATCATACTCCAAACGCTCTACCCGAGCCGACAAACCTGTCTTGTTTCGCTTGAAGTCGATAAGACGATAATGGCGTTTGTGTCCACCACCACGATGCCTCACCGTGATGCGACCCATGTTATTACGTCCATCTATCGTCTTCTTCGGCACCACCAGTGGAGCATAGGGTCGCCCCTTGTGAAGTTCGGGCGAAACAACTTTGACCATGCCACGACGGCCTGGTGATGTTGGTTTTTGCCTGATCAGTGCCATTTTTCTTAAATCACCTAATCCGCGATTGGATTAATAAGGTCAAGCACCCGAACCCAGAAAATCGATATCATCGCCGGCCGCCAGCCGCACATAAGCCTTTTTCCAGTTGTTTCGCTTACCGGGAGTCTTCCCAAATCGTTTAATTTTTCCGCGCACGTTCAACACCTGCACTGCCGTAACCGATACATCGAATAATTTCTCTACCGCCTCTCGCACTTCGGCCTTGGTCGCATTCTCCAACACCTCGAAAACAACTTGTCGATTAGCTTCCGCAGCATTAGTGCTCTTCTCCGATACCACCGGACGAAGCAAAACCTGATGCATCCGTTCCGCGTTCATAGCAGTGACGACTCCAATTTTTTAAGTGCCGCCGACGTCAATATCACGGTATCGTGATCAATCAAACTGACAGGGTCAATGTGTGCAACCTCAGATGTATTAACGCCCACGACATTGCGACAAGCCAAGGCGAGAGACTCATGGTGGTCGGCCGTGACAAGAAAAATTCGGCGCTTGTCAACGATGTCTAATTGCTTAAGGAGCGCAATCAATAAGCGTGTTCTCGGCTCGTCAAGCTCGATGGCGTCACACAGTCGCAACCGATCTTGGCGTACGAGTTCCGACAAAATCGAGCGGAGTGCGACACGGTATGCCTTGCGATTTACTTTTTGCGCATAACTACGGGTGCTGGCGGCAAATATCGTGCCACCGCCACGCCACAAGGGACTACGAATCGTACCAGCCCGAGCGCTACCTGTACCTTTCTGCCGAAATGGCTTTCGCCCACCGCCTCGTACCCTTGACCGGTTTTTCTGCGCGCTGGTTCCAGCGCGCCCACCAGCCAGGTAAGCCGTTACCACCTGATGGACCAAAGGCTCTTTAAACGGCACACCAAACACAGTTTCATCCACCGCAACCGTGCCGGACGGATTGCCATCTGCTTGTATGACGGGGAGATCCATTAAATTCATCCCTGATCTTGTTCGGCTGCCGGCGCTCGACTGACAGTCGCGCCTCTCGATTTCACCGACGGTTCAATGACAAGATCAAACCCGCGGGGTCCCGGCACCGAACCCCGAATAAGGACGAGATTGCGCTTACTGTCCACTCGAACCACCGTTAGGTTTTGCTGTGTGCGATTCACATTACCCATGTGACCCGCCATTTTCTTTCCTTTAAAAACTCGCCCGGGATCCTGATTCTGCCCGATCGAACCTGGCTTCCGATGCGCTTTTGAATTGCCATGGGTCGCTCGACCACCAGCAAAACCATGGCGTCGCATCACTCCTGCAAACCCACGACCTTTGGTTGTACCTTGCACATCAACACTCTGGCCGACCTCTAACATATCGGGGCCGATCGCACTCCCCAACTCATAGGAAGCCGCAACATCGGCATCCACTCGAAACTCCCACGTCCCACGACCCGGTTCAACGTTCGCGGCCGCGTAGTGCCCCTTTAACGCTTGGCTGACACGGCCAGGCCGCCGACTACCAACCGTAACCTGTAAAGCGCAGTAACCATCTCGATCGAGGCCTTTGACCTGCGTCACATAATTCGGCTCCACCTCCACCACGGTAACCGGTGTGGATCGACCAGCATCATCGAATATACGGGTCATGCCCACCTTCTTTCCTATGATACCGAGCGCCATGATTGATCCTTTGTCCTGTGCTTCGCTGATCCGAATTAGCCCAATTTGATCTCGACATCAACGCCCGCAGCGAGATCAAGCTTCATCAATGCGTCGACCGTCTTATCGGTCGGCTCAACAATGTCCATGATCCGCTTGTAAATTCGTATTTCCATCTGATCACGTGAGGCCTTGTATTTATGCGGAGAACGAAGCAGGTTGTAACGTTCCTTCTTAGTCGGTAGAGGAATTGGCCCACGCACAATCGCACCAGTCCGCCGGGCGGTGTCTACGATTTCCTGAGCTGAGCGATCAATCATTCGATGATCAAACGCCTTTAACCGGATCCTAATCTTCTGACTTGCTACGTTCGCTGCCATGAATTCTCTCTTAAATTAGCCTACCGTTGCGTGAGTATTGCCAATGCCACTTTCACTCAATGACACTAGCGACGACGCCGGCGCCTACTGTTCGACCACCTTCTCGAATGGCAAACCGTAAACCCTCTTCCATCGCAATCGGGGCAATTAACTTCGCCTTAATATTGACGTTGTCACCGGGCATCACCATCTCCACTCCCTCTGCTAACTCACACTGACCGGTCACATCGGTCGTGCGAAAATAGAATTGGGGACGATAACCCTGGAAAAACGGCGTATGACGACCACCTTCATCCTTCGATAACACGTAAATCTCCGCCTCAAATACCGTGTGCGGCGTGATTGAACCAGGCTTCGATAACACTTGGCCCCGCTCAACGTCTTCCCTCTTAACACCGCGCAACAATACACCCACGTTGTCACCCGCTTGACCTTCATCAAGCAACTTCCTGAACATCTCTACCCCCGTGCAGGTCGTCTTCTCCGTATCTTTAATGCCAACAATCTCTACCTCTTCACCGACCTTTACTACACCCCTCTCAATTCGACCAGTCACCACCGTGCCACGACCCGAAATTGAAAAAACATCCTCAATCGGCATTAAAAATGCACCGTCTATCGCCCGCTCAGGTTCCGGAATATAAGAATCCAGCGCCTCTGCCAAACGAATAATCGACTCCTCACCCTGCTCCGACGCCTCACCTTCCAATGCCTTCAACGCCGAACCAGTAATGATCGGTGTGTCATCCCCTGGAAAATCGTAACTCGTCAGTAGATCGCGTACCTCCATCTCTACCAACTCCAACAACTCCTCATCGTCCACCATATCGACCTTGTTCAAGTACACCACGATATAGGGCACACCCACCTGCCGAGCTAACAGAATATGCTCACGCGTCTGTGGCATCGGTCCGTCTGCTGCTGACACCACCAAAACTGCACCGTCCATCTGTGCCGCTCCGGTAATCATATTCTTTACATAATCCGCATGACCCGGGCAATCTACATGCGCGTAATGGCGCGCTTCTGACTCATACTCTACATGAGCCGTCGCTATCGTAATCCCTCGCGCGCGTTCCTCCGGCGCATTGTCAATCTCGTCAAAGGCCTTGAACTCGCCGCCATATTTCGCCCCCAACACCCGCGTGATCGCCGCTGTCAGCGTCGTCTTGCCATGATCAACATGACCGATCGTGCCAACATTGACATGCGGCTTCGTTCGTTCAAATTTCTCTTTCGCCACTGCTTCATCTCCACATTAAATGATTAATGTCTGTTCGAGTACTACCTTCCCGCCCTAACTCGCTTTCTTCATCACGACCTCAGTCACACTCACCGGCGCTGACATGTAACTTCCAAATTCCATCGAGTAAGTCGCTCGTCCCTGCGTTGCAGATCGCAAAGATGTCGCATAGCCAAACATCTCGGCGAGCGGCACATCTGACCGCACAATCTTTCCCGCCGGTACATCCTCAATCCCGATAATCACGCCTCGCCGCGAATTGATGTCACCAGTAACAGCGCCCATATAGTTTTCAGGCGTAACCACTTCGACATGCATGATTGGCTCCAATAATTCCGGCGCGGCACGCATACTTGCTTCACGAAATGCTTGAATGGCAGCTGCTTTGAACGCGTGCTCCGAAGAATCAACCTCATGATACGAACCATCGAATAATGTTGTTTTTACGTCGATCACTGGGTAACCCGCCACAACGCCAGCTTCCATTGCTTCGCTAACGCCCTTCCTTACCGCTGGGATGTATTCCTTTGGCACCGAACCACCCTTAATCGCATCAACGAATTCAAATCCAGCTCCTGGTTCCGACGGCTCCACTCGGAGATGGACATGACCGTACTGTCCACGTCCGCCCGTCTGCTTCGCGTGCTTATATTCTTGTTCGATCATGCGGCCGACGGTCTCTCGGTAAGCCACTTGAGGTTTACCAATGTTGGCATCGACAGCGAACTCTCGCCGTAACCGATCGATGATGATATCGAGGTGCAATTCACCCATTCCGGAAATAATGGTCTGGCCCGATTCTTCATCTGAGGAAACCTTGAAAGACGGGTCCTCCTGAGCTAACTTACTCAGAGCAACACCTAATTTTTCCTGATCAGATTTGGTCTTCGGTTCCACAGCCTGCGAAATAACAGGCTCAGGGAAATCCATCTGTTCCAACACGATATAACTATCAGGGTCACACAGCGTGTCTCCCGTAGAAACATTCTTTAGCCCTACCGCGGCCGCGATATCACCCGCCCGGACTTCCTTCACTTCCTCCCGCGAATTAGCGTGCATCTGCAGAATACGACCAATTCTCTGTTTCTTCCCTTTAACCGGGTTGAGCACGGTATCGCCCGTTTTCAAGACACCCGAATAAACACGGAAAAAGACCAACTGACCGACAAACGGATCCGTCATGATCTTAAACCCAAGT
This sequence comes from Gammaproteobacteria bacterium, assembly GCA_012960345.1. GTDB lineage: Bacteria > Pseudomonadota > Gammaproteobacteria > Arenicellales > UBA868 > UBA11791. The sequence continues at coordinate 14,570 of DUBL01000073.1, read as the reverse complement.
GCCGCAAAGCCTTCGTCATCTGACGACTTACGCACGATAACTGAGCCCTCTTTTTCACCCGCACCTTCAATTGCAGCCACCTCAGTCGGGTTTGGCAAATAATCAATCACCGCATCCAGCACCGCCTGAACACCCTTATTCTTGAAAGCAGAGCCACATGTCACAAGAACAAGTTCGTTTGCATGCGTCCGCAAACGCAGCCCTTGCTTGATCTGATCGGTGGATAACGTTCCAGTTTCGAGATAACTTTCGGTCAGCTCATCACTTGCCTCAGCCGCAGCGGCAAGCATCTCTTCATGCAACTCACGCGCCCGCGGTACGAGTGCCTCGGGAATAGCTGTTCTCTCAAATTTAGTGCCGTTGGTTTCCTCGTCCCAGTAGATTGCCTGCATTTCGACCAGATCAATGACCCCCTGAAAACTATCCTCAGCACCGATAGGCATTTGTATAGCAACAGTCGTTGCACCGAGCCGCTGCCGAATCTGTTCTACTACCCTTTCAAAGTCAGCACCCGTCCGATCCATCTTGTTGATAAAGGCCAGGCGCGGAACGCCGTAACGATCAGCCTGCCGCCACACCGTCTCAGATTGCGGCTCAACGCCACCGACCGCGCAAAACACTGCAACCGCTCCATCGAGAACACGCAGGGACCGCTCGACCTCAATCGTAAAATCGACATGCCCAGGCGTGTCAATGATGTTGATTCTGTGCTCGGGATACTGTTGCTCCATGCCCTGCCAAAAACACGTAGTCGCAGCCGAGGTAATCGTTATACCTCTTTCCTGTTCTTGTTCCATCCAATCCATAACGGCATTGCCGTCATGAACCTCACCCAACTTGTGGGAGATACCCGTATAAAAAAGGACGCGCTCAGTCGTTGTCGTCTTACCGGCATCAATATGAGCCATGATACCGATATTGCGGTAGCGCTCGAGAGGGATGGTTCTTGCCACGATGTGTCCTGAGTAATGCCTTAAATAGAAAATTTCGGTTGCGCGTCGAGCCCGCTACGTTTATTAGAAACGATAATGCGAAAACGCCTTATTTGCCTCTGCCATTCGATGCACTTCATCTTTCTTGCGCGCGGAACCGCCTCGGTTGTCAGCCGCGTCCATTAACTCACCTGCCAAACGTTGCGTCATCGATTTTTCACCACGCTTTCGTGCAGATTCGACTAGCCAACGCATAGCGAGAGCGTTACGGCGACTCGGTCGCACTTCAACTGGCACCTGGTAGGTGGCCCCGCCAACACGTCGACTTTTAACCTCGACGACCGGCCGAATGTTTTCCAGCGCTTGGTAGAAAATATCGAGCGGTTTCTCCGCTCCACGGTCCTGGATAATATCGAGCGCACCATAAATAATGCCCTCGGCAATTGACTTCTTACCGTCGAGCATAATCACATTAATAAACTTAGCGACTGTCTGATCCTTAAACTTCGGATCCGGCAACATCACTCGTTTAGGTACTTCTCTACGCCTTGGCATCCCTATTTATTCCTAATCAATTCTCGTTTTCGATGAGTGCATCAATCTGCGTTCGTCGAGGAACATATGCCCAAAACGTCCACACCAAGTGATCTCTTCCAACCACAATCATCGGCTTAAGCCGTTGGCGTAACCCCACCAACGCCTGGTTCATCCAATCCTGGCGTAACCGCTATTTGCCGCTAGCAACGTCTGGTTACCGTCGCGGCTTGTTTTCACTCAATCCTAGAATTGAGCACTTTATTTACCCGGCCAAAAACTACTCGACCAGGACCATTTAATGTCTGTCTAAACGAGTCGGGACCTGTGGTATAGCCGCGCCGTCTTCATGCTTTAGGTCGCTTAGCACCATACTTCGAACGCCCCTGTCGACGATCACCGACGCCAGACGTATCCAATGTGCCGCGCACCGTGTGGTAACGGACGCCGGGCAAATCCTTGACTCGTCCACCTCGAATCAGCACCACTGAGTGTTCCTGCAGATTGTGCCCCTCACCACCGATATAACTCGTCACCTCGTAACCGTTGGTTAATCGCACCCGAGCCACCTTGCGCAATGCTGAATTTGGCTTCTTGGGTGTGGTCGTATATACGCGCGTACACACACCCCGTTTCTGGGGCGACGCAGCCAGTGCCGGCACATTCGACTTCTTCTGGTGCCGAGACCGTGATTTTCTGACCAACTGATTAATAGTAGGCATAAGTCTATCCCAGGGTCTCCATCAGGAACCCCGAAGAACCTTGCAAAAGGGCGCAGATTCTAGGCCGGGCCTCGAAGAAATGTCAAGTTTCATCACGATTTACGGCCTATAAGCAACGTTCGACTCGAACTGGACTCACCATTACTGATTCACCGCCTCTCCAAAGTCTACATTTGCCACATCGGTTGTCTCACCTAGCTCAGCGCCAAAAATCATTTCCTCGCGCTCATTGTCTTCCGCCACCACTTCAGCACGTCGCCGCCGACGTTCCTCATGGAATGCCAATCCGGTCCCAGCAGGGATGAGCCGACCAACAATGACATTCTCTTTGAGGCCACGCAGGTGATCGGTCTTCCCTTGCATCGATGCGTCGGTCAGAACACGGGTGGTTTCCTGAAAAGAGGCCGCCGAAATAAACGACTCGGTACTGAGTGACCCTTTGGTAATACCCAACAGTATGGGCACGAAAGCAGCAGGCTTCTTTCCATCGGCCACGAATGCGTCATTCTCTTTCAGCATAGTAGAACGCTCAACCATGTCATCTTTCAGATATCGGGTATCGCCAGGCTTTGTCACACGCACTTTTCTCAGCATCTGGCGGACGATCACCTCGATATGCTTGTCGTTGATCTTAACGCCCTGCAATCGATAAACCTCCTGCACTTCGTTAACAATAAATGTCGTCAATGGCTCCACACCGAGCAACTCGAGAATATCTGCAGCGGCTCGAGGTCCTTCAACGATCTCATCCCCTCGCTCTATGTGTTCTCCCTCAAAAACACTAATTGGGCGAGTCTTCGAAATCTGCATCTCATGTTCTCGATTCTTATCATCTGTGATGACAAGTCGAATTTTGGTTTTCACTTCTTTACCAAAAGAGATCAGACCGCTATGTGTTGACAAAATGGCAGGTTCCTTTGCCCTTCGAGCCTCAAAGAGTTCCGCCACTCGAGGCAAACCACCGGTTATATCCCGCGTTTTTGAACCTTCTTGTGGAATCCTCGCCAACACGGCGCCTGCGTCTATCGCCTGTCCATCAACCACCGTAATGGTTGCACCGGGAGGCATCTGGTAACGGGCTTCGCGTTCACTTCCGGGAATTTTTTTCGCTCGGCCACTGGCATCAACAATCTCAATGGCAGGGCGCATTTCCTGTGCGGTACCCCGTCTCTGTTTGGGGTCAAGGACCACATGTGTCGTGGAACCGGTCAACTCATCCACCTGACGGGTCACTGTGACGCCATCATCCATATTTTTGAAACTGACCTTACCCGGTGCCACCGTGATGATGGGATGCGTATGCGGATCCCAGCTGGCAACCAACTGGCCCGCAGCCACTGCATCACCGTCGTTAATCGTTAACTCGGCGCCGAAAGGCAACTTATATCGCTCACGATCAACACCATAAGTATCCTGAACGACCAACTCACCAGATCGCGATATCACAACGTTCCTGCCATCAGCACGCCTGACAACCCGGAAGCGACCATAACGGGCGGTCCCCTCGCTCCTGACCGTAACTTTGCTGGCCGTAGCCGCTCGAGACGCCGCACCCCCGATATGAAAAGTCCGCATAGTCAACTGGGTACCGGGTTCACCGATACTCTGTGCCGCCATGACCCCCACCGCCTCGCCCCGATTGACTAGATGTCCCCGAGCCAGATCACGTCCATAACATGTAGCGCAGATACCATAACGAGTCTCACACGTAACCGGCGAACGCACCCTGATTTGATTGATATTGTGTTCTTCTACCAACTGTATGGCAGCCTCATCAATCATTTCACCCGGCTTCAGAAGGACTTTCCCCTGTGGACTCGCCACTTTTTCGCCAACCACTCGCCCAAGAATTCGATCCGTTAATGGAACCATGACCTCTCCACCCTGAACAACAGCGTCGAGAAGAATGCCCTGCTTTGTTCCACAATCATCGTCATTCACAACCAAGTCCTGACAGACGTCGACCAGTCGACGGGTGAGATAGCCTGAGTTAGCTGTTTTCAGCGCAGTGTCCGCCAGGCCCTTACGGGCGCCGTGGGTAGAAATAAAGTACTGAAGAACATTCAGCCCTTCACGGAAATTAGCAGTGATTGGAGTTTCAATGATGGAGCCATCAGGTTTAGCCATCAGACCACGCATACCGGCCAGTTGTCGGATCTGCGCTGGACTGCCTCGCGCACCAGAATCAGCCATCATGTAGATTGAATTGAAAGATTCTTGAACTACTTCATTGCCATCAACGTCAACAACCACCTCGTGCTGAATTTCCTTCATCATCTCATCTGCTACTACCTCACTGGCGTGAGTCCAGATGTCCACAACTTTGTTATACCGCTCACCATCAGTCAGAAGGCCTGAACTGTACTGTTCCTGTATGCTTTTTACCTCCTGCTCTGCTGTTGCGAGGCGCTCTGGCTTGGTGTCCGGCACGATCATGTCATCGACACCGATGGATACACCACCTTTCGCCGCCATGGAGAACCCCACGTACATCAACTGATCACAGAAAACGACCGTTTCCTTCAAACCGATCTGCCGATAGCATTCGTCGATAACCATCGAGATGGCGCGCTTGCGCAACGTCTTATTAACCAGATCAAAGGGCAACCCGTCGGGAAGAATCTCCATTAGCAACGCACGTCCAACCGTTGTATCACGAAGAGTGACCATCTTGGTCAAACCACCATCCTCGCCGAGCCGTTGTTCCGCAATACGGACCTTGATTTTGGCATGGAGCGACACCTGTCCCGTGTCATAAGCTCGGCGCGTCTCCGCGACGTCAGCAAACACACTGCCCTCGCCACGGTCATTTACCCGCTCACGCGTCATGTAGTAAAGACCCAGAACAATATCCTGCGAGGGACCAATGATCGGTTCCCCATTGGCCGGATGGAGCACATTGTTGGAGGACATCATTAACGATCGCGCCTCCAGTTGTGATTCGATCGACAGAGGAATATGCACCGCCATCTGATCGCCATCAAAATCTGCATTGTAGGCAGTACATACCAACGGATGCAGTTGGATTGCCTTGCCTTCAACCAGCACCGGTTCAAAGGCTTGAATACCAAGCCGGTGAAGCGTAGGTGCTCGGTTCAGCAATACAGGATGCTCCCGTATCACCTCTTCGAGAATGTCCCAGACTTCAAGCTCCTCGTTGTCTACCATCTTCTTTGACTGCTTTATGGTCGTCGATAGGCCACGAAGCTCCAACCGGGAGAAAATGAAGGGCTTAAATAACTCTAACGCCATTTTCTTAGGCAACCCACATTGATGTAACTTCAGAGTTGGACCAACCACAATGACAGACCGTCCCGAGTAATCTACCCGTTTGCCCAGCAGGTTCTGACGAAAACGACCCTGCTTGCCTTTGATCATGTCGGCTAGCGACTTCAATTGACGCTTGTTGGAACCGGTGACCGGCTTCCCCCGCCGCCCGTTGTCGAGTAATGAGTCAACCGACTCCTGAAGCATGCGCTTCTCATTTCGCACGATGATAGCCGGCGCATTCAAATCAAGCAGCCGACGCAATCGGTTATTGCGATTAATCACTCGACGATACAAGTCGTTCAAATCCGACGTTGCGAAACGTCCACCATCAAGCGGCACCAAGGGCCTCAGGTCGGGCGGCAAAACCGGCAACACCTCCATCACCATCCACTCAGGTTTGTTACCTGAATTGATAAACCCTTCAACAACCTTTAATCGTTTGGTCAGCTTCTTAAACTTGGTTTCCGATTTAGTCTCACTCAATTCGGTGCGAAGTGTGTCACGTTCCGACTTGAGATCTAACGATTTCAGTAAACTTCGAATAGCCTCGGCACCCATAGATGCCTCAAGCCCCGACTCAAGGACTATGCGCTCGTGATACTCGTCCTCACTCAATAATGCGCCCTGATTTAGTTTTTTATCCTGCAGGTATTGCGTGATAATTTCATCCTCGGCTGCACGGGCATCGAACTCATCCTTGTCAGAAACGCCTTTCGATTTGGACTTAATTTCAGCCACGTCCTTCTTTAAAAGGTTAACGGCCTTTTTAAGAAGGACCACTGCACCCTCGTACCATTCGTCCTCACCGAACTGTTCGCTTTTCAGTGATTCAAGGAGATTTTGAATATCCTTTGTACTCGCACCAGCCTTAATTAATCGCTTGAGTAACCCGGTTGTGTCAAAGCCTGCCTTCCACTCATGATCTTCCCTGATGGTCGGCAATAACCACATATCGTCGGATTTGTTAACGACCATATACGCTTCGAAATACAACACTCGCTCAATTTCCCGCACAGTTTTATCAAGCAATACACCCAACCGAGACGGTAGCGACTTGAGAAACCAGATATGGGCGCACGGGCTGGCCAGTTCGATATGACCCATGCGCTCGCGCCGCACTTTCGACAAGGTAACTTCCACTCCGCACTTCTCGCAGATGACTCCGCGATGTTTGAGTCTCTTATACTTACCGCACAAACACTCGTAGTCGCTCATGGGCCCAAACAACTTTGCACAAAACAGGCCATCGCGCTCTGGCTTAAACGTTCGGTAATTGATGGTCTCGGGCTTCTTTACCTCACCGAAAGACCATGACCGAATCTTGTCAGGCGAAGCAATACCGATGCGTATGTTGTCAAAGTCGTGACTCGTATCAGGCTTGTTGATCAAGCTAAAGAGATCTTTCATTGAAATTCCTCAAACTTATTCCGGGCTTTATTGGGTGGTCGGTGCTGCGTTATTTGCAGCACTAACGCTCTTCCCTCTTTTCGATATTGAGGGCAAGCGCCCTGATTTCCTTTACCAACACGTTAAATGACTCCGGCACAGCCGCTTCCATTCGGTGATCCCCCTTGACCAGGTTGTCATACATCTTGGTTCGTCCCGACACATCGTCGGACTTAACCGTTAGCATTTCCTGCAAGGTATAAGCCGCACCGTAAGCCTCCAATGCCCACACTTCCATTTCACCGAACCGCTGGCCTCCGAACTGGGCTTTACCGCCTAATGGTTGCTGCGTGATCAGACTGTATGGACCGGTCGAGCGTGCATGCATCTTGTCGTCGACCAAGTGATTCAGTTTGAGCACATACATATAGCCCACAGTCACCGGCCGATCGAATTGCTCCCCGGTTCTGCCGTCATAGAGCACGGTCTGACCACTTTCCGGAAGCCCGGCCAACTTCAACATGTCCTTGATCTCGCTTTCTGATGCACCGTCAAACACCGGTGTCGCCATGGGTACTCCACCGCGGAGGTTGGTGGCCAATTCCATCACCTCACCATTTGTTAAAGATGCAATGCCGTTAGGTCGACCGTCGCCGTTATAAATCTTGCTCAGTTGAGCTTTGATATCACTGACCGGCGATTGTTGATCGAGCAAGGCGCCTATCTGCTTGCCCAATTCGTGTGATGCCCAACCCAGATGCGCCTCTAGCACTTGTCCCACATTCATTCGCGATGGCACACCCAACGGGTTCAATACAATATCAATAGTCGTACCATCATCCATATACGGCATGTCTTCGACCGGTACGATCTTTGAAATCACACCCTTGTTTCCATGACGTCCAGCAACCTTGTCACCAGGCTGGAGTCGCCGCTTCACAGCGACGAACACTTTTACCTGCTTGAGTACACCCGGCTGCATTTCATCACCCGCCTCGAGTTTCGAACGCTTCTGGTCGTAGAGGTCCTTGAAGTATTTGTCCTGACGAGACAGATGGTCACGAATACGCTCAAGACTACGATTTACCTCCTCATCACGAACTCGCACTTCGAACCACTTCTCGCGAGGCAAATCCTTCAGGTACGTTCGAGTGATTTTGGCATCTGACTCAAGGCCTGCCGGACCACCTTCGGCAACCTTCCCAATCAGTAACTGCTCAATACGGTCATAAGCATCATCCTCAACGATACGAAACTGATCATTCAGGTCTTTCTTGATCTGCGTAAGTTCGTAATCTTCGATATCCAACGCCCGCTTATCTTTCTCGATACCATCACGGGTAAACACCTGCACATCGATAACAGTCCCTGACATGCCAGAGGGCATTCTAAGAGACGTGTCCTTCACATCAGACGCCTTCTCACCGAATATTGCCCGCAGCAACTTCTCTTCTGGGGTTAACTGTGTCTCGCCTTTTGGCGTGACCTTACCGACTAGAATATCGTTAGGCTCAACCTCAGCTCCAATATAGATGATGCCGGCTTCGTCCAGTTTTCCAAGAGCGTAGTCGCCCACATTCGGTATGTCGCCCGTAATATCTTCTGAGCCAAGTTTCGTATCGCGAGCCACACACTGCAGTTCTTCAATGTGTATCGACGTATAAACATCGTCCTGAACCAACCGCTCGGAGATCAGAATCGAGTCCTCAAAGTTGTAGCCATTCCACGGCATAAAAGCGACGAGCACGTTTCGACCTAAAGCCAACTCCCCAAGATCAGTCGAAGGACCGTCGGCCAACACATCACCCGCATTGATCTGGTCACCGGCCTTGACCAGGGGGCGCTGATTGATAGTGGTATTCTGGTTAGAGCGTGTGTATTTGATCAAGCTATAGATATCGACGCCAGCATCATCTGCTCCCATCTCTTTGTCATTCACTTTGACGACAATGCGAGAAGCATCGACTGAATTAACCATGCCGCCCCGACTGGCGATCACTACAACGCCGGAATCACTGGCTACTTTTCTTTCAAAACCAGTGCCGACCAATGGCTTTTCACTACGCAACGTTGGCACCGCCTGCCGCTGCATATTCGAACCCATGAGCGCGCGGTTAGCGTCATCATGCTCAAGAAATGGAATCAACGATGCAGCAACAGACACAATCTGCGACGGGGCAATGTCGATGTAATCGATTTTGTCCGGCGTTGATAGAGTGAATTCATTTTGATATCGACAAGAAACAAGGGCATCCGACAACACACCACGCTCACTGCGAGGTGCGTTAGCCTGAGCAATCACATATTTGAATTCGTCAATTGCAGACAGATATTCAATGTCATCGGTCACGCGCCGCTTCACTACTTTACGGTAGGGGGTCTCCAAAAAGCCGTATTCGTTTGTTCTTGCATAGATTGCCAGCGAATTGATCAACCCAATATTCGGACCTTCCGGCGTTTCTATCGGACACACGCGACCGTAATGTGTGGGATGTACGTCCCTGACTTCGAAACCGGCCCGCTCTCGTGTCAAACCACCGGGGCCTAACGCGGAAACCCGTCGTTTGTGGGTCACCTCGGCCAGAGGGTTCGTCTGATCCATGAATTGGGACAACTGACTCGAACCAAAAAACTCTTTGATCACTGCAGAGACTGGCTTGGCATTGATCAAATCTTGCGGGGTCAGATTTTCCGACTCCGCGACAGTCAACCGCTCGCGCACAGCCCGCTCAACACGAACCAGACCGACGCGGAACTGGTTTTCGACCAGTTCACCGACTGAGCGAACCCGTCTATTACCGAGATTATCGATGTCGTCAGTCTCACCCCGTCCGTTCTTTAGGCCCACGATCAACCGCAAGACCTCAATGATATCCTCCTGCGTGAGGTGAGAAGGCCCTTCGTCTGAGGGGCGCCCAAGACGCCGATTGAGTTTCATACGCCCGACCATGGACAGGTCGTAACGTTCGGTGTTGAAAAACAAATTCTTGAACAACTGCTCGGCAGAATCCTTAGTTGGCGGCTCACCAGGTCGCATCATTCGATAGATTTCGATCTGCGCCTCGAGCGCGCTGCGAGTGTCATCAGCACGCAAGGTATCCGACACAAATGGGCCATGATCGATATCATTGGCGTAAATAATCTCGATCTCATCCACGCCCGCAGCTCGAAAGTTAGCTAACAATTCTGCTGTCAATTGGTCATTGGCATCTGCCAGCAGCTCTCCAGTGTTGGTATCAACTACCGCTTTGGCAAGGACCTTAGATAGGCCCATGCCGGGATTCCGTGCAAGGTAGGTATCCGAGACCGGCAACCGCTTGACCCGCGAACTGGTCAGGGCTCGAACATGACGTGCCGTGACCCGCTTGCCAGCTTCCACGATCACCTCACCAGAGGGCGTCGTGATATCGAACTCAAAATCCTGGCCACGAAGTCGCTCCGGCACAAAATCAATCACCACCCCTTCGGCCACCAGTCGCACTGTTTCAGTATCGAAAAACAACCCCAAAATCTCTTCCGTTGAATAATGCAATGCGCGGAGAATGACCGTCGCCGGCAACTTGCGCCGTCGATCGATGCGCACATACATGAGATCCTTCTGGTCGAACTCAAAATCGAGCCAAGAACCTCGATAGGGGATCACTCTTGCGGAGAACAGCAGCTTTCCCGAAGAGTGTGTCTTTCCTTTATCATGATCAAAGAACACCCCTGGAGAGCGATGTAACTGTGAGACGATGACTCGTTGGGTACCATTGATAATAAAAGTGCCATCCTTGGTCATCAGTGGCACCTCACCCATATATACCTCTTGCTCCTTAACATCGCGGATTACTTTTTCTCCGCCAGCCACCTTCTCAAAAACCAGCAGTCTCAAAACAGCATGCAGGGGTGCAGAGTAAATTCGACTCTGCCGCTTGCATTCCCGTTCGTCATAAGTTGGCTCACCGAGCCGGTAGCTCACAAAATCAAGGGATGCTAATCCGTTGTAACTTTCTATCGGAAACACCGATTTAAAAGCAGCCTGCAACCCTTGATCGATACGCTGTTGGGTAGCAACGTCCTTCTGCAACAGTTTGCGATAAGATCCACGCTGTATATCCAGCAAGTTAGGCACAAGATCACCACCGGCCTGCTTACTGAATGTCTTTCTAATGCGTTTCTTCTCAGTAAAGGAATAAGTCATTCGCGTTCCTCGATCATTGTTCGCACGCGCCGATGATGCCGAGTCGCATCAAGCAGCTTTCCTAGGGCAGTAAGGAAGCACACCCGCGTTAATCCAGCTGTGCTTTCCATGATTCTCGGCGCGCCAGTCAGGCGCGCCAACCACCACATCTACTTCACCTCGACTGTGGCTCCCGCTTCTTCCAGTTGTTTCTTTGCTTCTTCGGCCTCATCCTTGCTAACCCCTTCGCGCACGGGTATAGGAGCCGACTCAACCAAATCTTTTGCTTCTTTTAGTCCAAGACCAGTCATCGCTCGAACCGCCTTAATAACGCCCACTTTCTTCTCACCAAAGCTCGCCAGAACTACATCGAACTCAGTCTGCTCTTCGACAGCACTCTCGGCCGCCGCTCCCCCACCGGCGGGAGCCGCAACGGCAACCGCAGCGGCGGAAACACCAAACTTCTCTTCCATCTCTTTAATCAGTTCAGATAACTCCAGAACTGACATTTCAGCGACTGCATTAAGAATTTCTTCACGTGACATTTGTATCTCTCCAGTATCTGGACTTAAAAGCCCCCAGACGGAATTCGTAACCGTTCATGCTGCCTCTCGGCTATCCCTGACAGCAGTCAGAGCGCGCACAAACTGGGTGGGTATTTCGTTAAGCGTACGGACAAACTTACCGATGGGTGCCTGCATTGTTCCAACCAACATCGTCAGTAATTCTTCACGACCAGGCAATCGAGCCAGCGCCTTGATGGTTTGGTCATCAATTAATGCCCCCTCCATCGCGCCGATTTTGACTTTAAGCACCTCATGATTCTTGGCAAACTCAGTGACAACCTTCGCCAAGGCCACCGGATCTTCCGATGTCATCATGACCAGAGGACCGACAAAATGATCGGTAAGACACTCAAATTGAGACCCAGCCACGCTACGGCGAGCAAGCGTGTTCTTCACCACACGCACGGCGACACCGCTCTCCCTCGCCGAGGTCCTGAATGCCGACACTTCGGCAACGGTAAGGCCTCGATACTCAGCCAGAATGGCAGCCTGGGCCACAGACATAGTCTGCGACACTTCACTGACGACGGTCTTCTTCTGCTCCCGGTTTAATCCCATTACGCACTAACTCCGTCGGATTGATGTGATGATGACCTAAGCCCATGTACAAATGAGGCCACGGCCACCGCCTGCGCGGGCCTTAATAGCCGGATTAAGCACACAGCAAACATCCGTTGCTCTGTGCACCCGCGGTCTTCGACGAGCCAGATACCACATCCACCAGCCAACCCGCTCTGGTGAGCGCACCATCCAAGCTCCTCAAATCTCGATACATTCTTAACTAGCCACTGAAGCCCGGTCTACCTTGACACCCGGACCCATAGTCGTCGACAGCGTGATGCGCCTGACGTACTGACCTTTGGCTGCCGATGGTTTGGCCCTGTGCAAAGCGCCCATCAGGGCCAGCAAATTCTCTTTCAACGCTTCAGGCTCGAAAGATGCCTTACCAATTGGACAGTGAATAACACCCGCTTTATCAAGTCTAAACTGCACCTGCCCCGCTTTCGCGTTGCTAACGGCCTTGCCCACATCCTGCGTCACAGTACCCACTTTGGGATTCGGCATCAATCCGCGCGGTCCCAGTATCTGTCCAAGCTTTCCAACCACGCGCATAGTGGCCGGTGTGGCAATGCAAATGTCAAAATTAATTTCACCGCCCGTAACCTTTTCAGCGAGGTCATCCAAGCCTACCAAGTCGGCCCCTGCCTCACGTGCCACATCTGCATCTCCACCGTCTGCAAAAACGGCTACACGAACCGTCTTCCCCGTCCCTCTGGGTAACACCGTTGAACCACGCACACTCTGATCGGTTTTCTTTGCGTCAACTCCTAGATTAATCGCAACATCGACGGTCTCGTCAAACCGTGCGGAGGCACCACCTCGAACAAGGCCAATCGCCTCATCGACGTCATAAACCGCCTGATGGTCCTTGCCTTCAGTCACAGAGCGATATCTTTTCCCATCCTTACTCATTTCATACCCCCTCTGTTTCGATGCCCATACTGCGCGCACTGCCAGCAATAATCCGAACCGCTTGATCCATGTCATAGGCACTAAGATCAGGCATCTTGGCCTTCGCGATCTCCTCCAACTGACTACGACTCACCTTTCCGACCTTGTCCCGGTTTGGCTCTGCACTGCCCTTTGCTACCGCGGCCGCCTTCTTTAACAACACGGAAGCCGGCGTTGTCTTGCGCACGTAAGAAAAACTCTTATCCGTGTAAACGGTGATAACCACTGGCACGGGCAAGCCAGCTTCCATCTCCTGAGTATCTGCGTTGAAGGTTTTACAAAACTCCATGATGTTAACGCCGTGTTGTCCGAGGGCCGGCCCGACCGGCGGACTTGGCTTTGCTGCACCTGCTGGCACCTGCAACTTGATGTAAGTTTGAATTTTTTTAGCCACGACTCGACTCCCATACAGACCCGCTGGTATTAATTTGCCAAGCACACACTGGTTGAATCCTCATGCCATACTTCTCCATAGTGCCCATCAGGCTTTTTCCACTTGACTAAAAGCCAGTTCGACTGGAGTCGAACGGCCGAAAATAGTGACTGACACTCGCAGTCTTTCTTTGTCGAAGTTGACGTCTTCGACCATACCGTTGAAGTCCTGAAACGGTCCATCGACGACACGGACCACCTCTCCAGGGGCATAGGTGTACTTCGGGCGAGGATGTTCAGCACCTTCCTGAACTTGTTGCAGTATTGAACCCACCTCCTCGTCGGAGATCGGCACGGGTTTTGATCCTCCGCCACCGACAAACCCAGTCACACGCGGGATCGAATTAACCAAATGCCACGCCTCATCGCTCATTTGCATCTGAACCAGCACGTAACCAGGGAAAAACTTCCGTTCGCTGGTTCGTTTCTGACCACTTTTTAGTTCGATCACCACCTCAGTTGGCACCTCAATTGCGCCAAAGTTTTCCTCCATACCATTGCGCGAGATGTGATCCTTGAGTGATCGCTGGACCTGCTTCTCAAAGCCGGAAAAAGCCTGAACCACATACCAACGCATTTCGTTTAAATCAGTCACGGCGGTTTATCGACTAGCCCTTAGTATGAGGTCATAAATAGCCCAAAAAGAAAAAACATCCAGTAACCACAGGTAAAGCCCAACGAGAATTACCATCACAATCACAACCAGTGTTGCCTGTACCGTCTCCTTACGTGTCGGCCACACAACTTTGCGCACTTCAGCCCGAGCACCCACAGCAAACTGCCAGGCAAGCTGCCCAGGCTCCGACGCCAACGCGACAGCCCCAGCGCCCACCACAGCGACCACCACAATTGCCGCGCGCAAAAGAACTGACGCGTCGTTTAACCAGTAAAAGCCCGTAATTCCTGCGACCACAATCAACGCAGACAATCCGAGTTTTAACTTATCCGCCACTGACTCTCCCTACATCACATTTCAATTCTGGCAGGCCAGGAGGGAATCGAACCCCCAACCTGCGGTTTTGGAGACCGCCGCTCTGCCAATTGAGCTACTGGC
>DUBL01000072.1 GCA_012960345.1 Gammaproteobacteria bacterium | reverse complement strand
AGTAGCATTGGTTACCATGGCACACCCATGACGGGTGTGCCTTTTGACTCCGCTCAAGGAATTATTCCAAATCAGCAGGGCCGAGTACTCGATCATGACAACCCCGTCCCGGGCCTTTATGCGGTCGGCTGGGTCAAACGTGGACCAACGGGTCTGATAGGCACCAACAAAGCCGACGCAAAAGAAACGGTCACGGCGTTGTTATCAGATCTTAGCAATCACACTCAGTCAACTCGGGCGGGACTTGCGGGCATACTGCCCCTGCTCAAACAGCAATCCATCAAGGTGGTTCATTTTTCTGATTGGCAGAAAATCGACCAGAATGAAATAGAGCGTGGCCTGGTCAAAGTCAAACCACGGGAAAAGTTTACCCGAGTAGCGGACATGCTGTCGGTTGTGGCCACTGAATCAAATAACCCATGAATGTCACTGCGGGGTGGTCTCGGCAGACTGGCTGAAGCCCCGATCCTGATAAGCCTTCCACGCAGCCTTCAGCTCTTCGAGACTGACTGGGTCGAGATCATGCCGTGGCAATCGATCGGCATCCCAGTGCCCATGACGATCAACACCACGTATCATCGTTGCCCGGCGACGCCCCAGAGTCGAGCGAGTATGCGCGGGCATATAAAAATAGGCCAAGCCAATGCGGGCACGATCGCTACCATTACCCAACGACCCATGGACCGTGCGTTCCTGGTGTATCGAGATTTGACCTGCTTCGAGTTCAAGGTCAACGGCATCACTCTCATTTAGTCCTCTGATCGTCTGACCGCGGGCAAGCAAATTCTCAGGATCATAAGTTTCATCGTGTTTCAGATCCGGGCCCCGGTGGGTACCAGGAATAACCCGCAGACACCCATTTTCTCGCCGACTTTCCGTCAACGCGACCCACACAGTCACCTCTTCGTGCGGATTCAGGCCGTAGTAAGCACTGTCCTGGTGCCATGAAACGAAGCGGGAGTCATGCGCTTTTTTTGAAAACAACGATGCACCAAAGAGAAGAATATCGGGTCCAATTAATGATTCGACCGCATCGACCAACGTCGGATGACGGCCCAGTTCCACCATCCACGGCGCAGCGATGTGCGCCTTGATCTTAAAATACTTCTGCGGCTCAACACCCAAGCGCTCCTCGTAGTCGGCAAGCCTTGCAGCATAGTCGCTGGCTTCCACCGCGGGGATCCCTGCCAGAGGACAAAGGTATCCATGCTGCTCAAAATGACGAATCTGTTCTGCACTCAATGAGCCGGTCATCGCGTAGCCTGTTTTATTTCACAACACGTAACATGATACGGCAACCGTCAGGCACTCGTGAAAACACCCGCAGGTAACCCGCGCATTGAACGACGCTACCCTGTCGACGTATTTCGAGACTGCCCATGTGGCCCCGCACCTCACTAAACACACAATGGTGCCGTCCTGCCTAGTTGCCCTAACGGCTTACAACAAGGTTGGATGTCGCTCGACGATAACGTTTTCACTAGACTGATAAACCATCACGTTCGCAAGCTTGAATCACCTCGAGATGGAGGACGTTAGGCAATCTGCTCTCCTCGTACACTGGCATCAGAGCGTTGATATCAGGTCAACCTGACCTCAGGCCATCTCCGCCATTATCGCAACACCCTTGACCCGATGGTGCACCCTGACACAATACGCCAGTCTACTATCCAACGACCAACTCGTTTAGCACTAAAACTATGATCATGAACAACACGTTGCGCGACAAGTTCGCCTCGGGGCAGCCGACGTTAGGCACCCATTTCCTATCCTGCGATCCCGACATGCCAGAAATCATCGGCGATTCCGGTTTTTTTGATTACGGCGAATATTGCGCCGAATATTCCACTTTCGATATGCAATTGCTGTACCACTTTGCCAGATCCGGCCAATGTGCCAACTTACCCCTGATGATCAAACTTGACCAGAAAGGTCAGGGGTTTTGGGCGCAGGCTGCTCTCGGTGCAGGATTCAAAGCGATCCTTTTCACCGATATCCGCAATGAAGGCGACGTGGAAACGTGCTACCAGACGATCCGCCCGGACATGCCAGCACACGGCGGGCTGGTGGGGGTCAAACTTCGCCGCCCCGCCCTCGGTGGATACGATGCGACCGGTTATCTCGATGATCTTAAGTCGGTATTGTTTCTGATCATGATCGAAAAAGACATTGCGGTGGACAACCTTGATGCGATACTGAGCAAAGCCAAAGAACGTGGCACGGATATGACGCAGTGGGGCCCGTCGGACTTCGGCTTTTCTCGCGGCCAACCCGAGTTGGAGAATGGACCCGAGATTCGGACCTTCGAGGAACTGGTCATACGCAAATCTATCGAGTACGGCGTGCCGCCTCGAATCGAAATAGGCAGCGTGGAAGCCGCCCAGCGATACATCGACCTGGGAGTGAGACACTTCTGCATCGGCTGGGATCGCTTCATCTATCAGACCAACCTGGCACACCTGGGTGAAGGCATGCAGAAATTGCTCTCAACACTGTAATCCGCTGTGCCCGCTGGCACGGTGGATTCACCGAATTCAACTGAGAAAAACTGAATCGATCTCGTTGTCCCACTCAGTAAACATCGCCACAGCCTGAAGTATCATCGGCTACGCGCGCGCCCAGCTTCTCCCTGAGCCATAAACTCTCGGGCGCCCGCGTTAAGCCAGGGCTGGCTGACAGTAAAAAAGAAACGCACCCCCAACGCCGCATAGCGCTCAACGGTGTCGTTGGTCGCGAGCGTGCCTGCAGAATGACCCGCGGCGACGATACGTGATATAGCGTCGTCTATCTTTTCCTGCACCTCAGGACGCTGCATATCCGATATATGCCCCATGGAGGCCGCAAAATCTCCTGGAGCGACAAAAAATACGTCGATGCCCTCAACGCTGATAATTTCATCCAGGTTTTCCCACGCCACAATATCTTCGATCAATACAACCAGTAACGTCTCGTCGTTGGCTTTGCGAAAAAAATCGGGCACACCATAGCTTTGCCTGCTCGGAAAAATACCGCGTCGACCCAACGGTGCGAATCGCCCACCGGCCACGACATTCTCCGCCTCCTCGCGCGTATTGACGTGTGGCACCACCACGCCTTGCGCACCACGATCAAGCGTCCGGTAAATCAATCCTTGGTCATTGGAGACAATACGAGCAACCGAGGTCATACCCCAGATATCGCATGCCCGCGTCAGATTCCCTAACTCACCAGCATCCACACCGCCGTGTTCCCCTTCTAACCAAATTCCATCCACACCACTGGGTCCGAAAGCATCGATATCATCCGGATGCGTCGGTCCACTCACAACAACAACGTTCTCATTATTGGCAAGTTTCCGCTTAACACGATTAGGTCTTAAATCCATAATTAGTACTCCTACCATTTGAAATGGTCAGTTATCTGCAGCCTCTTCGTGCATCGCCCCGATACGCGAACAGTGCTTACGATTTACATAAAGGCAGCCATTGATTGATGTATTTAGCTACGGGCCTCCCGGTACAACATAAAAGTTCCACTGACAACAATGATTCCCGCACCAACAATGGTCCATAGATCGAGCGACTCTGAAAAAATAAAGAACCCAAAAAGACTCGCCCAAATTAGGCGCGTAAAATCAAGCGGAAAGATTGTCATTGCATCAGCCAACTTTAATCCCTGGACCATACATAGATGCCCTAGCGTCGCTAACGAGCCGAGCGACAGTAACCACAGCCATTCCTGAACAGTAGGCCAGATCCAGACGGTAAGGGCAAAGGGTAATGACAACACACTGAGCTGCATACCCACCCAAGCGACAATGGATACAGCGGAATCTGTGCGGCCAAGCTGCTTGACAATGACGACACTACAACCCCAACACATGGCCGAAAAAAGCACCCACAACAATCCTATATCGATATCACCGAAGCCAGGCCGAAGCAGCACAAGGACTCCGACAAATCCAAACACAACGGCCATTCCACGGGCAATCGTCATTCGCTCTCGAAGAAAAATCATTGCAGCTATTGAACCAAAAATAGCATTGGTAAAACTAAGCGCGGTCGCTTCAGCAAGAGGCACCATGCTCAGGCCATAAAACCAGGACAACATTGCGGAAATACTGATAAGACCTCGGAGCATCTGCAGGCGTGGCTGGTGGGTTCGCAAAGACTCCACCCCACTGCGCAATAAAAGAGGAACAATCACGATGAAACCGAAGAGACTACGAAAAAAAGCGAGTTCAAACGGATGAATACTAGGGCTTAGGTAACGTACCACCGCATGCATGGCACTCAGTGCGCCTGCCGCTGTTATGACAAGTATCGCGACTCGCGCAGTGCTGGGTAATCGCTCCCACCTATCAGCCGCGAATTGGTAACCCTGCTGTAATGCTGTCATATCATCCCATGTAGAGGCTGGTTAGCGCATGCTCCAACTGACCTAGGTCTGAAAAGCCGAGCACAACGAGTCTAAACTTCAATGCTGGAAAATCACGCTTGCCACCACATCGTCGGCTCGAAAGGAAACATTGGCCGACGCCGAGATCGATAATCAAAGCCACTGAGATCCGACGCCGTTACACCAGGTGTATTGACGCGTATAAAGTGAGAACACAACGATGCGTATGCCGCCAGTGGTGAATTAACACCCTTAGCCACAAGGACCTCAAAATCCTGTGGATCCAGATCACAGCAAGCGAACTGGCCCAGACTCCAAGGGACAATACGCTTCGAGGTCAACATCACCGTTAAGCCAGACGCGATCATTACCACCGCCGATCTCCCTTGATCGAAATTTACGATGCCGCCATGGCGAGCCTCGTCCTCGCTAAATTGTCCCTCATACAATCCCTCTACCCGGACGCGAGCCACCAAAGGGTCTCCGTGTAAAGCATCTGTGGCACCACCCATTGAGAGCGTCAGCTCGCCTCCAACTCCTGCTTCACCCGCAGCAGAGACCGCTACTGGATCGAACAAACAAATGAATGCTTTGGGGATGCTGCGGCGAACCAATGCGTGCGCAAGATGCGTTGAATCGGCCGGCGAACCGCCCCCCACATTGTCACCCATATCTAACAAGCATACTCGACCTTGCAAATGTTTAATCTCATTTAAACAACTGTCAATATCTAGCGCTGTTGCAGTGAACTGCGTGCGCTCATTCCACAGCGCACCGGATAATTCAGCCGCAATTTCCACGGCGAGGTTCTCATCTTGATCAGTGACTGCAATCACCGCACTACCCATCTCAGCGACATCAGCATACGGAAATCCCTGCAGAATACTGGTCGACAAAACACCCGGTCGTTGTCGTAACCGCTCTGCGACGCGGTAAAGTTCTAGGCA
>DUBL01000071.1 GCA_012960345.1 Gammaproteobacteria bacterium | reverse complement strand
TCTGGCGACATCAGCGTTGGGGACATTGCCCGCAAGCTTTAGCTCTACTTAACGGTCGGCGAGGCCCTCCTCAAACAGCGCGCACAGCCCAGGCTCCGGTGCCGCTGTCGTGAACACCTCGTCGCCCAGTTCCTGCACCATCAAGTCCGGTGCCTGGAAACGCGGCCACCGGGCCACGCTATCGCTGTTCGGGTCGCCGGTCTTGGCAAAGTTGACCCAGTACAACTGCATAGCCTGCTGCAAAGATCTGTCAGTGTTATTGATGGCGAAATACGGGTCATGCGTATCAAAAACGTAGGGATACTCGACCCCGTGATACGCACCCAGTGAAATACCGTTCTCACCTTGCGGCGTTCGCGTGAAGTGGTACATCCATGCCGCACCACCGGCTGCATTCATTGTCGACGCGACATGTTGCGAGGCGCAAAGCATGTTGGATGCGGTTCGCAAGCGATCTATAGCCCTGCGTGGGTCCTCTTCGCCACGAACGATTTCCAGCGCGCTTTCGTAATCCATGCCTTCAACTAGCGCCGCACCCTCACGAAGTACATCGTCCCAAGTGGTGTCTTCGGCGGTGTTGGCGTACCACTCGTGATAGTTGCTACCAATGATCAACTCACGACTGCCCAGGCCACGACCATGAATGGTTGCCCAGGTCGATTCGGTCAGCAGCTGGTTGTCAATCGCAGGCGCATGATAATGAGCGGAGAAAGTTTCGTCGTAAACAGCAAACAGTTCGTCCGCAGGCACTTCGCGAAGCGCCGCAAGGCTATTTTCCTGCGGCAGCCCCAGCGCTTCTGCAAGCCCAAGAGCACGTTCTTCTTCTTCCGCTAAAGTACCCATTCCCGTCAGTCCGAATCCTGCCGTACTTTGCGCGATGCCGCGATGCAGTAAGCCGTCGACTGCGTCGGTGGCCATCAGGGCAAGTAGGTTTTCAGCGCCTGCAGATTCGCCGAACATCGTCACGCGATCCGGATCGCCGCCAAATTGCTCAATGTTGTCCTGTATCCACTGCAATGATGCGACCAGGTCCCAGTAACCGAAATTTGCGACCGGTTTGTCCCTCGGCATGTCAGGATGTGACAAGAAACCGAACACGCCCTGTCGATAGGCCACGCTTACGACAACGACATCTTTCTGTGCGAGCTTGTGACCATAGTAATTTGGTTCGTACGACCAACCACTATTGTTGCTACCGCCATGTACCCAGACCATTACGGCCAACTTGGCATCACTCTTAAGCGTCGGTGTCCAGACGTTGAGGTAGAGACAGTCCTCGCTCACCTCCAGGTCTTCGTAATAGTCTGCTGAACCGCCCATTTCCACCGCCAGCCAGCGATACCAGTCCAGAATGCGCATCGACTGTATGCAGGCGGGCGCAAAATCGGTGACCTCACGTTTTGCGACGGCGCTACTTAGCGGCTGCGGCGCGCGCCAACGAAGATCGCCTACGGGCGGTTCCGCAAACGGCACGCCCAGAAAAGCGGCAATCTTGCCGTCCTCGACGTAAATACCGCTTAGGGTCTCGCCGTCGACGTCAACACTGGGGCCAGGATCACAAGCCGATAAAGCCAACAAGGCGGCAATGATAAAAATACATTTCATACGCTACTCGGGAATGTCGTGTTGCAGTGACTTAACGAGCGAATAAGACATGAATACGCCGACAACAAGAATGGGGGTGGACGTAATCAGCAGCCTCGATAATTCCGGCGCCATCGCTGTCAGAAATGACTAAGCCGCCGTCGAGCAAATTCGGAATGGAGCCAGCGCGTTTCTTCACGTCTGATGGGTTAACGCCGCTGGCGTGCAGTCGAATCAGAACCTCACCGGGTCCAGCTACCGGCGCCTCTAGTTCGCCAATGACCAGCGCATCGGCAGCGTCACCAAACTTCTCAAACCAGGCGGCGCGCATCAATCGAGCCAGTTCGCGAGTGTTTCGGTGTGGCCATCAACCGACATAGCCTGTCCTGAAACTTTCCCCGCTTTTTCGGAAGCAAGAAACAAAACCGTATCCGCGATTTCCCCGGGCGATACGAAAGTACGCATCGAGCTTTGGCGCTGATACACATCGCGAATTTCCTGCGGGCTCACGCCACGCTCTTCGGCATCTCTTTCAATAACGCCATCGATACGTGGGCCGCTAACACAACCCGGGCACACGGCATTGACGCGAATGTTATGCGGACCCAGCTCCATCGCCCAGGTTTTGGTCAGTCCGATCAAGCCCCATTTACTGGCAGCATACGGTGAACGCATCGGCGTGCCGAAGAGCCCTGCAGACGATGACATATTGATAATACTGCCGCCACCGGCCTGTTTGAGTAGCGGCACGGCGCGGTTGGTCATGTAAAACGCACCGCTCAGGTTTACGGCGAGGCATTGGTCCCAGGCGTCCGTCGCAACATCCTCTACGGCTGCTGAAGGGCCAGAAATGCCAGCATTGTTGATTAGTATGTTGAGTTGGTCGTGCTTTTCATCAAAATCGGCGAAGACCTTGTCAACGTCGCCAGTCTTGGAAACGTCAGCAAGAGTCGCCGTGGCATTCGGATTCGCCTCGAGAAATTCGGCGATCGCGCCTGCCGACGCATCACAGATATGTACCTGCGCGCCTTCAGCGATGAATGCCTCGGCGATATTACGGCCGATGCCTGAAGCGGCACCGGAAATAAGAATGGTTTTCTTAGTCATTATTGCCCTTGTAAGCCTTGGCGACGATACACGATGCGGCCATCGAAAATGGTGAAGTCGACTCGTGCCTCGCTGATTCCGTAAGCGTCAATCTCAAACAAATTGCGGTCGTAAATGGCAATGTCCGCGCGCTTACCCGTTTCGATTGAGCCGGCAACATCTTCGGCGTGAATCTGCCAGGCGCCATTGATGGTGTAAGCGTCGATCATCGTCGCGAGGTCAACATGCTCGTTGCCGAGAATGTCGTACTCGGAATCCCGGGTCGGGCCGCGCGGATCGTCACGCGTAATCGCAGTTTCTATCGACTGTAGTGGATCAAGGTCGCCGTAGTTCCAGTCACTGCCACCGAGGATGACGCCACCAGCGGCCTGAATGGAACGAATGGGGTACATATTGCTGACCCGTTCAAGGCCCAGAGATGGAATCTCAAGATTCTGCGTCCACTTGTCGTTGTACGCCCAAATCATGGTGACGCTGGCACCGGTGTTTAGTTCGGCAAACCTTGGTCTGTCATTCGGATGAACCAGGCCAAGATGGGAAATCGTATGTCGCAAATTTTCATACGCCTCATCGCCGTTTTCCCTGGCGTATTCAATCGCGTCCAGCGCTTCGCGCACTGCGCGGTCGCCCATCGCATGGAAATGAATCGGCATACCCATGTTGTAGTAGCGCATTACACGCGCATTCAATTGATCAGGTGTCATGAACTGCGGGCCGGCGTGATCGACCGAGTGATACGGCTCAAGTGTCGCTCCGGTTTCGCCTTCGAACACACCATCAACCATGATCTTGATGCTGTTGTAACTGATATTGTCCGACTCATAGTTGACGCGATCGCGCAGCACTCGTTCAAGATCTTTCCCTATGTGCTTTTCGAAGACGCCTTCGTCAATGATTCCACCGAATACGCGTAACGAGAGTTCGCCCGCATCATCGAGCGCTTTGTAGACTTGCATTTCATGTTCGCCAATCCAGACATCGTAGGCCGACGTAATGCCGTGTGAATTCAT
The DNA here is from genome assembly GCA_012960345.1 of Gammaproteobacteria bacterium. Taxonomy (GTDB): domain Bacteria; phylum Pseudomonadota; class Gammaproteobacteria; order Arenicellales; family UBA868; genus UBA11791. The sequence goes on along the minus strand of DUBL01000071.1, from coordinate 1,629 downwards.
CAACTTGACGGCGCCTTGCATCGCCCAAACACTGGTCGCGTGATCGCGTTTTGGGCGTTGCTTATCGGCAAGGTCTCGTGAAGATTCACGCAACGTGCCATTCGGCTCGCGACTTCCCTCTCGACGCTCAATGACCCCGTCTTCCGGCTCCAGAGATTCCGCGTTAATGCCAATCAGTTCAAGTACCTTGTCATTGACGAGTGCCGCATGACCGTCCCCAGCATCGACGAAGATGTATTTATCCTCAGCAATGCCATCGAGGATCGACTTATCGGGACCAATCAGCCCGAATACGCCCAGGTCCAGCCCCACTGCATTGAACCATGCACCTTTCTGAGATCCCTCGCAGGCCTGCAGCGCACCGACAATCTCGTCAACGCTTTGCAGCGCCCAAAGATTGCAGTACACCTGTTCATAACCACCTTCCAGCGGATGCACGTGCGAGTCATGGATGCCCGGCATCGCCATGCGGCCCTCAAGATCGACAACCTCAGTGTCGTCGCCAACATAGGCGCTGATCTCCTCGTTGGTACCTACTGCAACGATGACGCCGTCGTCTATCGCCGCGGCTTGTGCCCAACTGCGCTGACGATCAACGGTATAAATGCCGCCTTTGAGCATGACGAGGTCTGCGGGATCCTGTTGCGGCCGTTTCGCACAGGCCGCGAGAACCGTTGAGGTAATCAGTAGTATGGAAATGGATAAGCGCATTTGCGTATTGTTGCCCATCATGAGCTCCGAGAAAACAGATGTTTGCGATTACGTAATAAGCATCTGCCCAAAATAAGTAAAAACCTACACCGGGAGACCTAAAACGTCCTCTACGAGCACAGTCTGTGGGCAACCCGATCATCGCCAGTATTATTACGATTATCCTGTTCAGTGTTGGCTGGGCGATGTTGTCGATACTGGTCGGCAGTATTTACCCCCCGATGACCTTGTTGCTGGAAATCGTTGCCCGTTTGTGACTGCTGTACCGACTCCTCTACCGGTTTCCCCGGCACGACAGGCGCTCTTAACTTGCTCCGCGAGTATAATACATCGTGAAATCTTGACTCCCTACCAGCAACTCTCTGATACTCCTTACGCCTAAAACAATAACCCTTAAGGAGGTTTTCAATGCGAAACCTAATATTTGTGGCATCTTTATTGATGCTATTCCCTATTCAAACTGCGTTTGCCGAAGGGCATCCTACGATCACCGTTCCATCTGAATTTTTTTCTATAAAGGGAGAGATGACGAATTTGGAACTGACCGATGATGGAGGCGTGATCACAGCCTCTGGTATTGCCGGCAAATACGGGAAAGTATTTGTTACATACAACATGCGCACGAATCCTAACTCTAAAACACAAGGATCTTTCACTGGCCGCGGAATGGGCATAGACGACTCTGGTAATAGAGAATTCGCTACAAGGGCTGGAGTTTGGAGTCGTGAAGGTACGACCTTAACGTTCCACGCTCTCGATGATCTGACTGATGGTTCTCAATATTTGTGCAAGTCAGTTCTAAACCTCTCCAGCGGAGAATGGAAAATGACTTTCTATCCGATGTAGTTTGTGACCTTAAAAGTGGCTTAGGTTTCCCAGCCCGCTTGATCAGGTCAATGGCCAGTCAGCCATTGACCG
>DUBL01000070.1 GCA_012960345.1 Gammaproteobacteria bacterium | reverse complement strand
TGTGCCAACTTCATTTTCTACCATATGTCTACTAAAAGACACGCAGTCCGTTGCCAAAATTGTGACGAGTTTTCGATTAATGTTACTCATCAGTGTGTTTCCTTATATCCTTCATTAGTTTGCTTTCTTTTGTGATAGGACTGCACCGTTTTAAGGTGATCGTCAAAATGCTCTACAAAATTGGTAAAACTTAATTTTTCTGATTTCTTTGCATCTCCTTCCTGATCAGGTAGGAGAAAACTCAATTTGTCATCTTGGGTGGATGTCATGATCAAAATATTCTTATAAGAATATCAGGACACCAAGCATATCCCATTAACATACACCCATCCACTCCTGATCCATTCCATTGCCTCATGCTCCTGTGCGGCAGCAACCCACATCTTGAAATACCTGTGATTCACTCAGGTGACGACCTTAACCACAGTTCCTCACTTAGAACTGTCATCAATACCTTCCCTATACCTTGCCTAATACCTACTGAGTACCTGCATGGTTAGGTGGCATCATTCTTTAGGATAAGTTTTGATTTTTGAACTTTTGTATCAACTGAGATACCTAATACCCCCCCATACCTGCAGAGGCAAAAAATAGTTAGAAGTGTTTTAGAAGTAAACAATGGTGTGTAACCCATTGATTTTATCTAATAAATTTTTTTTGAAATCATTCCAGTTCAATCGTTTCATCGCTAATTTCTCAATGAAATCAATGGGTTATTTTTTGTTAGAAGTGTTTTAGAAGTTGGAGTGGGTTGAGAAATCATACCTTCGTTTTCCCATTACCCCATGTTTTCAATCGGTAATACAAATACCAAGTTGGATGTTTCGACTTAGAATGAAAGAGACGGGTCAGCCCCCTACACCATTCAATGCCTTTTCAACAATGTCCTGGCCGCGGGCCCATATGTCTTTTTTCCACTGACTGTCTTCGCCGTAGAAGGCGGCACGCATCTGTGCCTTGATCGATTTGAAGTGCGGTGACGTCTCGGCGCCACCTATAGCATAAAGCCAATTGTCGGCGCGGATTGCTGCGTGCACCTCTTCCAGGGGCAGTGTGCCGAATTCTAGGGTGATCGCAGTCTGCTCTGCATGGGGGCAGGCACGGCGGTAGCCGAAATCAATGGTGCCGCTGAGCCGCACAGAGGCGGAGTTGCCGACGGCAGCGCTTTTAACGTCCGGGCCGTACCATGCGACCGTCCGTTCATACTGTGGGTCGCCAGGGCCGCCGCGGCCGATTACCTCGCCGTAGCCACGTGGTCCCAGCCCTGTATGGAAGTCGACCACAGCGATGCGCTCTGCCTGGGCCAGATGCGCACGGGCGAACCCTTCGATCGTTAGGCGAGACCAGCTTGGGCCTGTGCCGCCAAAGAAAAGACCGTTGGGAAAGGTGTATTGGCCGCGAGAAGTTACTTGCTGGAAGGCAGGCAGTCCCTCGCGCGCTTTATAGGCGTCGATCACTGCATCCGCCGCTTCGCGCACCGGGCCGTCCCACGCTTCCGGCACCAGGGCTGGATGCAGGTCGGCATATCCGGGACTGTCCGGTGTTTCCGCATCGAAGTCGATGAAATTGCGGTTGAGATCGATATTGTCCTCGTTGACCCGGCGTTGATGCGCAAAGCCGTGCGGGTTGTTGGCGTGAACCAGCACCAGGGCGGTACCAGCCTCAAGACGAGACTTCCAGTTTTCCGTTAAAAAGCCGGTTTGGCAGCCTGATCCGCAGAACCCTTCAATGCCATGGGTCGCGGAGCCGGCGACAACGATATTCCGGGCATCCTGGGCGCCAAGCCAGACGATATCGGTGCCAAGTGCCTCGCCGCTTGGCCCGGTCAACGGATGATCGAATTGCCACAGCGGAACATCGGCAACCTCTGCTGCTTTGAGAAATTTGACACGAGCTTCGGCGAAATCTGCGGCGAAATACTTGTCCATAACTGATCGTCCTAGGCTGGTATTACCGCGCCGTCGCGTCGGCTGTCCGCTGCGCCAGCCAGCGCGCCACTGTCAGGGTCCCGCGAGACCGCCTGCATGCCGCCGGTGCGCCATGAGTAGTCGGGCAGCAAGGCGACGTCGTGACCGCGGGCTGAAAGCTCTACACAGACAGAATGTGGAACGCGTCGCTCCAAATAGATCTGCTTGCCGTCCCACAGGCGTGCGCGGGGCATCTCGATCGCCGCTTGAATGTCCAACCCGAAATCCACATGCCCGACCATGGCCTGAACCTGGGTTTGCAGGATGCCGTAACTGCCTGGCGTGCCAAGTGCTAGGATGCCCTTGCCGTCGCGGGTCGAAATCGATGGCGCCAGGCACATGGCTATCCGTTTTCCTGGCTGCAAGGCGTTCGGTGATGCAGGGTTCAGGTCTGTCCAGTTCAGGAAATTATTCAGTATCACGCCGGTGCCGGGGATCATAACCCCGGACCCGTAGGCCGAGCCCAGGCTCTGCGTCAGACAAATCATATTGCCATCAGCGTCAGCGATGGACATTGATGTCGTATTTTCCTTAGGCGCGTCGGCCGTGAAATCGGCGTCACCAGACCATTTCTCTGTCAGCCCTTCGACCGGGATCCCGTCTCCTGCCCGAGTTACATAGGCTGTCATATCCGACAGAAGCGCTTCGACGTCTTTCGGGCCACAGCGATTGTGTTTGATGCGCAGCCCAGCCGCGATGCGGATTGCCCGGAAAACCAGATCGAGATGTGGTGCGCTTAACAACCCCAATGAACTGACACTGAAGGAATCGAGGATGCTCAGCGCTAGAAGAACCTGAAATGATTCAGCTGGTGGAGGCGGAACATGGACAAGCCGATCGCGATAAGTCGCCTTTACTGGCGCTTCCAAGGTTGGATCGACGGCTTCCAGGTCGCTTATAGCGATCACACCTCCCACCGATTTCATGTGCTTTGCCAGTTTTGCGCCCAGTTCACCGCTGTACAAATAGCCGATACCCTCGTCGGCGATCTTGCTCAGTGTGCCCCCGAGATCGGGTAGTTTCAGGATGTCACCGGGTTTCCAGCCGCTGTTTGGTCTGAACACACGATGCCATTCCGGATCTTTTATGCGTTCGGCATGGTCAACCGTCTCGGCGATGAAGAATTTCGATATCGGATACCCGTCCGTTGCCAGCTTTATGGCTGGCTGCAGTACGTCCGAGAAAGAAAGTTTGCCGTAACGGCTCTGCAGCCCATACCAGCCAGCTAGGCTGCCAGGCGTGCAGGGGGCAAGCGGGCCTGTCTGAGCCACATTGCCGTCCATCTCTGATGGATTTAACCCGGCAGGTGCGGGTGGAATGAAATCGAGGCAGGAAACTTCACTGGTATTCGCGTTGAAGAATGTGGCGGCGCCTGCGCCGGCTAGGCCGGACATGAATGGTTCGACGACGTTAAGCGCCGCCGTTGTTGCTGCTACTGCATCGAAGGCATTGCCGCCTCGCCGCAACATCTCGGCACCGGCGTTCGCTGCTAGCGGATGTGCGGCGGCGACCACGCCGTACACTGACCGTACGGCCGGCCGGCTACCCAAAGACCAATCGGCGTTGGTGAGTTCCAGCATATCGTATTCCCTTTCGGTTTTCTACATTACAGATTATCGTGATTGTGGGATTCACTCAGTTAATGCTTCAGCCAGGAGAGCGACTGCAGCGCGCAGAGTTCCATTTGTCGGCCGGCCTCCGCTTCGTCGACTTGCTGACCTACACGACCAGGATTAGGCAGTACACCGTGCACCTTGGCAAGCTGTCCGGCCAGATAGGCCACGCCATTGTGCAGTGTTAATGGTAAATAATCGAAAGCCGGATTTTCTGCTTCCGGCAAAACCAGTTTTTCTTTCGCCAGATTGAATTCTGGATTCGTTTTTCTTTCCTTTAAGTGACCCACTCAGTTCGGTCTTGTACCTAAAGACATATTGCCTAATACGGCATCGGCAAACTACCCTGACCGCAATCATATCAGGAGGAAGCAATGGCCGCTGAGAAGAATGGATCGACGCCTGATGTCACCATATTAGGCGCAGGCATCGTTGGTATTACCACTGCGCTCTCACTTACAGAAAGAGGCTTCCAAGTTGCGTTGATTGATCGAAATCCACCGGCGGAAGGTGCCAGTTATGGAAATGCAGGCTCCCTATCACCCTGGTCCTGTGTGCCACAATCTATGCCTGGGCTTTGGAAGAGTATTCCCGGTTGGTTGCTTGATCCCGAGGGACCAGTAGCGCTGCGGACGGGATACGCGATAAAATTTTTGCCCTGGGCGATAAAATTTTTCCAATCCGGCCAGGAATACCGCCTTCCCGCAATCGCGGATGCGATGATGGCGCTAACACGGCCCACCGTAACGTTATACCGACATCATCTTAAAGGTACCGGTTCCGAGGAACTCGTTCGCGATTCAGTCTACGTGCATGTTTTCCGAAATGCCGCCGATGCAGATTTGTCTAAACTCGGTTGGCGAATGCGGTCTGAGCGACAGGTCCCATTGGAAGTAGTCAAGGGCGACGCGCTTCGCGAAATTGAGCCGGCACTTTCGCAACAATTCGAGGCCGCAGTGCTTATCAAACAACAAGGCCGCGCTCTTGATCCTGGCGGTATCGGCAAAGTCTTGGCGGAAAAGGCTCAGACAATGGGCGTATCCTTCATGCGGTGCAGGGTCGAAAGCCTTGTTCCAGAAGCAGGCGGCGCATGGCGCATCAAAACCGATGCAGGGCCGGTGAAAGCTAACCAACTCGTCGTCGCCATGGGGGCCTGGTCGGGAAAACTCATGCAGGATCTGGGTATCAAAGCGCCACTCGACGCAGAACGTGGCTACCATCTGGTATTCCGCGACCCCGGCGTGTCGCTAAATAATGCCATCATGAATGTAGACGCAAAATTCGTAATCAGCTCAATGTCAGCGGGTGTGCGTTGTGCAGGCACAGCCGAATTTGCCGGTGTCGATGCGGCACCCGATTACCGTCGTGCCCGGGTCTTCAAAAAACTTGCTAAGGATATGTTCCCGGACTTGAATGTTGACGATGTTCAAGAATGGATGGGGCCTCGCCCTTCCACTCCAGATTCAGTGCCGTATCTTGGCGAAGTGCCGGGGTTTGCAAATCTATATGCCGCATATGGACACGGACACACGGGAATGACCATGGCGCCGAAAACCGGCGAAATAATAGCATCGTTGATCGCGGGTGAAACCCTTGATGTCAACATGACACCCTACCGGATCGGCCGCTTTGGCTAATTCTCTTGCGATTTGCACCCAATCACATCAATCATTGGGCCTCGAATTTCTGGCTACTAGCCCAAATCACCAGATATGGCCCAAGGATAGAAGGCAATGGCTAGCCACCATCAATCTCGGCTACACTCCTCAAATGCGCACCCTGATCG
>DUBL01000069.1:4128-5371 GCA_012960345.1 Gammaproteobacteria bacterium | reverse complement strand
AGATATTCCTCACCGAGCACTGCGCCGATGATCTGGCGCATACGGGCATGTTGCAAAAGCTCAATAAAAACCTGGCCTTTGTTGACCAGCATCCAAAGACGCTGGTTACGACCTCCAGCCGACTCGCTAAATGCCGCCGGGCGAAGCGCGCCGTGTTGATTGCGAAAATCTCCCCAGTTCTGTCCTGGCCCGCCGTCCTTGTAGGCGAACCCCTGCTGCTCCTCCGCCTGCGCCTGTTCGGTCAAACGTTGCTGCACTCGAGTGAGCGCGGCATCGCCCAGTGCCGCATCAAGATAACAATACCCATGGGATTCAAGGTCGGCAACACAACGACTTACATCCGTCGTTGGGGTCGGCAATGTCTCAGTCATGTTGTTTAGCCTGTCGTCATGACCATCGAGTGAATTAAGCGCAGAAACCTCTGGCTGGTGTACTCAGTTTACCGATCAACGGGTCTTTGACCAATAGCAAGAAACCGACTCGACGCCGCTCGACACAGGGCAAGTACTGTCGATCGATCACGTTCTCGAACACAGTTCCTCCGGCCGGCCCCTACGGCTGAAGACCAAGCAAATTGACTATCCCCGTGGGCCGTGGATTCCCTTTCAAGACCATGTCACCACGATCGTCGACCACGAACTGATTTTCCACTTTCACCATGAGCCGTTTGGTAACCAGAATTTCGGTGTCCACCCCGGTGTCGCAAAGACGCGCCGCAAGATTGGTCACGGTTCCCATAGCCGTATAGTCGAGTCGTTGCTCAAAGCCAATCACTCCAATGGTCGCGTATCCGCTGGCTACCCCCCAGCAGCAACCCAATTCATAGCCGCGGTGATTCCACAGCTGTCGAAGTTCTTCAAAAGCATCACGCATCGCGATCGTCATTTTTAACGCGCGCAGCTCAGCATCCGGCACCGGTATAGGGTCGTTAAAAAAGATCATCATCCCATCACCAGTAAACCGATCTAAAGTTCCCTCGTATTGCCATACCAGTTCACCCATCGCCCGATTGAACTCCCCCAGCATTTGCATTAAATCTTCCGGTTCTTCTGACAACGCGAAGGCGGTAAATCCGATCAGGTCGAGAAACACCACCACGATATGTTGACGGTGCGGCTGAAGTTGCTGGAGAAACGTTTCTTCATTCCCCGTCAATGCAATCTCTGCCACCTGAGGCGGGAGAAAACGTTTTAATCCATCCATACGTTGGATCTTTGCCAACTGTTCCTGAACCTTTTCCTCC
>DUBL01000069.1:0-4009 GCA_012960345.1 Gammaproteobacteria bacterium | reverse complement strand
ACGATCGGTTTGTTAAGGAAATCATCCGCACCGGATTCGATTCCCTTGACACGCTCATCTTTTCCATCGAGTGCCGTCACCATAACAACCGGTGTTAAATGGTGCGTTTCCATTTCCCGAATGCGCCGGCACACCTCATAACCGTCAATATCCGGCATCATGATATCGAGCAGGATCAAATCCGGGGCATGGGTCTCGACCGCCTGTAATCCTGCTGCCCCACCATCAGCCGTCACCACGTTGTATTTCTGCGCTTTGAGAATCTCCACCAAAAGCTTTACATTTTGCGGCGTATCATCGACCACCAAGATGGTGGGCACCGAGTCGTGCGGTTCTTTCACCTCAGCACGCTGCTCAGTAACCAATGGTGCGGAATGCTCTTTGATCGGCGCTTCATCCTTCGCTCGGGCAACCGGCTCAGTAGTATCGGAAATAACAAGGCCGTTGGCCACCACATCGACTAACCGCTGAAGCGCCACTGGCTTTGCTTCAAACCCATCAAAACCGGCCTTTAGAATCCTGTCTTGGTCAGACGCCGACACCGACGCAGTAAGTGCAATGATGGGTATGTGTCGTGTCGATTCGCCATTTCTGATTTGCTCAAATGCCTCAAATCCATTCATACCAGGCAATTGGATATCCATCAGTATCAGGTCCGGATCGACTTCAGATGCCAATCGGACACCCTCTTCCCCCGTCACTGCCTCCACCACTTGGTAACCTTTGAACTGCAGCACGTCGCGGACAAATTTCATGTTCCGTTCGTTGTCCTCCACCACGAGAATGCGCTCACCGCTCACCGCTTACTCCTCCATCTCTGCCAGCAAAGATTGCCACGTATCGCGGGATGCGGGTAGCGTGAAAAAGAAATTACTGCCAACCCCAACCTCGCTTTCAACCCACATGGTTCCACCGTGCAGTTCGACCATGCGCTTGGACAGCGACAGCCCCAAACCCGTACCTTCCTGCTTTCGAAGGCCCGCGGCATCTTCTTTTGCCTGTCGAAACGATTCGAAAATACGGCTCTGATCCTCAACCGTTATACCGATGCCGGAATCCTTGATCGCGATCTCTATCGCATCATCAACCTTCCGAGACTGAATCGTGATTTTTCCTTCATCCGGTGTGAATTTCACCGCGTTGTTCAATAAATTGACCAGGATTTGCTTCACTTTGAGCTCGTCGGCAACAATCTCACCAATAGCATCATCACCATCACGCAGTAATGTGATTTGATGGCGCATCGCGCGCTCTTTAATGAGCGCAGTCGCATTGTCTATTGCGGTCGACAGATCAAACGATTCCAACTCAAGGTCCATACGCCCTGCCTCGATCTTGGAAAAATCGAGAATGTCATTGATCAAACGCAGAAGATGACTGCCCGATGCATGAATATCATTAAGGTATTCTTCCTGCTTCTCGCTGATCTCTCCGGTGATTCCCGCCAACATCACTTCAGAAAATCCGATGATGGCATTCAGCGGGGTTCTTAACTCGTGGGACATATTGGCCAGAAAAGCCGACTTGTGCTGATTGGCATCTTCAAGTTGCTGCCTGGTTGATTCCAGACTCTTTCGTTGTTCCTGAACGTTAGAGAATAACTGCGCGTTGTCGAGCGCAACTTTCGACTGGCTGGCCAGTGTCGTAACAAGATCGATATGTCGCTCATCGAACGCCCCCGGTTGTCGTCTGAAAACCAGCAGACACCGGACTACTTCATCGACATCCAGGTTCACACGCAGCAACGATTGGTAACCCGCCTCAAGCATCAAGTCCCGGGTTGCGCATTCCCACAAGGGTCTGAAATCTTCAATCTGCGCGACTTCTAGCTGACTGGCGCTATGACTTAACGCCGCTCGCGCGTCAGTCAAAAGCGCCTCATCGGAGGTCACGGTGCGATCAAAAACTGACCAACGACCAAAATAACGAATAAAGGAGTTAATCTGGGGTAATAGCGGTGCCATATCGGCACAAAACGCTGGCGATACCTTATCCGCTGCCAGAATCTCGCAGTCATCAACCTCATCGTGAATATCAACAATGACAGCGCCGTCGCTCTCGGCGAGCGCGGTACTGTATCGGGCGATGGTCTTCAGTACATCACTAATATCGAGCGATGCCCCGACATAGCGCCCCATCGCAGCGAGGGTGCGGACCTCCTCTAAGGATTGCTCTAACTGGTCGTGCGAGGTCATTGTCCCAAAGAGTCAATTCGAAAAATCGGCCATTGCACTGAAACTGGCATCAGTTGAGCCCGTAGACGCTTATCTGATTACCGTATCGGATCGGCTGGGGGTAGCTTGTGGTTTTCAATGCAAGGTCTTTTCTTTGACAAGTAACCCATTCGCTCAGTGTGAGTGGGTTGGAATCTGCCGAGTTGCGATGCCAATCCCCCCATATGAGAGTTTACGATATGCGATGCACTCCATCTTGCGACATAAGGCTGACGGGTACACTTCTAGGTATACACTATGCCCTATGCGCCCATAGCTCAGTTGGATAGAGTACCTGGCTTCGAACCAGGTGGTCGGGAGTTCGAGTCTCTCTGGGCGCGCCAATTTATCAAGCACTTGTGCCACTTCTGGCCAAGTGCCTTCTCCAATGGAATCGCAATTTCTGATTAAGTTTAAACGCCCTCAAGCGGAAATTATTGGTTAAAGGCCGCAGCATATGGACGGCATCGTTGCGCCTTGAGTTTCAAAAAGCGCATCAGCAAAGGGCTATACGCCGCCCCCATATCAAACATCTAATTGCCGCCACATCGCATTTGAGGGTTACAGAAATAATGCCAGGCGAAAATTGACACTAAAAAGCCCATCGAGTGATACCCGATGGGCTTTGACGTTCACCAGATCAATGACCGTGAATTAATTGAGGGCACCGTCGATCTAACGACCCTCACTTCTCATCTACTGCCCATAATGTGGTGTTTAAGCGCCGCATAAATGAAGCGGTTTGCGGGGGTCGGAATATTGAGTTCCTCCCCCATTCTCTGAACAGCGCCAGACAGCCACGGCAATTCGAGCCGATTCCCGCGTTCCAGATCAACCGCCATCGACAACCTCACCTCGCCGGGTAGGCTATCGACGTAAGCCAATCGCGCTTCGACATTGTCCTTGGTAAGGGAGATGCCTTTGGCGTTTGCAATAGACATAACCTCTTCCATTACTTGCCTCAACAAAGCTCTGGTGTCCGAGTCTTCTCGGATGGTGCCAATCGATTCACGGGTAACACAGTTCAAGGCACTGCCCCCCACAAGAAACAAGAACTTGTCCCATATGGTCAAATTAATGTTGTCGGCATGATCCGCTTCGAAACCGGCGGCGGCAATCGCTTCAGCAAATTGCATCGAACGAGCAGAGCGCGACTGATCCAGCTCGCCGAATCTTATGATCGCCATAGGCGAGAAACGACGCACAAAGCCCGGTTCGACGATGTTCGCGCCCACTTCTGCAACCGCTCCCATAACATGTTCGCTCCCCAAGATACCGCTAAGAACAGGTTCCGGGTCGACGCCGTTCTGCATCGATAAGACGGCGGTATCGGGACCCATCAAATCGTCGCACTGCGCGGCTGCGGTTTCTGTGTCCCAAAGCTTTACGCAGAAGATGACAAAATCTACCGGACCTATTTCGCTGGGATCGCTCGTCGCGCGAATGGGCTTGATCACAAAAGCCTCGTCCGGCCCTTCAATCTTGAACCCATGGGCGTTCATCGCCTCTAAATGAGCACCCCGCGCGACAAAAGAGACCTTGTAACCAGCTTGAGTGAGCTTGGCGCCAATATAGCCCCCCATACCACCACTGCCCATGATCGCAAATGTCGGACTGCCACTGTCAGTCATGCAATGCTCCTCGCCGTACTGTGTAGGCGCCTAACCCATCGGCCCAAACAGCCCATCCCTTATCGGCATATGTCTTATTGAGGCTGGCACCCCTATCGCCCGGAAGTTTAGGCTTAGCTGGAATTTTTCCCTGACCATACCTTCATTCGAAGACAATCTGGTAAC
>DUBL01000068.1 GCA_012960345.1 Gammaproteobacteria bacterium | reverse complement strand
ACCGTATTACATGCAACCACCGTCGCAACAAATGCCATCATCGAGCGCAAAGGAAGACCAACGGCTTTAGTCACCACGGCAGGGTTTCGTGATGTGTTGTTGATCGGGCGACAAAAACGTTACGAAACTTATGACCTGTATATGGATAAGCCGCCACCATTAGTGGCCCGGCGCAATGTTCTGGAAGTGACGGAACGTGTTGGCCCTAACGGCGAGATCGAGGAGCCCATAGACCTTGCCTCATTAAACGCTATGGTCGACACTCTCGCCGAAAGCGATATTGAATCCGTAGCGGTGTCCCTACTGCATGCTTACGCCAATCCAACGCACGAGCACATCATTAAGGACGCGCTTCAGGCTCGATTACCGAATTTACTGGTTTCACTATCGTCTACCATTTCTCCCAAATTTCGGGAATACGAGCGCACCAGCACCACGGTAGCAAACGCCTATGTGCGTCCCATTGTTGCCGATTACATCTCTCAACTACAGTCAACGCTCTCAGAACGTGGCGTTGAGAATGAGATGTTCATCATGCAATCAGCGGGGGGACTAATCTCAACAACCATCGCGATAGAAGAACCTATCCGCATCGTAGAGTCCGGTCCGGCAGCGGGTGTACTCATGAGCGCCCTTGTTGGGACAGAAGCCGGTGAAAAGTCGATCATTACGTTTGATATGGGTGGAACAACCGCCAAATTAGGCGCCGTCGATGATGGCATTCCTGCGATTACACCCACATTTGAAGTAGACCCTATTCGATATCGACCCGGAAGCGGCTTACCTATTAACGTCCCTGCGATCGAACTCCTTGAAATCGGCGCCGGTGGGGGATCAATCGCACGCGCTGAATTCGGTGTGATTCATATAGGCCCCGAGAGCGCTGGCGCTGACCCTGGGCCAATCTGTTATGGATTGGGGGGACAGCGTGCAACGATTACCGATGCCAACCTCGTGCTGGGTTACCTCAACCCACATTTTTTCAACGCAGGTGCGATGAAACTTGATGTGCACGCCGCTAAAATCGGCGTCGAGCGGGACATTGGTCAACCACTTCATCTGGAGGTTGATCGTGCCGCCTGGGGCATCCATGCCGCTGCCAACGCCAACATGGAAAAAGCCATGCGCATCGTATCCGTAGAACGTGGCCGCGATCCGCGCCAATTTTCTCTCGTTGCGTTTGGCGGCGCTGGACCTGTCCACGCGGCTAGACTTGCAAAATCTATCGGTATACCGAAAGTCATTGTGCCGTTCGGAGCTGGTGTCGGCTCGGCCATTGGGCTCTTGCGAGCAGAACCGAAAATTGATGCGTCAATCACCCGTGTCCTTGAAATTGTGCCCGAAAGTCATTCGAGCATTGCGGACATTTATCTCAAACTGAAACAACAGGCGGATCACGATCTTCGTCGCCTCGGTGTCGATGCAGTTCCGAACTGGTTTCGTTACGGCTATCTTCGCTATCAAGGCCAGGGCTATGAGATTCGTGTCGATCTACCTCTGGTATCAATTGATAGTGATTATCCCGATGGAGTCTGCCGTGCATTTCACGATGCCTACGCACGCAACTATGGCTATCACGACCCGTTAGCAACCATCGAAGCCGTTGACTGGCATCTGGTAGCCACTCTGGAAACACCAGAGGCCTCTCTGGATCTTGGCTGGCGAGCACCTGGAGAAAGCAGTGATAGTTTGAAACATCGGCAAGCCTGGTTCCCTGAAAATACCAATTTTGTCGATACCCCCATCTACGATCGCAGAAGCCTCGGCGAAAACCGTTTGATTAACGGACCGGCGATCCTGGAAGACCCTGAAGCCACGATCGTGATCCCCCCAGCCATGTCGGCCACGGTGAGCAGTCAGGGCCATATCATTATCGACACTGGAGTTAACCCTTGAATACCTCACGAACCGATCCCATTACGCTGACGGTTGTTTGGAACGCGCTACTCTCCATTGCTGAGGAAATGGGCTCAACACTCCGGCGTACCGCATTTTCCGAAGCAGTTCGCGAAGGTGACGATTTTTCTACCGGCGTTTTTGATTCGAAAGCCCGGCTCATTGCCCAGGGCAATTTCACACCAGGACATCTTGGCTCGATGCCTTATGTCATTCGAACGGTACTCGAATATTTTCCACCCGAAACGCTAAGACCCGGTGATGCCATCTTTCTCAATGATTCGTTCCTGGGATCGGGTCACTTTCCAGACTGCTTCATGGCAAGTCCGGTTTTTTCAGAGAAAACACTGGTTGGCTTTGTCGTCAATACCGCCCATCACATTGATGTCGGTGGCGCAGCGCCCGGATCACAACGGGTTCACGGGGTGACCGAATCATTTCAGGAAGGGCTACGAATACTGCCTATCCGCCTGGTTCACGAAGGTACATTCGATCCCGATCTATTGCGCATGATTCTAGCGAATGTGCGTATCCCTGAAAAAGTAGAGGGGGATCTTAACGCACAGTTAAATGCCAACCGCGCGGGCTCCGAACGACTCTCTAACCTATTTAAGGAGTACGGAGCCACCTTACTTGATCGCGTATGTGAGGATATCTTGTCGGCCAGCGAGACACGCATGCGTGAACTCATCAAACAAATACCTGATGGGATATATAGTTTCGAAGATCAACTCGACGATTACGGTCCGGGCACTGAGCCGATCCGTGTCGCAGTTGACATCACGGTAGAAGAATCCAGTATCGAAGTTGATTTCTCACGATCATCGGATCAGGTCCCCGCCGCTCTCAATTCGTATATTAACTACACTCGCGCTTACACCACGTTTGCAGTGAAGGTGTTTTGTGATGCCCTGCTACCCCAGAATGAAGGTGGCATTCGCCCCATCAAAACCACCGCGCGTGAAGGTTCGTTCTTCAACCCGACTTTCCCCGCTGCGAGTGGCGGGCGCGCTACGGTTCAAATTCGTATCTTTGACGCAATCAATGGCGCGCTCTCCCAAGCACTGCCTCATCGCGCGATGGGGGCATTCTCCCACTGGAATAATCCAAATATTGGGGGCACCGACCCACGCACCGGTAAATCGTTTGTCATGTATGACCTGGGATTTGGTGGTTATGGCGGACGTGCGGATAGTGACGGGCCGGAGGCCTTAGCTCCAGTAGTCAACTGCCGCAACATTCCTATTGAAGTGCATGAACACAATAACCCTGTGCGCATCAAAAAACTCGAGCTGATCACCGATTCGGGCGGTGCAGGTCAGTACCGCGGGGGCTGTGGTCTTCGCAAAGACATCGAATTGCTTGCCGATCAAGCAACGATCACGCTACTTGGCGATCGCCACAAATTTGCGCCATACGGTCTGTTCGGCGGCCATGCAGGCACCAACGCCCAGACCATTCTCAATCCTGATGGAGCGGCCGAAGCACTTGGCTCCAAATCCGTACATCAACTCAAGCGGGGAGATGTGGTCAGCTTCCGCCTGGCAGGTGCCGGCGGCTATGGTGAACCCTCAGACAGAGACCCCGCAGCGGTCAAGCGCGATCTCGCGGATGGCTTCATATCACCAGAACATGCAATCAAAAACTACGGCGTTGATCTGGATTAGACCACCGACCGGCGAGCGGTAATCCCCCCATCGATCGTCATCACACACCCAGAGATGAACCCGGCTCGCTCGGATGCGAGAAAGACGATCAAGTCACCCACCTCCTCTGCCGTGCCACCACGACCCCCGGGAAATCGGGCCAGCAATTCCTGCCAACGCCCTTCGTCTCCTAACATGCTCTTCGCGCGCTGTTTCAGCATCTTTTCCATTCGACCCGTATCAATCGGCCCGGGATTAACGGCAACCACCCGCACACCGTGATCCATGCTGCGTCCACCAAGCGCTAATGAGAACGCCATCAGACTTGCATTGCCGGATGAACCGGCAATGTAGTCAATATCTGGGTTCTCACCCGAGTTACCAATGTTGTTGATAATCACCCCGTGTCCACGATTGGCCATGTGTTTGTAAAACGAACGGCACATGTTGATGTAACCAAAGACCTTGAGTTCCCAGCCTGCCCGCCACGCTTCATCATCAACCACATCGAGAGACCCTGAGGGTATTGCCCCCGCATTATTGACCAAGATGTCGACATCAATGGTTGCGGCGATCAGATTGTCCCGTTCGGCCACATCGGTCAGGTCTAACGCATGCGTAAACACCGTGCAATCATGCGCCGACTCAATTCTCGCCTTCAGCCCCTCAAGCAGATCACCAGACCGGGCAGTGACATGAATCACGCTAGCTCCTTCTCTTGCGAATACCTCGGCTGCTGCCTCACCAATGCCTTTTGAGCCCCCGGTAATCAAAATACTTTTCCCAGACAAATTGAGTTCCACTTTTCTATCCCTTAATGAGGTAAAACCTATTGAGTGACGCCGCCAATCGACACATTTTATAATTTAGTCAAGCAACATCTTTTGCCATGCCAAATCACCCACCGAGGTAAGAAGCAAGCACTTCAGGATCGTTAATCAGCCCTGGCGCTGAACCTGAATAGGCGATCGCACCATCCTTCAACACATAAGCATCCTCGGCAACCGCTGCCGCCACTCCAACATTCTGTTCGACGATCAAAATGGTCAATCCCGACGCATGCAGCTGGCGAATAGTTTCAACTACCGCCTGGACAATTAATGGCGACAGACCAACTGACGGCTCATCCATCAACAATAACTTGGGCTTGGCCATCAGCGCTCGACCCAGCGCCACCTGTTGCTGTTCGCCGCCACTCAAAGAACCAGCGCGCATTGCCTGTTTTTCCTTCAACCTTGGAAACAGAACATACATTTCATCAATGTCATTTCGAATTGCGGCCATGCCACGGCGGGTCGCGGCACCTAGTTCAAGATTTTCTCGAACCGTCATATCTGAAAACACTTCTCGTCCTTGGGGCACTTGCACAATGCCGCTCTTTACCATCTTGTCAGAGGCGCGACCTGCGATTTCACTGCCTTGAAAAATAATGTTTCCCGCGCGCGGCGTTAGCATTCCAGACAACGTGTTAAGTACCGTCGTCTTTCCTGAACCATTTCCCCCGAGCAAAGAGACGATCTTGTTTTCTGGCACCGTGAAGGAGACATCACGCAGCACTTCTGTCACGCCGTACCACACGTTAAGATGCCTGACTTCAAGCATTGGTGGCGACCGTTCTGCCGACAGTTCCTCAGAGACGGTGCTATTCATTGGCCGCCTGATGCCCCAAATAGGCCTCAATGACCATCGGATCATTGCGCACCTCTGCTGGCCGCCCCTCAGATATTTTTTGACCCGAGTTCAGCACCACAATCCGGTCTGAAACACCCATCACCAACCGAATGACGTGCTCAATCATGATCAACGTGACGCCTCTTTCATCACGAATTCGCCGAAGTAAAGTCTCAAGCTCGGC
>DUBL01000067.1 GCA_012960345.1 Gammaproteobacteria bacterium | reverse complement strand
GCTGTAACGAAGACAAACGGACACGCTCATCAAAAGCATGAATACCCTTTGATACAGGGCCGTAAACCAAACACGGGCAGTCATCGTATAGTACGAATACGCGCGCATCCAGATAACCCGGGGTAACAAACGACATCAGATCGAGACCGAAACTCGACGCATGGGCGCGGTGCAGCACCGCTTCCGCATCGCTGCCCTCTTCAAGCACATACCCTTGCGCAAAAAAACCGTTGTATTCGATTTCTGGTGGGTGCTGTGCCAAGAATGCGTGATGCCGACTTGCCCGGGCAATACAATCCTCGATTTCCTTCGCAGCCTCTCGAGGATCCACGCCGGGATAAATAGCGACACGCAGATCAGCGCTACACCACGAGGGAACTGATGACGCCCAGTCGCCTCCCTCGATCTTGCCGAGGTTAAAATTAATCGGGTGATCTAGTTGTTCAAAATAGCGATGGTTCTTGCGCTGCGCATTCCATTCTTTTTCTAACTGCTTGAGTGCATGAAAAAGATCAAAAGTCGCTTCAATCGCGTTGGCGCCGGCGCCGGCTTCACGCACATGTATGGGTTTTCCGCGCACATGCAATCGAAACCAAATCACGCCCACATTGGCTCGCACCAGCATATTCTCTTCAGGCTCTGGAATAAGAACCGCATCAGCACGATACCCACGAACAAGACACGAAAGAGCGCCGTTGCCGGTACATTCCTCTTCGGTTACTGACTGCAGACAGACCCGTGCGGCTGGCTGCATACCAATCGTGCGCAACGCATCCATAGCGAAGAGATTAGCGACTAGCCCGGCTTTCATGTCGGCACCGCCTCTACCGTATAACCAGTCCCCGTTGACCGTTGGTTCGAACGGCGGCTTTGTCCACATGGCCTCCGGTCCGGTTGGAACGACATCGATATGGCCGTTTAAAATCAATGATCGACCGATTGAATTGATCGGATGATGCGTCGCCACAACATTCACTGCATTCTCGTAGTCAACTTTGACAGGCGAGAATCCTGGATGTTCACGAATTTCAGCCAGGTCAATAGCCCACTGATCCATTTCATAACCGCGCCCTGACAACGCCTGGTAAAGAAACTGTTGGGCGTGATGTTCCTGCCCCCTGAGTGAGGGATAGGCCATCAGTTGGCGAGTAAAATCGAGCTGTGCGTCAAATCCCTGTTCGACAGCACTCAAAATATCTACCACTTGCTGCTGCGTCAGTTGGTCAGACAAGCCGATATCTACCACTTGATTCTACGGTTCCCGGCTGATCGCTTGCGTCGCGCAGGAGACACACCCCCCCCAATAACCAACGTAGTCAAAATCAATTGGCACGGGCTCAACTCCGCGTCGATCAAGTTCTTCGTTGACGCGATCGAGGCCTGCTGGGATAACGTAGTGCTGCTCATCGAGACTCACACCGACCGTTGCATAGGCCTTTGCTTCAGTGTCAGATATTTCAATTACTTCCCAATCCCGCAATGGCCCGGGCAGCTCACAATCCAACTCATCGCGGTAAAGAATTAACAATCCCTCGCGTACCAACACCATGGCTCCGAGCAGGTGCAACACGGTACCTTTCATGGGCATCCTGTGTACCTGATAGTCAGGGGCAATCTGCGACTCGAGCCAATCAGTACCAGCACGGTTGCTGGCGATGTCAGACTCACCGACAAACAGGTGATTGCGGTAACAAATCATGTCGCCGCCTTCCAAATAAGGGCCAGGGCCTCCACTCGATGGATCAAAAGGCTGCGGTGCGGGCATCACAATGTGTTCCGTCTGATCATCCGCGGCCATCATAGGTGCAACGATATCGCGCAGAGGGAACACTTCTTTGCGACGATAAGCACGCCGGATGTTCAGTTCAAAATATCGTTTGCCGAGGGTATAGACGGGATCAGCCGGATAAAGCAGTGAATGCCCAGGCTGAAGATAAGCAAGATACTTGGTCTCGGGTTCTGAGTACGGGCGCGGGCGGTATACGCGAACCCCGTTGCGTTCGTAAAGCGCTGCCAGTTGGTCCAGTTGCTGTACGGTTTTCTCCCAACGTTCTGGCATCACATCAGCCACAAACAGCGGTCGGTCGCCGGACTTCTTAAGTGCCGTTTGAAGCTCATCATTGTAGTGATGCAAAGTGGGGTTAAACGGTGGCAACGCCAGTCCTTCAGCACTACCAACAATCGCCGCACGCAGCACGCCGAAATCTGTATAAGCACCAAAAGTGGGCTCGCCATCTAGTCCGGAAGGGGCATTTGTTTGAATCGGTTTCATTTGACTTTATGCATCCCAATTTTAATCCAGGGCTCTTTGTATGATCGCTGGAATCTTGTCTTCCCAACCGATCGCCATGATATGGACTCCTTTCACCAACGGCCTGATCTGTCGAATGATGCGTGCAGCAATATCGATACTTGTCTCAGCTAACCGTTCCGGGTCATCACCGGCCGCCTCGATTTCCGTAATCAGCGTCTCTGGAATATCAATGCCCGGCACCTTGTCGTTCATGAAGCGCGCCATGCGAACAGACTTGATCGGGATGATGCCGGCCAGTATCGCAGCATCGGTGTCTGCTTTGTTCAAAAAACTAGCCAGCGCGTCGACATCATAAACCGCCTGGCTCTGAAAAAAACCCGCACCTGCCTCAATCTTTCGGTGCAGATTGTCGATTTCAGCACTGGGATCAGAAGCACCCGGGTTCACCACGGCTCCAATGTTCATAGCCGGGGCCCCTTTTAACGGATTGCCCATGTAATCGGCCCCTCCGTTAAGCGCACTGGCAGCATCGAGCACTTGCGATGAATAAAGATCAAATACACCCTTTGCATCAGGGTGGTCACCGTTTTGGGGCGGATCACCGCCCATGATCACAATATTTGAAATGCCTAACGCCGCTGCACCCAGGATACTGGCCTGAATGGCAATACGATTCTTGTCTCTGGAGGTCATCTGAACAATTGGCTCAACACCTCGATCAAGCAGGAGATGCCCTACCGCAACGGGATCCATAGACATCTTCGCCGTATGAGATTCAGTCAGATTGAAGGCTGTCACCACCTGGTTTAGGGCTTGTGCTTTTTCAAACAATGGCTCCAAGTCAACTCCCTTTGGAGGAATTAACTCACTCGTCACCACAAACTCGGACATTGAAAGCGCTTGTGCGAGTCGACTCATCAACCATACTCCTGAAAGTTCCGGTTCTGTTTATACACGCCGTCAAACAGTCAACCGCGCCAGCTTACCCGTTGGACAGTGCAGAATGTACGATTCATTCGCCATATGATCCAGCAATGCGTGCGACCGTTTCGACTCTACAAGAGACATTCCGCTCTATCAGCACAGATAACTATTTCACCTGAAACAGCGCCGCTCCCCATACCCCTGCTATCCTGTTGTCTTCACTCAACACAAATCAATGATATCGTGAGCAAGATTCTCCGACCGCTAACGACCCAGGAAGTTGATCATCATTGTCGCCGGACGATCGATCACTATCAGCGATTTGCCTCGGCGTTTCGGACAGGGACTGCCGATCATGACGTTAAACAGAACATCGAATCGCTGATTAAACACATTCGAGGTCGTGCACCTTTTCGAATTCTCGATCTGGGTTGCGGTCCAGGCCGAGATCTGGCCGCTTTCGTTGACCTGGGTCACCAACCGGTGGGTTTGGACGGCTGTGAGGCGTTTGTTCACATGGCCAATCAACTCACTGGTTGCCCGGTGTGGCATCAAAGTTTTGACTGTCTGGAACTACCAACAGACTCGTTTGATGGGATCTTTGCCAATGCTTCTCTTTTCCATGTGCCCTCGCAAATCCTTGACCGAGTCCTACGCCAACTTAATCGCTGTTTGAAAGCGGACGGTGTGCTGTTTGCGTCAAATCCGCGAGGACCCGACATCGAACGTGATGAAGACGAACGCTATGCCACCTTTCTTTCGCTCGCTACCTGGCAGGCATTTGTTCAGGATGCAGGATTCAGCGAACTTGAGCACTATTATCGGCCACCTGGAAAACCTCGCGATCAACAACCCTGGTTGGCATCGGTCTGGCGAAAAATCAGCCAAATCGATGTCCTAGATGACTCATCAACAACACCGGGCCGACACTAATCATGCTCGGGCATCAACATGACCTTGGTCTCTCCTGCAACCCTCGTGCATTTAGAGCCCACATGACGCCATGCGGACCGGTAATGCATTCATCGACAACCCGCTAACCACGTTAACCTTGGCGTTATTCATTTGCCCGTTGTACCCCGTGATATAACCGGACCTCTACCCGTAATAGCGAGTTGCGTGGGGCGTGACCCATCGGTCACTTGCCCGCTCTGTGAGGCCACGCCCATGGGCACCGGCCGTGAAACATGACTCACGCACCCCTGCCTTCTAATGGCATGAACAATCGATGGCAGCGACACTCGAAAAAAACATAATCATTAGCAAAGCGACCGCCAGTTGATACATGTGAGTACACTCTGTCTGGACCGAGCGCTAAGTGCGGGCCGCTTTATGACAATAAAAACTGGCAATACGATACCCAGGTAACTGACACCTGTCTGCAATAACCCCAACCGCACAGCGTGCTGGCACCACTGCGTATCGCAGCAAAGAAAACTATCACCCGAAATGCTCCTGCAATGGCCACTGATATTGCCAACGTCACTTTAGCCGCGTTAGACGAGCTGAAAATTGAATACGAGGTCATCCAATGTGACCCTGCCCTTGCAGATACTCGCGAGTTTTGTGCGCACTACGGTTACGCCTTGTCACACTCGGCCAATGTAATTGTCGCCGCAGGTAAAACTGAGCCTAAATGTTACGTGGCCTGTGTATTACTGGCCACAACACGGCTTGATGTAAACCGCAGCGTGCGCAAGCGTCTGGGTGTGAGTCGCGCGTCGTTCGCATCGGCAGATGAAACCCGGGCCCTGACCGACATGGAAATCGGCGGCGTAACCCCGTTTGGCCTGCCAGAATTACTGCCACTGTGGATCGACCAACGGGTCATGGAGCTGGATTATGTGTTGCTTGGGGGCGGCAGCCGTGCGATAAAAATTAAGATCGATCCGAGGGTTTTTCGACACATGCCCAATGCAACGATCGTTGCAGGACTGGCAAAGGATCCCACTTAATTCCGACAGATTATTATTTCGAGGAGACGGCGCATTGAACGAAAACTATGGACGCGACACCTTCCTTTCATTGCTAGAAGATGAGGGAGTTACTCATATCTTTGGCAACCCCGGCACCACCGAGCTCGCCATCATGCACGCGCTCAATGATCATCCTGACCTCACCTATGTGCTGGGTCTTCAGGAAGCAGTCGTCGTGGCGATGGCCGATGGCTATGCCCGCGCATCTGGCAAACTGACTGCGTGCAACGTCCATGTTGCCCCTGGCCTTGGCAAC
>DUBL01000066.1 GCA_012960345.1 Gammaproteobacteria bacterium | reverse complement strand
CCGGACGATTCACCACCGGCGCCTGGGCGCTCAGGCCGTCATCAAACGGGCTTTCCTGGCGAAGGTGGGCGATGTGAGCCGCCCGAATCATGATTTTAGAGGGCACACAGCCAATGTTGACGCAGGTTCCGCCAATGGTGCCGCGTTCGATCAGTGTCACCCGGGCACCGCGTTCAGTCGCCTTCAGGGCGGCAGCCATGGCACTACCGCCGCTGCCAATCACAGCAATGTGCAGGTTGTCGTCACTCATAAATGTTACTCCTTAGTTGATGGACTATCGCAGCAGGCGTCGTGTTTCTTCTTGCGCCAGACGGCATAACAGGTCAGGCCAATAAATAAGACCAGTGCGGGCAACAGCACGTAGTCGAGATAACCGGTCAGGGCAGCCAGGCCTAACGTTCCTAGCAAAACCACCAGTATCGGCGTGAAACAGCGCGACCAGCACGGTGCAAATGATGCTCACCCGCAACAAGGTTTGGGGTTCGCATGGTTACTCCTGTTTCGCCTGGGGCTGTTTCAACGTGGACGGGTAACCCGCGTTAGTCGTGGCTTGAGTCAGCGCCTCAACGGAGGTTTTCTCATCGTCGTAGGTAACCGTCGCATCACGTTCCTCATATCGGACATCCACAGCGCTCACGCCGTCGACCCGCTTTAGGGCAGCTTTAACCGTAATCGGGCAGGCCGAACAGGTCATGCCTGGAACGGACAAGGTCACCGTTTGTTGCGCAGCCAGGGCAGGCAGGCTGAACAGCGTAAACAGTACGGCAGCAATCAGGGACTTTTTCATGGTGTAGTGCCTCTCAGTCAACATAGTGGATCAGGTTTCAGTAAAACAGCGGTAAGACGAAGGGGAAAGCCAACGCAGTCAGAATGAGCAGCGCGACGATCCAGAAAACGACCTTGTAGGCCGTGCGCACTTGCGGTACCGCGCAAACATCGCCCGGCTGGCAGGCCCCGACAGGTCGATATATCCGGCGCCAGGCAAAGACCATCGCCACCAGTGCCGCACCGATGAACCAGGGCCGATAGGGTTCCAGGGCGGCCAGGCTGCCGATCCAGGCACCGGAAATGCCCAACGTGATCAAGACCAGGGGGCCAAGACAACAGGCAGACGCCAGAGCAGCGGCAATCCCTCCTGCGATCAGCGAACCGCGACCGGATTTGGACTCTGACATTACGATGGCTCCTTTCTAAAAATGGGTGACTGAGGTAAGGTTACTCCCGTAGTCAGCTACGGAATCAACCCCTATGTCCAAAAAACAACACTCAATGACCATTGGAGCCCTGGCCAAAGCCGCCGGTATGGGAGTGGAAACCATCCGCTATTACCAGCGCCGGGGGTTAGTGGCAGAGCCTGAAAAGCCCTATGGAAGCATCCGCCATTACGACGATCAGGCGTTGGCCCGCCTGCACTTTATTCGAACGGCCCAGTGGCTGGGGTTCAGTCTGGATGAAATCGGAGGGCTGCTGACACTGCAGGACGGTACCCATTGCGATGAAGCACGGGTATTGGGCGAGCAAAAACTAGCCAGTGTGCGGGCGAAAATTTCAAGCCTGCGACGCATCGAGCGTGCGCTGGACGGGTTAGTGCAGGAATGCTGCGCTCAGCGTGGGAATGTTGAATGCCCATTAATCACATCGCTCCAGGATGGGCTTGAAAACTCGGCTTTTACCTGATTAAAGAACAAGACAGTCCGTGAACGAGGCGTACACAAAATTAAGGGCTGAAGGGAGGTACGCTAACCTCACCAACCAAAAAAAGCAGGGCCTCCCGAAGGGCGAGACACTAGGCATGGCGCCCACTCGCCCTGCGATTGACAGCTACCTTTGCTATTATTACATTTAGTTACACCCTTATATCTTTTAGCGTTTTTCGCAAGGTTGAAATTCATGCTGTTCCGTCAGTTCTTCGACAAAACATCCAGCACCTACACCTATCTCATTGCGTCCGGCCGGGGTCGAGAAGCGCTCATCATCGACCCCGTAAAAGAGTCGACGGAGGCCTATCTTGGGTTAATTAATCAACTTGATCTTAAGCTTGTCCGGGCGATTGATACCCACACTCATGCTGACCACGTCACTGCCCTTGGTGATCTGCGTGACGCCACCCAATGCGTCACCATCATGGGTGAATTTACTAACGCGGAATGCGTATCAGAACATGTATCGGAAGGTGATCGAATTGATATCGACGGCATTCGGTTGGAAGCCATTTACACTCCGGGTCACACTGATGAATCCTTCAGTTTTTACTGGAATCAGGGCGACCAGAAGGCGGTATTCACTGGCGATGTGTTATTGATTCGCGGTAGTGGCCGGACTGATTTTCAGGGCGGCGACCCACGCAAGAGCTACGATTCTATCGTTAACAAACTGTTCCGCTTACCTGACGATACGTTGGTATATCCAGCGCATGACTACAAAGGAATGCTGAGCTCCTCCATCTACGAGGAGAAGCATTACAACCCACGTCTGGCGGGCAAATCGGAAGCCGAGTACGCCCGGATCATGAATAATCTTAACTTGCCCGACCCCAAACTGATGGATGTTGCCGTGCCTGCAAATCTGGCATGCGGAAAGCAACCGTGACGTTTGTAAGCATGGATTGTTACCCAATGGCGCAGCACTCTGCATTGAGTACTGAGTCCGGCCTCGATCGTGCCCTGGCGATAGCGATCCTTGCTGGCATTCTCGCCGGTCTCTTTTTGGATAAACCCAGCCGCTATGAGCTGACATAAACTTATTCAGAAGTTCCCTGAAATTAAAGGAGATATTCGATGGATATCAAACAACTTGATGAGCGCTTTAGTGTAACGGCGCAACCTGGTATTGACGATATTGAACAACTGGCAAACGCGGGTTTCCGCACGATTATTGCCAGCAGAGCTCGAAATGAAACGGACGACCAGCCTGATACCCAAACCCTGAAAAACAAGGCAGAGTCCCTGGGCATGACGTGGTACGAAATTCCAGTCGAACCGGGAAAGTACGCCCCTGAGGATATCGAGGCTTTTGCCAGCGCTTTGCAATCATCCACGGACCCGGTTCTCGGCTATTGTCGCACCGGGAAGCGCGCCATCCACTTGTGGGCCTATGCCAAGGCGGCTCACTATCCGATCGCGGACCTGCTCAGCCAAGCCAGCGCAGCCGGCTATGATCTGGAACCACTGCGGGACGATCTTGAGATATATCGGAATCGGATGGGTCAGAAGTGATCGCGAGATCGTCCCGTTAAAACTGGCCTTAAAATGTCAAAATGCCTTGGTGCCATCCGAGAGCTCACGAGCATGACTTTGTCGTTGATGATCGTCACATCTACTGGCCCAAATAAAAAGGACGCGCCACCCACTGGATAACGCGCCCCACAGTGCTTTCCAGGCTCTACAACTCGCCGGTGTGATTCGCCCCAACGGGGTTGCCGAACTCAAACGCATCGAGCTCGCGGTTCAGTTTCGGTACCGGCAAAGTGAATGCGCTGGGAGGGTTCACGGGCGCCGTACTCCTGGTCGGCTTCGCTCTCTTCATGGTGGTTGAGAGCATTGATCGCTTTATCCATCCGGTCACGATTTCGTTCAACGGCGCTATTTTCGTAGCGATCATCGGACTGATCGTCAACGGCGTGTCGGCATAAATTCTTGGCGACCACCATGACCACAGTCATGCCCACCAGGAAGACGATTCACACCACTCTCATGACCATCACGACCACAACCGCCGTGCGGCCTATTTCCACGTGTTGGCCGATGCGCTCACCTCTGTATTGGCCATCGTGGCTCTGCTTGCGGGTAAATACGCCGGGTGGAACTGGATGGACCCGGCAATGGGTATCGTCGGTGCCATTCTCATTACCCGGTGGTCTTGGGGATTATTGAAAGCCACATCGCGCGTGTTACTCGATCAACAGCAAACCGGTATCCAGCAGGGCGTTAAACGAGCGGTAGAATGCGGCGATACGCGCGTGAGTGATCTTCATGTTTGGTCGATTGGGCCTAACTTGTATGCTGCGATTGTCGCGGTCGTTACCCATGACCCTCAGCCGCCCGGTCATTACCGCGATCGTATCCAAACGGATAACGCATCACTTGTGCATGTGACTGTGATAGTCCATACCTGTCCAATGCATTGCGAACTCTCTCAGGATGGGTAGCCAACCACTGTCATACTAAACATTAATCGGAGCCCTCGATCAGGCTAGCAACTTTGGCCAGCAGGGTGCTTGCGGCGTTGTCCGTAAACTGCTGCCCTTCCTCGATGTAGCCCCGCACCGTCCCGTCATGCTTCCAGCCGCCCTGACGCTTGATCTGCGCAAAGTCGACCTTCTCCCGCGCGGCGGCGGTGGATAAACCGCGCCGGAAGCTGTGACTGCTCAGGGTCGGCACGAAGTCCAGGTCGCAGGTTTCCCCGAGCGCCTTCAGGATACGGTTCACTGACCCGCCTGAGAGGGCTTGGGGTTGCAACCGATCCCAGCGATTGACGGCTCGAAAGACGGGTCCTTCGTGAATGCCCGCGCGCTTTAGCCAGTTTTCGAGGGCACTGACCGGGCAGACCGGCCCGTTGCCCCGAGGCAGGGCCCGCTTTAGCCCCTCACCGTGAGGATCCGTTTTCGAGCGCGGCAGAGTCACCACAAGCCCTTCCGGCTCCCACGACAAATCCTCCACTTCAATAGTCACCAACTCACTGCGGCGAAACGCCCCAAAAAAACCGACCTGCAGCAGGGCCCAGTCGCGATGCTTCTTGAGCGAGTCAGGCTGCTGCTGGAGTGTTTGCAGAAAGACGGCAATGTGTTCGAGGCGCAGCGCCCGGGCTTGCCGTTTCGGCCGACCATGGACGCGACGAATCCCTTCCAACGTTTTGCGCACGCCAGGGTCCCGAGCGGGATCACGCAATCCCTGAGTCTGGTGCCAGCGCCCCAGGGCCGTCAGGTAGACATCCAGCGTGCGAGGATTAAGCGCGACTGCCTGGTCGGACAGGTAGGCCGCCAAGGTCGCCGGCTGTGTCGGTAGACGTCCGCCCCAGCGCTCAAAGCTTCGAATGGCCGCACGGTAGGTTCGGCGCGTGTTGTCCGTGGTGGCCATGTGGATGTACCGATTAGCCGAATCGGCTAACAGGGTCTTTTCCGTATTACGTAATGTGGACCTGGTGGTGGGTTTTGGATCCATGATCACTCCAATTCGAGGCGTGCTCTCAAGAGCCGGTGGTGTACCGGTGTTACAGGGGCAGAATAGAGCAGACCACACTCTAACGCCGTTAATACGCTTTAACGTGCGTTATGGTTCTTAAATTAACTTTGTTAATTATCTCATAAATAACGTAATATTACATATCACGTTATATGATAAAAATGAGGCATGTCATGGCCCGCGCCGGAATTACCTACCAGGATGTCGCCAACGCTGCGCAACGCGTCCGCCAACGCGGTGACGAGCCCACTGTCGACCGGGTGCGATCGGAG
>DUBL01000065.1 GCA_012960345.1 Gammaproteobacteria bacterium | reverse complement strand
AGTCTTCGAGAGTGGTTTACATTGTTTTTTATCCCTATTTCTCCAACAGCTAATAATGAGGGAAGGGAAGATTTTGTTGAATGTGGAACGTGTAAAAGTACATACGATACAGACCTGCTAGAAACTCTTTAACAATTTACTATTTGTCTAGTGATATGTGAGCCTCAATTAAGAATAACCCTCTAACGAGATTCTATGATTTTTACTACAAACTAAATGGTTTCAGATGGCGAGAAAAGACGAAAAAGATAGTAGAATCAGATACGTACGTAGGGTTGGGGGAAGAAAAATGGATTTTCTTCCCTGATATTCGACGTAGACTGGGTTTGATTTGTGTCCGATCGTAGAGGCGGCGGTAATAAGCTATTCAGTCGGGACGTAACGCTCTCCGATTGCCGGCCGGTTAACCCCCAGTCCAGGCAGTTCCCAAACTCCGGCGCCGGGTGGATTTAAATCACCGTCTATATTCGCATCGATGAGATACGGTTTGCCGCTGGCGATACCAGCGCGGATAGCGTCCCCCAGATCACCCGGACGATCAATTGAGACACCCTCTACGCCGGCCGAACGCGCCATCGCGGCGAAATCAGGGTTGTAGGGTTCGCCACTTCCTGGATGGTGGAAGTCGGTCGCAAGCTCTCGGTTGTCTAGATAGCCCCGCTGTAATCCCCTAATTGAGCCATAGGCATAATTATTCCAGACGACCCAGATGGCAGGTATGTCGTATTCGACTGCTGTACCGAGCACATTTGCGTGCATAAAGAAAGCGCCATCGCCGCAGACCGCAACTGCCGGGCGGTCGGGTGCCGCCAGTTTCGCGCCAAGCACACCCGCGACTCCAAAGCCCATCGGGCCAAAACCCATGGAACCGATCAATGAGTCGGGTCGAGTGGGTTTGCAAAACTGCAAGAGCCAGTTGTGATGGACACCGATGTCGCTGACCAAAATGGCGTCTTCGGGTAAAGCTTTGTCGATCTCAACCGCAGCCCGCTGCGGATTGATCGGTGTTGATTCATCTATCATTCCAGGCGCGACAAAGGTATCCCACGTCTTGCGGTAGCTGTCGATGTCAGCCAGCCATTTCCGTCTCGCCCCTGCCGGTTCCGAAGCGATCTTGCGCGCAGCAAGTTCGGCTAAAAGTTGACGCACGAATGTCCGCACATCCGCCATCAGACCCAGGGTGACCGGATAGTTGCGACCAATCTCCTCCGGATCAATGTCCACATGGATCAATTTGGTGGGGGGGATGGTGAAAGAATATCCGGGTAACCAGGAACTCGAGGTGCGATCATCGAAGCGTACGCCAAGGGCCAGCAAGACGTCCGCTTGCCGACAGGCATGATTGGCCTGATAGGTCCCGCCACGCTGAACAAGGCCAAGGGAGAGTGGATGTTCCACCGGGATCGCACCTAGTCCACTGGCGGACGCTGCCACAGGGATGTGCAGCATTTCCGCTAAAGCGAGTAATTCCTCCGTCGCACGGCCGTATCGAACCCCTTGTCCGACAACGATGACCGGGCGTTCAGCGGCGAGCAGTAGATCGACGGTCTTGACAACGCCTTCGGGATCCGCGCCGCAACGCGAGGAAATGTTACGGCTCCATTCTTCGGGTCTGGGCGTTTCCTCAGCGGCCGCCTCTTTAAATATATCGAAAGGTACGTCGAGAACAACAGGTCCGGGCCGTCCGGTGACCATCGTCTTCCAGGCTTGGCGCACCATGAGAGGGACCTGCTCCCCTCGTGTCGGTTGATAGACGCGTTTGCAATAGGCCTGTACCGTGGATGGGAAATCCGCTTGGTAATGGCGATAGAGTTCCTGAAAGGCACCACGATTGAACTGACTGGTTGGCACATTGCCGGTGATCGCAAGAAAGGGTACGGAATCGAGAAAAGCGTTACCAAGGGCGATGGGAAGATTAGCGGAGCCCGGGCCGCAGGAGGTGAAGGTCGCTGTAGGCTGACCGGAAACTCGATAAAAAACATCAGCCATGAAACCGGAAACGCTTTCATGATGTACGGAGATCGTTTTTATGTCGTCTGCGCGTTCATACATGGCATCGATAATGCTAATGTTCCCATGCCCGCAAATGCCGAAGATATAGGGCACGTTCTCGCGGATCAGATAGTCGATAATTATCTGACCGCCGTTCAAAAGATTTCCGCTCGGCATTGAATGTTCTCCCCCTTACAACGGTTCGGGTGCATCGCCTAAGTGCGTTTTCCACATTCGATCATTCTAGACGATGGCCGTGGTGTGTCAGGTGTTATGAACTGTGTCCTGCTCAACCCTATTAAGCCAGATACACTGCCACAGTGCTTTGGGGTGGGGCTCTTAGATCCCATCAATTTGTGTCGGTCTGTGCCGCATGCATGGCAGCGAGATAGCCGTAAGTCATCGCCGGACCGATGGTTGTGCCGGGACTCGGATAGGCACCTTGCATGATTGCGTTCATGTCATTGCCGCAGGCATAAAGACCGGCGATCGGCTGACCGGCGTCATCCAGAACGCGTGCGTCATCGTCGCTATCGAGGCCCGTAGCAGTGCCGAGATCTGCCGGATACAGCGCGATGGAATAGAAAGGCGGCGCTTCGATGGGCGCCATACACGGGTTGGGAAAATTCTCGGCATCGCCCATGAACCGTTGATAAACGTTGCCACCGCGATCGAATTCAGTGTCTTTTCCCACTTGGGCATCGCCGTTGTAGCGGTCAATCGTTGCCTCAAAGGTTCTAGCATCAATCAATAGTGAGTCTGCAAGTCCATGCAAGGTCGCTGCCTCTTTGAGGTAGCCCGCCGCTTTATAACGACCAAGCCGAAGCGTCATCGGCCGTATGGCACCCAGGCCATATTTCCAGAGGAATCGTTTGTCGCAAATTAGGTGAGCAGGGACCGCATCAGCGACATTATTTTCCCGCAGCATTGCCGTGACGAACTGGTGATAAGAGACAGCCTCGTTGGTAAAGCGCCGGCCATCACGGTTAACGGCGATCAGGCCGGGCTTTGCACGATCCGTCACGGTATGGGGAAAAACGACGTGTCGGTCATTGGTGTCTCGGTAATGTGAGGCCGGAGTCCAGTAGGCGGAACCGAAAGGCCCAGGAGTTATTTGTGCTCCAACGGAGAGACCATATCGGAGACCGTCTCCCGTGCCGACGCCAGCAGTGGCCGTTAGCGTTCGCGCCTGGGGCGGTAGATAGGCTTCGCGTAACGGAATGTCAGCGGAAAATCCACCGGTGGCAAGCACCACACCACAACGGGCCGCAATCGTTTGTTCGCCACCCTCGGTTGTCACTCGAACTCCTATGACTCTATTGTTGCTAACGACGAGATTTTTCACCTCGCAGCGACAACGAATTTCGACCCCGCGATCCAGCAGTGATTTTAACAGCCGGGCAACCAAGGCATTACCCAGCACCAGAGTGGTGCCGCGATGTTTGCCGGCCAGGCGTTGGCCAATGTATTCGGCCATCAGCCGGGCGACACGCAAAGATGAGGGCAGTGAACGAAAGGCGTTACGAAAGTGCACAATGTCGGGACGGGCGATCATCATGCCACTAAAAAGTGTAAATTCCGGCAAAGGCGGGCGGACCATCCTAAAGGCTGATCCCAGTGCGCGGGCATCGAAGCACACGGGTTCCAACACCCGCCCGTGTGTCGAGGCACCGGGGGCATCCACCTCGTAGTCGGGATAGATCGGCACCGCTTGTAGCTTGACGGACGTATTCTTCTCGAGATAAGCGATCATCTCCGGCGCTCGCTCGAGAAAAGTGCGGCGCTGAGATCGTCCCGCGTCCGATGGCACCGCTGCGTCGAGATAGGTTTTCGCCTTTTCCAAACTATCAGGTGCCTTGGTGAGGTGGCTGTTCGGCGCCCAGATCATGCCGCCAGAAATTGCAGTGGTCCCGCCGACCGCAGCGGTTTTTTCGAGCACTAGCACTTTCAGTCCTTCTGCCGCCGCCACCGCCGCCGCTGTCATGCCGCCGGCCCCGGCACCGAGTACAATGAGGTCCATATTTGTTGACTTGCGGTCCATTGTGACCATCATAGACGATCGCAGACTCTCGCCCAGGGGTGGGTAAGTTTCACCAAACTGGCACTGCGCTTATAACCTTGTAACAATTACAAAACTGATTAATCAGTTGTATAAATATCCGCTGCACAATGGCCGATTGATGTTTGTGCAAGCCATTGATCTACAACCTGTAGCAGTGGGTGGTGGTGATAACGAAGACGAGAAAGTGTCCTACACGAAAGTTACACGGTATTATTTAGAGGTATAGCTCCTTGAAAAAAATAAGTCAGAAACCATGACACTATCGGCCGAGCGTGAATCATTATCATAAGGCAGTGATAATGAGGGAACATATTGTCACCCGATGACTCCAACGTTATTGAACCCAGCTGTAAACTTCGGCAACATAGATCGTTGCGCCATCAATAAAAACTAAACGAGTTCTCCGATGAAATACCAGACTCCCAGCACAAGCAAAGAGGCCGCCGTCCTCATACAGAGTGAACCTGGCCAGGCATTTGTACTCGCAGGCGGCACGGATCTGATGGTGCGCATGAAAGGTCGGTTTGTCGAGCCTGATCTGTTGGTTGACATCAAACATATCTCAGCCATGCAGTCGATCAAGAAATTGGCGACAGGGTTTCGAATTGGCGCTGCGGTCTCTGCTGCTGAGATGGGTGAAAACACCTCGCTGAAAAAGACTTGGCCCGGCGTCGTGGAATCTGCCAATCTGATCGGGTCTGATCAGATTCAGAATCGATGCACTATCGCCGGCAATCTGTGTAATGCCTCTCCTGCAGCAGATGCTGTACCGGCATTGATAGCCGCAGGCGCAAAGGTCAATGTCGTCGGAGCGCAACGCAGACGTACAGTTGCGGTGGAGAGAATCATAACCGGCCCGGGCACGACCTCGTTGCGTAAAGGCGAGGTGGTCGAGGCGATTACACTGCCGAAACGGCCGCCCAAGTCGGGTGATGCCTACCTTCGTTTTACACCGCGCTCGGAGATGGATATTGCCGTGGTTGGCGCAGGTGTTAGCCTGACACTGGACAGTAAGATGGTCATTAAAAGTGCACGAGTCGCCCTAGGAGCAGTTGCTCCCACACCTTTATTGGTGCCCGCGGCGGCCCAGGCTATCGTTGGCACAAAACTGAACAAAGCTGCACTCAATCTACTGGCGCAAGCTTGTTGTGCCGCTTGCAACCCGATCGATGACAAACGCGGCACTATCGAATTCAGAACCGAAGTCGCGGGGGTCCTTGCCCAGCGGGCGGCTAAAATGGCTTACCAGCGCGCGAGGGGTAAATGATGGCAGGAACATTGGTATCAACGATGATCAATGGGGATGCGACCGAGTTTGTCTGCCAGACCGGCGAGACGCTACTCGAAGTACTGCGTAATCGACTCGGTCTGACCGGCTCTAAAGAAGGGTGTGGCACCGGGGA
>DUBL01000064.1:26227-32470 GCA_012960345.1 Gammaproteobacteria bacterium | reverse complement strand
TTACCCCACAACCACCAAGCAATGGCGCTACCTGGTGGAGGGGGGAGGATTCGAACCTCCGAAGGCTGAGCCAACAGATTTACAGTCTGCCCCCTTTGACCACTCGGGAACCCCTCCCTTGATGGAAAACACGTAATCTTCTCCCGAAATCATTGATTCGTCAATATAAATTAGTGAATCACACCGCCCAACTTGGGTTTAAGCCCGCTCCCCACCCCCAGTATCTAGCGCGGTGTGCTGTTATCCAGAATGATCCCATCACCGTCTCTCTACCTATAGGTATTCAACGGTTGGGGCGCGCGATTCTAACGAACCTCGGCGACCATAGCCAGAGGGAAAGTAACCCCGTTTGAACTATGACCTACTCAAGGCCAAGCGCGCGCGGATCATTCTGACCAAGCGAATGCACCGATCGGTTGACCATGGCTTGTCACCGCTAACCCCCGTATGCTTATCGTTGACCCCACTTCAGGACAAGCTTCATGGTCGAATTTGCAGCCGCTGGCACGAAAATCTACTTCAACGGAGAAATTGTGCCGGAAAGAGAAGCTACTGTTCATGTGCTCAGTGGTGCGGTGAAGTACGGAGCCACAGTATTTGAAGGCATCTGCGCCTATTTGGGTCAGCAAAACCAGCTCAATATTTTCAGATTGCCGGACCACCTACAGCGATTGCAAGACAGCATGCGAATCATGCGTTTTGAACATGATTGGTCTGACCAATACCTAGCTAAAGTCGTGAGTGATGTGTTGCAGGCAAATGATCTGCACGAAGACGCCCACATTCGACTTTCCGCGTACGTTCTCAACGAAGGATTTCTCGATGCTACCCAGCCGGTGGCACTCGGTTGCCTGGCGGTTCGCCGACATGACACCTCCTTAACGGAAAAAGCCGCCCGGGCACAGGTCAGTTCCTGGCATCGAATCGAAGACTCCAGTATGCCACCACGGATTAAATGTGCGGCCAATTATCAGAACGGTCGTCTCGCGACGATCCAAGCACGAGCGGACGGCTATAACGAAGCCATCTTGTTAACGCGCTCCGGAAAAGTAGCGGAGAGCGCAGGAGCTTGTCTTATGGCCATCCGCGACGGTATCGTTATCACACCGACTGTGACCGGCAGTATCCTAGAGAGCGTAACCCGTGCCACGTTGATTGAACTATTTGAAAGAGAATTGAGCATGGATGTCCAGCAACGTGAAATCGATCGAACCGAACTCTATGTTTGTCAAGAAATGTTCCTGTGTGGTTCAGGCTACGAAATCATGCCGATTGTCGATATCGACGGCTACCGCATCGGTGATGGCACAGTCGGAAAAAATACCCAGGCCATCTTTGACACCTACGATGCGGTGACCCGGGGAGCACTCGATCGATATAACCATTGGTTGACAAACGTTTAATTAAAAATTTCTTTGGTTCGAATAAAAGTAACGTTAAGACTTGCTTCACAACAGTAACAACACTACATCGCCCAGTTGAATTAAACGAAAACGCACTCAACTATCACTTCTTAACTCGTGGCATCAGATGATCGTCAGCTGGCGAAAAACGTCCTGACATCACCGATTCACTGTGCAGAAAAAATCTGGCTGCGGTCTTGAACTGACGGATGTGTTGATAAGAATCCAAGATCCCCATCCGTATCCGATAACCGATCAAGCAGATTGATGAAATGTCTCGGCGAGATACCTCGAGCCATCGCGTAATCATAGGCAAACTGGTCTGCTTCTTTCTCAAATTCGCGCGAATAATGACTTTCAACGAGCAATGTTGGTAATGCACCTGCCAACACAGCGGCTGACGAAACATCGCCCGTAATCGCCATGATCAGCAGCGCCACCGTGCTGCTCTGGATCACCTGTCGCAAACTATGACGATAAACCACATGGCCCAATTCATGCGCAAGCACTAGTTCAACTTCGGACAACGTTTGGGCTTTTTCTACTAACTCATCAGTCAGGATCACCGTACCGTCAGGCAGGGCAAAAGCATTTGCGCCAATTTTCCCGCCGCGCCTAAACACTAGACGAAATTTATAGTCGTCCGACATTGATTCCGCTACTGAAAAAAATCGCTTGGTGAGCTTCTGCTTGTCATTTATCGAGAGTTGAGATTCAGAAAAAATAACCTTATCCAAAGCAACTAGGACATCTTCACCAAGCACTGAATTTGCTGTGACGGGAACCATAAATGCAACGTGTTTGGCTATGACAGGAATTCCATAGCCAGCCAATAGCCAAACAAACAACACCGTAATAACAACCGAAAGAATGACATAGCGGAATTTCGACTCCAGTCGATGTATCCATCGGCCAGGCACTGGGATTTCAGAGGCATTAATCAACTGATCAATCGCCTCATTATCCGGAACGTCCAGGATGCAGCCATCCGGAGTTTCTATTCGGCGCGGAGTAGATCCCAAACGAGGCGATATCACCAGATCGTTTGTCCTATACCGTTTCTGTTCTTGTCCTAACTGAAACTTGATCAAACGCATCTGGCAATCAATCTTCAGGCGTACAGTGGTTCGACTCGACCCTTGGCCATCATAAAAATAAGCGACGCGATCCATTAAACCCCGCCGATGTCAACATCGAAGAAATCAGATGCTTCCTCGCCCAGTGCTCTCGCTTCTAGTCTGGTGCCCTGCACAAAAGCATCCAAATCAGGCGGCCCATGCATTATTAAGTTGGTCGCCAGATATCGAGTGATGCGAACTCTCGCCCAGGGCATCAATAAGCCGACCGAAAGGACGATTGCTAACAAATTGCTGAACGCAATCCAACACAGGGCACCCACGTGTAAAGTACTCTCGAACTGATAGGGCCCCAGCTGTGTTGCGTTCAGCGACGCGTTTCGGGTTAGCGCTCTGTACGCGATAAAGAAAATCGGTATAACCAGAATGAAAAACGCGGCCGCGAGCATCGGCACCAGCATCGCCTGCATACGCATGGCTGACATTGACTCTGGCCCATAGGGCAGACCTATCCTCTGCAAGGTCAAAAAACCAATGATAAACAAAGAAACTAGAATCCCAACAAGCATCAACAAACTGATGAAAAACGCGGCATAATATTTTCCCAATTTGGCATGGATCTCAAATGACGTAGTCCCCAATCGAGCATTGGCTATCGCGAAGCGCCAGCCCCGATACGTGATGTATGGTGTAAGCAGCCCCAAGGTGAATATCGATAAGAAAGGAAACAAGAGAAAAACTTTTGCAGCCTCGGCTTTAGCATCCGGATTGAAATTAAATCGAATATCCCGCCAAGAGGAATTGCGCGCATTAAAGACGGATGCTCGGACCACTAACCACGGTAGAAAACCAAGAAAAACGAGTATCACGATAAAGCCCAGGATCGGATTAAGATAATTCACGAGACCATATGCTAGATAAGCTCCAACCACCATGGCTCGTCCTTTTAGTATTTGTATCGGTCGCGCGTGATATTCAAATGGCGAACCCCCAATTATTGTGTTCCGGTAGAAGTACCGTTTGGTTCTAACTTTGGCCCAAGCTGAATAAATCCCAAGCGTGAGTATCGTAAGAACAAGGTTAACGATCCAGATGCGGAAGTACTCCCCTCCCCTGCCAGTAAACTCAACCGGCATCCGGGACGAAGGCTCTCCAGTGGAAGAACTATCTGTGTTCATTTAACCACCCTCACTCGTGTTTGATAAAAACCAAGGGAATCTTTTCTTGAACTATGAAATACCCGCCAACCGAATAAGTATGAATTATTACTAATATAAGGTCGACCCGCCCAAGGAAGCGGACAAGCCTATGGGGCAAGTCTCCTCGCCCAAGAGAATCTAAATTGAAAAGGATTTAGGATGTCTTAGAAGGTTTTTGGAGTGCGTAAGTCTGGGAATTTAACAGTACCTCTTGATGGGCCTGACAGACCTGCCACTTCGCTCGGAAACGACTAGGAGTTTGGTGGATTACCTTGTTCAAAACATTCGTCGGTGCTTGATAAATGGAGTCCGCAAACGGATTCGAACCATCGACCTGCTGGTTACAAATCAGACCAACCAAGCTCACCATCTGCATTAATTGTTTATTTCTTGTACTTATATCTATAACGGGACCATGGGGTACAAAGTTATAGAAATTTATAGGAGAAAAAAGACCTACTCTCGTAGGTCTTTGATTTTGGAGCCCGCAAGTGGATTCGAACCACCGACCTGCTGATTA
The DNA here is from genome assembly GCA_012960345.1 of Gammaproteobacteria bacterium. Lineage (GTDB taxonomy): Bacteria > Pseudomonadota > Gammaproteobacteria > Arenicellales > UBA868 > UBA11791. The sequence goes on along the minus strand of DUBL01000064.1, from coordinate 28,272 downwards.
CAAATCAGCTGCTCTGCCAACTGAGCTATGCGGGCGTATAACCGATTCATCGCCAAAGGCACTAAACAAGGGCTGCATTCTAGAGGGGAAATCGTTTCAGTCGCAATTCCGCCTGTAGCTTAATGTGTTTTCCCTAACATTAACCGCACGGCACAATCGAAACCTTGGTCATTGCATCGCGCCAAGGCATCTGACGAAGCTTCGCTCGCTGTGTCTCGGTTATCACATCAGCAAGTTCTAACCAACGTAACGGCCCCAGTGTGCGTGTCTCAAGTCGGGCCTCAGCCTGAATTCCACCTGCTGCAAGGTCGCTGACGAAGCGGCCCGCTGCTTCCGGTTGAGAGAACATTTGTACAGTGAGTAACTGTCCCTGACTGTCTTCATAGACATACGGATCGTAATGCAACTGTCGCAGGTCAATGGAAGCTGACTGTAATTCGCGATCACTGTTGAAAGGCCCTATGAACACCCGAAAGACCCTTAATTCCCTTGCGTTAACAACCTCGCGTGTATACCCAAACCCCGCATTATTAAGTAACTGCTGCGCCCTAAGGTAAGTATCCTCAGTAGCAAATGGCCCCAACCGTGCGCAATGCAACGCCGCAGTCGAAGATCGACTCAAATCATCTTCTCCCAGCAATTGCATCGTGATCAGATTAACCGACTCAAGGGACGGTGCTGGTCGTATCCCGCTCTGACTGGGATGACCTGTCACCCAAAGGTAAAGCGCCACATTCGCAATAATCAGCAATCCGCAGACCCATTTCATGTGACATCCTCCGCCACAATGCGTAAACCATCCAGCACCAGATTGGGTTGTTCAGAAAAACGACACCGCAACAAAGGCGCGATTCGAGCAGCATTCCCCCCGGTCAAAACAACCCGAGTGTCTTTCCCCATACGCATAATAAATGCCTCGACGGTTCGATCAATTCCACCGATCACTGCCATCAATGCCCCGTTCGCAACAGCGCTTCCGGTCGACAAATTAAAAACACTCGACCCCACTGTGGTATCCGCATGCAGATGCGTGACTTGCGCTAATAAGCTGCGGGACATTGTCTGATTACCAGGAATAATCACGCCACCGAGAAAACACCCTACCGCATCAAGCGCATCCACCGTGACCACGGTTCCGCAATCGACAACGGCAGCGGGCGCACTACTGCCATGCCGCGCCGCAATCATTGCAAGCCACCGATCAGCGCCCAATGCACTTGGGTTTTGGTAGGCATTGTGAACACCAAAACCGCTGCGCTCTGATCGAATGATCTTTGGTGCAACACCCAATTGAGATTCACACCAAGTAATGATAGTCGCCTCGGCAGCCGGGCCGGCACTGTTTGAAATGAGTATACGCTGTGGCCGCGCCTGGTCGGCTAAGCTAACAGCCCAGTCAGTTAAACCTTCCATGCGGGAAACTGCAGTGCCAACAACCCACTCTTGTGCTCTCTTGATTGCCCATTTGACTCGACTGTTGCCAAGATCAATCAAGAGATCAACACCAACTTGTAGTGAGTTCATCGAAACCTTCGGTTAGGGTTTGCCGACAACTTCACCTCACCGGCCGATACTGCCTGCTCATTGCCACTGGTGTCGATTATCCGATAACACCCCTCCGAATCCACGCCATAGCCCGCTCCTTCGAAAACTTGTCCACCAATGGACGCTAACACCGTGCGTCCACGAAACCTGTCACATTGATTCCAGGCTACTTGATCGGGCGCAAAGCCAGATTTTTCAAAGCGGTCGAGTGCCAAAGCCATGGCCAGTATCAACTCACCAGTTAACTGCGTTCTAGATATCGACCGAATTGCAATATCCTGCAAATTAATCACCCGTTGATCAACGACCTGTTCTAAATCTAGCGAATTACAAATGTTCACTCCAATGCCCACAACCACGCGAAGCGGTCCGTCTCCGGCCGGAATCACATCAACCAGAATGCCAGCCAGCTTGCCTTCAGAAAACATGATGTCATTCGGCCATTTCAACTGGAGCCCCGGACCGGCCCACTGACTGAGCACCCGCGCCACCGCAAGCCC
>DUBL01000064.1:0-26211 GCA_012960345.1 Gammaproteobacteria bacterium | reverse complement strand
GATCAGAAGAACGGCTCCATTGCCACGCCAGTGACAACATGATGTTTCGGTAACGCGCACCGTGCCAACGCTTTCCATGGCGCCCGCGCCCTGCCGTTTGAAATTCGGTTACACAGGCACGACCATGAAACCCGCTCAATTCTGGCCAGGTAAGCAATCGAGTGTTAGTTGAATCCACCTCATCAAGAACCTCAAGTCTTCCCGACCTCAGTAACGGGCTTGCTTTCAACATGTTGATCAATTCACCTTGATCAACAAAATCGACCGCTTCAAAAAGATAATATCCTCTACGCTTGCAACAACCGATAGCAACACCGTCTTTAATTAAGGCGTGAACATGGTGGTCAAGTGTGCGTTGGTCCAGGTTCGTTCGTTGCGCCAGGTCAGCGGCCATAATCCACTCTGCTATCGGCATCTGCTTTAACAAATGGCGAAGTGGCATTATTCCTTACCGCCCGAGCCATCACTTCGCCGCAGGCGATCCAGTTTCTCTTTTATCCGCAACTCCAGACCTCGTTCACTTGGAAAGTAATAACGCTTTCCACTCAATGGTGCCGGCATGTAGGTCTCACCCCGTGCATAACCATCTGGCTCATTATGGGCATAGCGATAACCTTCTCCATGCCCTAATTGTTTCGATAACCGTGTCGGTGCATTGCGAAGATGCTTGGGCACTTCCAGTGAGCCATGCCCTGCTACATCGTGCTGAGCAGCTGAGAAGGCCCGATAAACCGCATTACTCTTCGCCGCACAAGCAAGATACGCCACCGCCTGGGCGAGGGCCAATTCTCCTTCGGGTTGACCAAGCCGCTCGTAAGCTTGCGCCGCATCGAGCGCCAGCATTAAAGCACGAGGGTCCGCAGTCCCGATGTCTTCGCTCGCCATTCGAATCAAACGGCGAGCGATATACCGCGGATCACAGCCGCCATCGAGCATTCGAGCCAACCAATAAAGTGCCGCATCTGGATCAGTGCCGCGTACCGATTTATGAAGTGCCGATATCTGATCGTAGAACTGGTCTCCACGCTTGTCGAATCGCCGCAACGTGAAACCAATCGCTTCGCTAATCAGGCCGACATCGATACAGGAGATGGATCGTTCTCGTCCGGCGAGTTGCGCGGCGATCTCCAAAAAGTTCAGCAACCGCCGCGCGTCACCGTCGGCTGCGCTCGTCAGCGCCGAACACGCATCTTCCGCCAACGTTAGCCCATAGCGCCCCAGCCCTGTTTCACAATCTGCCAGCGCTCGTAAAGCGACCTGCTTGAGATCGCTCCCAGTCAAAGGATTGAGCACATAGACCCGCACCCGCGAAAGCAATGCATTATTCAGTTCGAACGATGGATTCTCAGTAGTCGCGCCAATAAGAATCAACGTGCCGTCTTCGACATGCGGTAAAAACGCATCCTGCTGAGACTTATTAAAGCGATGCACCTCATCCACAAACAAGACAGTCGCCGAGCCATGGTCCCGGGCGCTCGCCACAACCTGGCGGAGATCCTTAACTCCGGCGTTAACCGCAGAAAGGGTCACGAAATTAGCACCACAATAGCCTGAAACTAAGCGCGCCAAGGTTGTCTTACCGGTGCCTGGCGGCCCCCACAAAATCATTGAATGTAATTGTCCCGAATGAATGGCTTCAGCCAGCGGTTTACCACGAGCCAGAAGGTGCTCCTGACCGACGAATGACTCCAACGTGGTCGGTCGTAGCGTCTCCGCCAGCGGAACATAATCCGATTGACTTACCGCAAAATCAAATTGATCAACATCAGTATCAATCATCGTCACTCAATCTAGGAGATTCCTTGCGTTTTCTCTGACAAGACGAAAAGTGAGATTGACCCGTTGTCCCACCGCATGGGTCGATTTCGGCACACTGTGGCGCCAAAATTTCTGTGTCGAACCAGCCATGATCAGCAACGAACCATGTTCGGGCACCAGTTCATAAATAGGCATGTGCTTATGCTTTTGATGACGCAACAGAAAACGGCGCGATGCGCCCAAGCTAATGGACGCAATCGTAGGTTCGCTGCCCAGCTCCGATTCGTCATCACTGTGCCATCCCATACTGTCTTGACCATCACGGTACCAGTTCACCAGAACCGCATTGGGGTTCCATTCCCATTCATCCTTTAGGCGTCGGCGCAGCACCTGCAACACGGGCAGCCAAGGGAGAGGCTGATTAACAAGGCCGGAATAAGAATAAACCGCACCCGCGTCGCCATACCAAGCCGATAGGCGCGGTGATAGAAACGTTTTTCCAAAGAGCTTAATTTTCGGTTGGCGCCACTGTACCTGTTTGATGAGCGAATCAAAAACCCCATCCGCTGTTTTCGGAGGTAAGAACCCGGGTACGTAATCAACGCAGGCATCGGGCAGATCACAAACACCCCCTGACGAAAGCAGTGATATTAATCTTGAATGACGAGACCGTCCGATGCTATTCATTTGCCAACCCGGTAGTGGCGCCATGAATTGAATGACAACTGTTACACAACATCCTGCTCGGTAATTGCCGCAGATAATGGAGACAGCACATAAGCGACTCCGCTATTCACCTGACGGTGACTATCACGCTTTGCAACAGAAGGACACGCGAAAAGACTTGGGTAAATACCGTGATCCACCATTCGTACTGGAAATTGACTAACCAGCGCCTGCCGGACGTCTTCACCCAGTGCCTGATCCAAGGACACCAGATCAGTACCACTGACATCAATCCGGGGGCGGTGTACCGCCTCACCCAAGGGAAGCCTGGTATCAACCAAAAAAGAAATCAACTGAAACACTGCGGACATAATTCTCCGTCCACCTGACGCACCGAGGGCACTCTTGTCGCCATTGGCATGATGAACAATCGCTGGACACATGTTTGAAAGAGGCCACTTTCCCTTTGCCAGAGAATTCGGTCGGCCAGGTCGTGGATCGAACCACATGATCCCGTTGTTCATCAATATGCCAGTCTCTGGCAATACGACTTTGGATCCGAAGATAGAAAGCAAGGTCTGGGTCAATGCCACAACATTACCCATCCGATCGATTATATTCACGTGCGTCGTGCAGGAAGGACCATTACCCTCGGGGAGGTCGCCATCGTGTGTGAGGCGGTGTTCATAGGCGTTGAGCAAACAATGTGCATACTGTGTGTACGCCCGCATCGGATCCTGAAGATCAAGTGATGATGCGCCAGACTGCAGTGTATTCAGTGCACGACACAGTGTCGGACCAGCCGTCATGCCCGGGACCGTCGAAACCTGAACATCACGATAAGACAAACCCTGCACTACACTCTGGCGCGGTGCATATTCAGCAAGATCTTCCTCGGTGAGTTCAATTCCCATTGCCTGTGCGTCTCGCACAAGTTCGCGTGCAAAGGAGCCCTGGTAATACGACGCCGGACCTTCCTTGGCCAGTCGGATCAAGGTGCGTGCCAGCGTACCCTGGTCGAGCGTAGGCAGGGGGCCACCCCATTCACCGATCGGAACGTGGCCGTCTGGCAGATAACACCTTGCGCTGTCTGGGAATCGACTTAATTGACGGGCAGCGGACGCGATTTTCAGAGAAGAATACCAGTCCACCAACAATCCACGTGTCGCCAGCTCAATCGCCGGTGCCAGAAGTCGACTCCATTGCATGGTTCCAAATTGCGCTAGTGCCAGGCCCAATCCTGCAACGAGACCGGGTACCGCAACGGATTCAGGACCCACGACATTGCGATCCTCGACGACTGCAGGCCATGCAAATAAATCACTATCTCTGCCATCGATCAATGGATAACGATCTGGATCGAGCGCCAAGGGTGCCCGAACACCACATTCGATTGCGTAGGTTTTTTTCTCTTCCGCAAGATAGACCAGGAGGTTACCGCAACCTCCGATACCGCTCATCCATGGCTCAACGACGCCCAGGGCCGCAGACGTCGCAATGGCGGCATCAATTGCATTGCCTCCCTGGGCGAGGACCGAGGCACCAACATGGGAAGCCTCGTGATGCTGGCTGACAACGATTCCGCCGTCACCGGTCACGACTGACTTGGTAATCGTCCAGTTTTCTTTTGAGTCACCCGGCATCAGAACACACAAAATACCATTGCGTTAATCCATCTCGCCACACGATCAGATTCGAGTAGGCCGAGCACCCGCTTTAGACGCGCAGAATCTTACCCGGATTCATGATGTTGTCCGGATCAAGCGCCTGTTTCAACGTCCGCATAACGCTGACTGCCTCACCGTGTTCCGCCACCAGGAAGTCAATCTTGCCGCAACCAATACCGTGCTCTCCCGTGCACGTACCTCCCATGGCCAAGGCCCGCATTACCATGCGCTCGTGCACCGCTTCAGCCCGCTTCACCTCTTCCTTGTCTTCGTGATCAACCACAAAAGCCAAGTGAAAATTACCATCGCCCACGTGGCCCGCAATCGGTGCCAGTAGATTATTGGCCTTAATGTCCTCTTGTGTTTCGGTAATGCAATCGGCCAAACGGGAAATCGGCACACAAACATCAGTGGACCAGATCGTGCCATTGGGACGCATGGCCTTCGCTGCATAAGCCGCATCGTGTCTCGCCTGCCACAAACGATTGCGTTCTTCGGTGTTGCCTGTCCACTGAAAATTGCCGCCGCCAAACTCCTCGGCAATACCTTGGACGGTTTGTGCTTGCTCTGCCGCATATTGCTCGCTGCCGTGAAATTCAAGAAATAATGTGGGAGCAATCTCGAACTCTGTCTTCGAGTACCGGTTAATACCGTCGATCATGCTCTCGTCGAGCAACTCCATTCGGGCGATTGGAATACCGTACTGAATAGTGGCAATAACAGTATTTACCGCCGATGCAACATCAGCAAATGTGCACACCGCTGATGTAATGGCCTCAGGTATGCCATAAAGACGCAGCGTAATCTCGGTGATCACACCCAGTGTCCCTTCGGAACCAACAAACAGACGGGTGAGGTCGTATCCCGCAGCAGATTTCTTAGAACGCCGCGACGTTTTGATAATTCGGCCATCGGCCAATACAACAATCAAGGACAGCACATTCTCACGCATGGTGCCATAACGAACAGCATTCGTACCGGATGCCCGGCAGGCCGCCATACCGCCGATCGAGGCATTCGCACCCGGATCGATAGGAAAGAAAAGACCACTATCACGCAGATGGGTATTCAACTGCTTTCGAGTTACACCTGGCTGGACGACGACATCCAGATCCTCGGCGTGAACTTCCAACACCTGGTTCATCTCCCCAAGATTGATGCAAATTCCGCCGTAGAGCGCACAGACCTGTCCTTCAAGCGCAGTACCGGTGCCATAGGGGATGACCGGCACCTTATAACGTGCGCAGGTGCTAACCACATCTTGAACTTCGTCAGTACTGAGCACAGTAACAACCGCATCGGGTGGCGACGAGGGATGAAAGGATTCATCTTTCCCAAATCGCTCACGCACCGAATGGGCAACCGATAGACGCTCACCAAATTGAGTCGTCAGTTGATTGATCACTTCCTCTATCGACCCGTATGTTTTTGCTGCTGCTGTCTCAACCATTTCCTTTCCTCGAAAAACCAGTTGATCTGCCAAGACACATGGCTAGCCCCGCTATGCTCGGGCAGCCACCATCTGCGACTTACAACAGGGGCATCATGTTTATTCAGCCATACCAGCGGGCGGTTCACACGATGTCGTGCCCATATTAGCTGGCACTGTAACTTCCAACAGTTCAAAAGCTTGAGACGTTGCCGTCTCATTATGACGTAGACCGCCTGGAATATAGATTGAATCACCTTCCTCAATCCGAACCTTATCGCCATTTTCGAACACCAGATCAACCCAACCATTCAGCATAAAAACGAATTGTCCATCACAGACGTGGTAGTGCCAGCCCGTTGGTTCTGACATGCCTTGGGTTGCCGAGGTAATCTGAGCGTGGAACTTACCATCGCTTGCGCCAGCAACGCCGAGTTCTCTGTACTTAAAAAATGCGCGCCGGCCAGTGATGTACTGGGGCTCGCTCTTCGTGCTGACGGTCGGGCCCGTGGCAACGGCTACTGTGGTTTCTGCTGTCTGCACCATGGTCTCACTCCTATATTAAATACCACTATTGTTTTACATCGAATGGCCCTGAAACGTTTGCCATATTCTTCAACTAACGTTCTGATGAACTATCCATCCTTGGGTAATGTATCTACCTATGAGATCAAAATGAAACATATTGAGCTATCCTAACGACTTCCCGATACGAGCCAGATGCTATTACCCGTTTTACCCGCTGTTTAGGGGCCTTATACCATCACCACGAGATAATCCCTGACTCGGTCACATTCGCAAGTTAGGTCTACGATTTTTCTCGGGGTGTTCCGTACCATTCGAACTCCAATTTGTACCCGGTCTGACGATGTTTTAATGTTAAAACCATGCCTGCGTCCATTGATCATCAAATCAGAGTATTTGCGGAAAACGCGATTGATTTAGCGGGTGCAATCAGCCTCCGTTATTTTCGCAGTTTAGAGGTTGTCGAAACCAAGTCCGACAATACACCCGTCACCGTTGCCGACCGAGAGGTCGAGCAAATGCTGCGCGGCCTGATTGCCGAACAATACCCAGATCACGGGATTTGTGGCGAAGAGTATTCAACGATCCAAAGCCATAGCCCTTGGACGTGGGTGATCGATCCGATCGATGGCACCAAAAGCTTTGCTACCGGTAACCCGACCTTCGGCTGCTTGATCGCACTGCTGCACCATGGGATACCTTGTCTAGGTATCATCGACATGCCTGCTTTACATGAACGCTGGCTCGGTATCGGAGGTCAAGCCAGTCGCTTCAATGGCAACACATGCAAAACCAGTGATAAAACCGACCTCGCCCACGCGACGCTCTATGCCACGACCATCGATATGTTCTCGCAGGCTAATCTGGCGGCCTTTGAGTCGGTCAGTCAATTAACTCAGTTCCGCCATTTTGGCGGCGATTGCTATGCCTACGGTCTGCTCGCATCCGGGTATGTCGATCTGGTCATGGAAGCCGATATGAAAGCGCACGACTACCTCGCTTTAGTCCCCGTTGTAGAAGGCGCCGGCGGCTGCATCTCGGACTGGCAGGGACATTCGTTACGTCTCGACTCTGGCGGCACTGTGTTGGCTAGTGCTAATCAGACACTGCATGATAAAGCACTGGCAATCATCGATGCGACGCAAATTCAATGACAGCTTTCAGATATGCACTATGGCTGATGGTAACGGGACTGTGCTCAATCAGCCCCAGTGCGAACGCCGATCAAACCGACGCGAGACTGGATCCTCTTTTCGCGCAATTACAATCTATCACCGATCACCGGCACGGTATCGAACTGTCGAACCTTATCTGGGACATCTGGTTGGAAGTTGACGACATCGAAGCCCGTCAACGCCTGCACGACGGCATGATCGCAATGGATCGGGGAGAATTCGGGTCAGCGCTTCAGCACTTTTCGAGTCTCATTCAACGGTCACCTGGCTTTGCCGAAGGTTGGAACCGGCGAGCAACTCTGCATTACCTGCGGGGCGATTATGCTTCTTCTGCACGTGACATCAAACAGACGCTACTGCTCGAACCTCGGCACTTCGGCGCACTTTCGGGACTCGGGCTCATCATGATGCGTCTACGCGAACCCGATGCCGCTATCGTTGCGTTTGAGAAAGCCTTCGTAGTGAATCCCCATGCGGCGAACGTACGCTATCACCTGGAGCGGCTTCGAAATCTCGTGCAATAACATGCAATGTCGCGAACCTAAGATAGGTCTAGTGATGCACCCATGGTCTCCCCGAACCACACTGAGAGATCTTGGAATTCAAGCGGCGACACACTGTGGGGAATAGGATAGGTCTTCCAAGTAACCGGGTAGTGGTGTACTCGTAAGGTCTCGAGACCCTGCTCTGCCAGTGACAAAGGGACCAAAGGGTCCATCTGACCATGCCCCATAAAGATGGGTATGTCTCTATTTTCGGTGCTAATGTCTTCGTCTAGTCGCTCCGCAAGCGGCAGATAAGTCGACAATGCAATGATACCCGCGAGTGATTCGTCATGGCGTAATGCGGTGTAGAGCGAGACAGCGCCTCCCTGAGAAAAGCCTCCCACAAAAATCTTATGGGCACCGATTCCCCTGGCCTTTTCCTGATCGATCAGCGCAACAACCCGTGAACTGGCATCTTTGAGACCGTCTTCGTCGACGCGCCGTGCCATGTCCAGCCCCACGATGTCGTACCAACCTCGCATCACGACTCCCCCGTTAAGCGTGATGGGGCGTTTCGGTGCATTGGGCAACAAGAACCGCACCGCTTCGTTAGGGGGCAACTGCAACAGCCGGGGCAAATCCTGAAAATCGGTATTGTCAGCACCAAGCCCATGTAGCCAGATGACACTCCAGGCTGGATCCGATCCGGAAACCCATTCAAGCACTTGTTCAGCGCTCATTTTCACTTCCTCAGAATGATACTCATACTTTCAATTGTAACTGCCGCTTGTGTCGATAACGGCACGGGCAAATCAAATAAACAGTCAACTGTCGATCTCGCTCTGACGCCAACCAGTTTCGCTATACTCGGCGGCCTTGGTGCCGACTAGATCATTCATACACCGATGCCTCAATTACCCACCTTCCCCGACGTGCTAGCAGCGCACAAGCGTCTCGCTGGCCACGCACTGCGAACACCCACGTTATCGAGTCCTGCCATTAACCAATATCTGGATCTATCACTGTTTTTTAAATGTGAGAATTTGCAGCGTGTCGGTGCATTCAAGTTTCGGGGGGCGTGGAACGCCATGTCGCAGCTGACCGAGAGCGCACGTCAAAAAGGGGTTGTGACCCATTCATCAGGCAACCATGCTCAGGCTATTGCGCTGTGTGGAAGACTCCTCGACATCCCCACAACAATTGTCATGCCGAACAATGCCCCACGATTGAAAAGAACTGCGACTGCTGCGCACGGTGCCACAATCATCGACTACGATCCAGCCCACAAACGCCGCGAGGAAATTAGTACCAACCTCGCTGAGACCCATGGCTATACGCTGGTACCCCCATTTGATCATCCGCATGTCATCGCCGGTCAAGGGACCGCAGCACTTGAAATGTTGGAAGACCAAGACGATCTCGACCTACTTCTGGTCCCCTGTGGTGGTGGCGGATTGCTAAGCGGTTCGGCATTAAGCGCCAGACACTTGGCGCCACAGTGTCGGGTGATAGGCGTCGAGCCAATGATGGCCGACGATGCTGCTCGGTCTTTTCGCAGTGGAAAAATTGAACGCGTTAGTAATCCGAATACCATTGCAGATGGCACTCGTACCGAGTCACTCGGTAAAATCACCTTTGCGCTGATCCGTCAAAATGTTGATGACATCGTCACCGTGCCGGAAGACGCAATCAAGGAAGCAGTGCGACTGTTATTCCGTCTCGGAAAACTCGTGGTCGAACCATCAGGCGCGCTGGGCTTGGCCGCCTTGCTGTCCAGTGCAGTGCCCACACACGGACGAATCGGCATTATGATCAGTGGCGGAAATATCGATGATCAATGCATGATCGAACTATTGAGGACGATGTGATGAGACCCATTCACCACATCCTGCGACAGCGCAGCCTAATTACACGAGTGCTAATTTGTATTGCGCCTATCTACAGCGGCATCGCTGCTGCAGATCAGCGCGCCATGCTGGTACACGTCGATGATTCACGCTTTGAACTGATACGTGAGGTAGAAAACGTTGTCGGTCACCTAGTTCCACGACAGGCCGGTTACGTAGCTACCCGAATTGAAGGGCCAATCGATGCCATCCACGTTGAGGTCGGTGACGAGGTGATTAAAGGGCAGAAGATCGCGACGATCGATGCTGAGATTCTCCGTATTCGTATGGCGCTTAGAGACGCCCGCGTAAGCGAAGCGAAAGCAAATCTTGCCATCCGACGCTCAGAACTTTCCCGAGTAAGGCAAGAAAAAAACCGACTGCAGAAACTAAAGAGCTCTACTGCCACCAGCCTTGCTCAGCATGATGATGCCGTTCAGCGCGAATTGACCGCCAGCGCACGGGAGAAGGAAGCAAAAGTTCGAGTCACCATAGCGCAGTCGGAACTACAACTGGCCGCTATTAATCTTCGCTATGCGATCGTTAACGCACCCTACGACGGCGTCATCGCTGAACGACTGGCTGAAATCGGCGAATACGTTAAACAAGGTCAACGGCTACTGCGACTGGTCTCATACCGGCAACTGGAACTTGAGGCAAATGTCGGTTACAACCAAGCCATCGCCCTTGCTCCCAACACGCCAGTGCCCTTTCGCATGGAAGGTGGCGCATTACACCACGCTACAGTACGCGCGGTTGTGCCCGAAGAAAACTCTCGGACCCGTACACGCCGCGTCCGATTCACTCTTGATCCAGACACACCTTATTCCAACTTAGCAGCTAATCAGTCCGTGATCATGACTCTGCCAGTAGGCCCTCCTCAGGAAGCAGTAACGGTACATAAGGACGCGTTAGTGCATAAAGGCGGGAAGATTCTTGTTTATGTTGTGCGAGATAACAAAGCGCTGCCACGTTCGGTCACACTGGGAATCAGCAGTGGCAGCCGTATTGCCATCACTCAGGGGCTTCAGGCCAACGAGGCCGTTATTATCCGCGGCAATGAGCGAATCAGGCCTGGTCAAGCGGTGAAAATCGCGAAACCCCCTTCATGACATTGATTCAAAACGCGATTGAGCGACCCATTGCAGTAATAGCGGGCATGCTGATGATTGTCCTGTTCGGTGTAGTGGCGTTGAAGACTATTCCTATTCAACTCGCACCAGATGTCGAGCGGCCTGTGATTACCATCACCACCCAATGGCCGGCCGCAGCGCCGGCCGAGGTCGAGCGTGAAATCCTGAACCGACAGGAAACCGTGTTTGCCGGCCTTGAGGGGCTCGTAAGTATCACCGGTCGCGCACAGCTTGGGCGGAGTCGATTGACGCTCGAGTTCTCCGTTGACACCGACATGAATAGAGCCTTGCTCCTCGTTGCCAATCGGCTCGACCGAGTTAACGGCTACCCCGATGAAGCTCAAGAGCCCATTCTCAAAACAACTGGTACCGATGACAACGCCATCGCTTGGTTCACAATTCAGCGGGTAGCGGACAATCCACGCCCTATACATGAGTACAGTGACTTTATTGACGATGTTATCAAAGAGCGCCTGGAACGAGTTCCTGGCATTGGCGAGGTCAATTATTATGGTGGCACCAAACGACAAATCCAGATCATTGTTGACCCACAGCGACTTGCCCGTTACCGATTGACGATCGGTGAAATATCTAAAGCGCTCCGCGACGCTAGCGTATCGCTTTCCGCAGGCAGCGTTGATGAAGGAAAACGTCGCTACACCGTTCGCGCTGAAGGTGAGCTCTCCTCACTGGCCAGCATTCGTGAAGTGTTGATTCGATCCATTGAGGACCCCCAAACCGGACGCTTTGGTCGTGTGTCGGTGAGTGACGTCGCCGAGGTGCGTTTCGGTTATGAGAGCCCCGTTGCAACCATCCGAGTGTTTGGTCAGCCAGCCATGGCAATGAATGCGACACGACGCCACGGCGCTAACGTGATTGAAACAATGACCCGCTTGCAAAGCGCGGTCGATGAGTTAAATGAGACTGTGATATCTGATGCCGGTCTAGTCCTACGCCAGGTTTATAACGAAACTGTTTACATTAATTCTGCCATCCGACTGGTGCAGCAAAACATCTGGGTGGGTGGATTATTAGCAGGAATCATCTTACTTCTCTTCCTGCGTTCGCTGCGTGCCACAGTCATTATCACTATTGCTATACCGGTATCGGTTATTGGGGCATTCGTCGCGATGGCGTTATTGGGTCGATCGCTTAATGTAATTTCACTTGCCGGTATCGCTTTCTCCGTTGGCATGGTCGTTGATGCCGCCATCGTCGTGCTGGAAAACATCTTTCGCCTTCGTGAGCAAGGCCAACCAATACGGAAGGCGGCTCTCGAAGGTACTAAACAGGTCTGGGGCGCCGTGTTGGTTTCAGCGTTAACCACTGTGATGGTGTTTATCCCGATTCTCACAATCGAACTCGAGGCCGGACAGTTATTTCGTGATATTGCCGTCGCGATTTCTATCGCCGTCATTCTGTCATTGCTGGTATCGATTACTTTGATCCCGGCCCTTAGCGCACGATTGTTAAAGCCGACTCGAAAAGAGACTAGCGGAACCCCAACTCGCATCGACATCCCATTTCTTGATTCGGCCGCTCGCCTGTTTGCACAAGGCATCACGATATTTTGTCGCGTTGTTGCTGGCAGTCCCGCGGTTGCTATCGCAGTGGTTGGGTCTATCACTGCCGCGGCTGCTGTGGTGGCCTGGCTAATGCTGCCACAGCTGGAATATTTGCCTGAAGGCAATCGCAACCTACTGTTTGGTGCGGTCACACCACCCCCCGGTTATAACCTGGAGACGGTCACCCGTATTGCCACATCAATCGAAGAGGAAATTTCACCCTACTGGTCTAAGGAAGGCGACCCACCAGGCGGTGCCGACGCGGCTCCACGAATCGAACGATTTTTTTCTGTCGCTACGCCCTCCAGAACCTTCTTTGGCGCAGTCGCCGCTGACCCCACGCGCGTACGTGAACTGGAGCCCATACTGAGGGGACCGGTATTTCGAGAGCCGGGGACTTTCGGGTTTATCAGCCAGCCTTCTATTTTTGGACGCGGTATCGGCGGTAGTCGGAAGATCGACCTCGACATTTCGGGGCCAGAACTCGAGACGATTCTTAGCGTTGCCAACCGGGCTTTTCGTCGAATCATGACAATCATGCCGCGCAAAGAAGGTCACCAATGGCGTCCAAACCCGGGACTTGAATTGGGCGCACCAGAAATTCAACTAGTGCCGAATCGGCTACGCCTTTCTGACGCTGGTCTATCAGCAAAAGAGGTTGCCGAAGCCATCGACGTTTTCAATGATGGACGCCGGGTGCTTCAGGTCACCGTTGGTGGGAAATTGACTGACCTGGTTCTTAAAGGTAAGCAATCGGTAGATGCTACTCAGAATATTGGGGAGCTACCGGTGGTGCTACCAACCGGCCATGTCATCCCAGTCAAAGCCCTGACTCAGATTGCCCTGACAGCCGGCCCGACCCAAATTCGGCATCGTGAGCGTCTACGCACAATCACTCTCGATATTCGACCAGCACCCGGTATACCACTCGAAGCCGCGATCACCCGGCTGCGCGAAGAGGTCATTAAACCACTGCGCACCGAAGGTCTGCCACCACAGATAAAAATGCGGCTAACGGGGACCGCCGACAAACTCATTGAAACAAGAGACGCGCTGGGCCTCAATATGTTACTGGCGCTGGCTATCGTTTACCTGGTAATGGCCGTGTTGTTCGAGAGTTTTATCTATCCCTTGATCATCATGCTGTCAGTTCCCGTTGCCGCCGTCGGCGGCATCGGTGGTCTGGCGGCACTCAATCTGGTGACATACCAGGCACTGGATATGCTGACCATGCTCGGCTTCGTAATCTTGATAGGCATTGTGGTAAACAACGCCATTTTATTGGTCCACCAGACTTTGTTTCACTTTCGCACAGAAAACACCACCGCCAGTGAAGCGATTGTCCGCGCCACACAAAACCGGATTCGACCAATCTTTATGTCGACCTTAACAAGCGTCTTCGGAATGCTTCCTCTGGTGTTATTCCCGGGGGCCGGATCAGAACTTTACCGAGGTCTTGGATCGGTCATCATCGGTGGATTAATGTTGTCTGCCATCATCACACTGCTAATCATTCCGCCGATGATGGCCATCATCGTGGCACCGCTGGAAGCTCGCCGTGCCACGCGTTCAAGCAGTCAGTAACCTCACCTACAGTGGTTAATGGTTAGTCGTTGGGTTAGTCCTTGGGCTCAGACGCGTCGAGCGGTATCTTCACCGTCATTGAGGCCGAATCGTGTTGCGGGTTCTTCATCTCGCTGAACAATGCTTCGAATGCTGACGGCCGCAACCCGCCTACCCACCAAGCAATAAGAACCGCGATGACAATGCACACACCGATAAGCACTGAACGTCTACGGTACGCTCGATCACGTATTTTGGCATCGCTCGGAATGCGCTTGCGTCGACTTTTCAATACCGATCCATCCATCACAGGAACAACCGACCCAAGATCTCCAGGAGTGGAGTGAGGATCCCCCGTATTAGCGACGACAGTATCTTCTGCGACTCCAAGTAGCCGCGCATACGCGGTGAGATAACCCCGAACAAATGTCCATTCCGGCAAAGACGAATAATCACCGGCCTCGAGCGCCTCAATAATTTCACTCGAAAGATTAAGGTTAGCCGCAACATCCTCGATAGACCAGTGTTGCTCAAGACGCGACTTCTGTAACTTTGCACCCGCGTCAACAGGCCCACCAAGGTTAATTTGATCTGTTTGCCGAGCGCTGCTCACCATCACAATTTAACCAGGCATCTAAGACGGAACCACTATATCACTCAGTCGACACGACTGCTTTAAACGTCATTAGCCTACCGTGTAGGCGCCCGTGCTGTAGGCTCCAGTCGCGACCGCGATCAGACTGCCTTCGTCGTTGTGTAACTCCATTCGCGTGACCGCCACCTTGCGACCAACTCGCAACACCGCTCCAGTTGCGACAAACACCTCACCCAGACCAGGGCGCAGAAAATCGACGCGCATGTCAATCGTGCCAAGTCTGGAAAAAAGCGCGATCTCCTCGTCGGTCAGGCGTGATTTTCTGCGCGGACACAAATTGACAAACGCCACCAATCCCCCAACGACGTCAAGAGCGCTAAAAATTACTCCCCCGTGCAAAGTGCCACGAATAAAGTTACCGACCAGTTTATCTTTCATCCGAAATGACACTTTAACTTGCGCTTCATCATCAATATCAACCCGAAGATCGAGTACCCTATTAAAGGGCACCTGTTTCTCGAACACTTCGGCGACGAAGGCAAGCGTCTCATCTGATTTTTTCTTCTTCTTGGTCATCTATAATCACAGCACACAGTGTCAGACGTGTGAAGATAGCACGGCTTCAGCACTTGCGTTGGTTAACCCAATGGCAAGGCGTAAGTATAAAAACTGGCAAGCAATCTGCAGGCGGGATAAACTTATCCGCCGCAGATCAAGTCTGAATAGCTTGCTATGTTTTGGGGGCGGTAGCTCAGATGGGAGAGCGTCGCGTTCGCAATGCGAAGGTCGGGAGTTCGATCCTCCTCCGCTCCACCACATTACTGCATCAGCTTCAAAGACCTACAGCGGTCAGTACAGGCCCATCTGGCAGGAACTCCTCGCACCGACACCACTCACGCGAGCCCTTGACATAAAAGAAAAATCAAACAGTGCAGCCTGTTGTCGGCACTGGGCCACCTCAGTGACTGGATTGCCGGGATCGTCTCGCCACTTATCTAATGACCACATTAGATCGATAACTCTAGTTAGACGAGGGTAGCTGCCGTGCGCACCAACATGGCCGCACCGACCAGCAACAGAGCAAAGGCGATAAATCGCTTTAACGCAACACGAGATACCCGGTGAGCAATGCGAGCGCCCACCACTACACCCAACACGAGTAGTGTGGCGATACCGATGCCGATAAGCCACTCAATGCGACCAAACATCAGGTTGCCAGTCGTCGCTAACAATGCAATCGGAATCTGGATAACCTGACTTAAGCCAACTGCGGTGAGGATGGGCACTTGCATCCAGATCAGTATCGGAATCAGGACAAGGGGTCCACCCGTACCGGTGACAGAGGAACCAAAACCTGTGACTAAACCGATGACAGTCAAGGACATCGGCTTCAGATTGACTACTGACTCCACGGTACCCGACGGCCTACGCAGTGCTTGCACGCCGGATAACAGGACCAGCAAACCGATGACACCTTCCAGTATCACACCGGGTGTCACCCAGGTGGTAACTGCGCCGAGATAGGCCCCTGGCATACCACCCAGGCAAAGCCACAATGCCATTGACCAATGGATGGAATTCTGGCGAGCATACTCAAGAGCACCGACGGCACCACTAAATAAGTAGGTAAACATTGCTGTAGCAATCGCTACGTGAATGCCTAAACCCAGCATGTAGGTAAGCGTTGGTACCAATAAAACGCCACCGATACCAATAGCCCCGATCAAGATGCCGACGATTGCCGCAACTAGCGTTGTGAGAATCAATGTGAAGGTCGTCAACACAAGTTAGTTCAAGTCTCGAAATCGGTGTAGATGAAAAGGCGTTAACACTGTAGCTCCAACCAGTCCGGGAACCTACCTAACTGCTCCCCGCGGCGGATAATAATGACGCATATCCAGGCTTACCCAACTGGTTCGGTCACCTTGTCGTGTGGGCGACCCAGGCTAACCAAGATGAATCGATCAATCAGGGAGAACTACGATGTTTACTTACTGTAGCTAAAACTAGAGCCTGGCGGGCCTAGGCGATTATCGCTACTGTCTGGCCTGAATGCTTTTGATAAGGGGAAATGGCTGCGTCGTATTGGAATCGAAAGAAAGATAGATACAGTTATAGAAATGTGTAAATTAATAGGTCTGGCCTATCGCGACTTTACCTAATCCGGCCACTCCTTTTCCCCGATCTTTCGAGACCACATCGCTTTCTTGCTGAGCGCAATATCACCCCAGCATTGGCAGTTTGTATAATGCTTTAACTTAATCGCTTGATTGCTCACATCTATCACTACAAAAACTATGATATCTCGTAACCTGCAGTTTACCCTGCAAATGGTGCCGACACGGGGCTACTCCAAGCCATTTCAGGCACATACGTAGCGGGTCGATGCGAGTAAGGGCTCGGCTTGAAGTAACTGCTATTTCCGTCTTTGGTTTCACGATCCGAAGGCCGGGCACTCGATCCTCCCTTGTGCCACGATTTCTCAACCGTTACATCGAGTGGTGGTATCGCGCCTTAATGATCTCCAGCACTTCATCAGGATCGCGCCGCCACCAGTTGTCCTGAGAGAAGATTTCAACCTCCCGGTGACCGCTATAACCGGCATCCTCTACAAGGGCGCGAATCCTGGGAATATCGATTACGCCGTCCCCTGGCATACCCCGGTCAAGGCGCAGATCACTCGTATCAACCAACCAGTCCGCCACATGAAAAGCGCAGATGGCTTGACCCGCACGGGCAATTTCTTGGGAAAGATCCGGGTCCCACCACACATTGTAGGTATCGACCACGATGCCAACGACATCGGGCGCCTCGAGCTGATCACGCCAATCATTGGCCGCTTTCATCGTGCTCAGCACAGAACGACTGGCACAGACCATCGGATGAAGCGGCTCAAGCCCTAACACCACACCGGCCGCACGAGCCTCCGGTATCAATAGCGACAATCCTTCAAGCGCACGTTCACGAGCGGCGTCAATATCCTTAACACCCACTGCAAGACCACCTGCTAGGAACACAACGCATTGCGCATTGATCTTGGCAGCCTCTTCGATAATACGACGATTGTCATCTAGCGACTGCTCAAAAACAACAGGATCAGGATCTGAGAGCAAGCCACCAACGCAATAACCGGTGACTGTCATATTGTGATCGCGCAATAGCCGCGCACCTTGCTTGACACCACATTCGTGCAGCTTATCCCGCCAAACCGAAACACCATGGATGGCGTGGCGTGCCAGGAGTGGCACCATCTCAGCCAGCGAACATTGCTCCCGGAGCGTGGCCTGGTTTACCGACAGTTGTGGGTAATCGGACATTCTGTGCGGGATGAATTAAGTCTTACGATGCTCCATCATCGATGCCGGTCGATTGATGTAATCCAGCAGCCTTCGCCATTTCTTTCCACATGACGGAAAAATCCTTTCGACCCAAACCGGCCGCTCGGCCGCTTTGGTAAACCTGTCGGACCAATCCGCTGACAGGCACCGGCATACCCACATCATTAGCAAGACCCAGTGCCAGACCCAAGTCCTTGTACATAAGATCCAACATAAAACCAGGTTCATACTGATTCTTCAATACGGTATTAGGGAAATGCTTCAGCAATGGCCAGGTAGCACCACTACTGGCGCTAACAACGTTGACCATTGTTTCCATCGACAAACCTGCTTTAAGTCCGGTCAGAAAAGCTTCTGAGGTGGCAATCATCGAAATACCGGTAATCATGTTATTAACCAGCTTAACCTTGCCCCCCATACCCACCTCATCGCCCGCATGAATCACATTACCTCCCATCACAGCCAACACGTCTCGGCAACGATCGAGTGTCGCTTTGGGACCACCGATCATAATAGTCAGCGTCCCGTTGATCGCGCCCACTTCTCCTCCACTGACCGGCGCATCGATCATCTGACCGCCGCCGGAAGCGACCTCACGCGCCAAGCGATTCGACACGAGCGGATCAATAGTGCTCATATCAACAATAAGATGTTCGGCGTTAATCACAGACAACAGACCACCTTCGCCGCCAACAACGTGTTCAACCTCAGCAGAGCCGGGCAACATGGTAATCACGGTGTGGCAACGACCCGCCACCTCCGCTGCGCTGTCCGCTCTCACAGCACCTTGGCTAACCAATTCATCCACAGCTGCTGAGTTCAAGTCCAATACGGTGAGTTCATATCCCGCCTTCAGCAGATTTTTCGCCATCGGCTTACCCATCATGCCAACACCAATAAATCCAAGCTTTTCCATTGCCGCTCTCCTGTCCTTTGTCCTTATGTTCTTGGTTCAAGAACCACACCAACTGGTTAATCTGCGGGTGCAGGTACGGATGCGGGTCCGACGCTGACCCATTCACTGTTAGCCGTCGCTAATCCATACTGGCGTTATGTCAGGCTGCCGTCCAGCCGCCGTCAACCATCAACGCCGAACCGGTGACCAGGCGCGAGGCATCAGAGGCAAGATAAACCACTGCGCCCATCAGATCTTCGACCTGGCCGATTCGGCCCAGCGCGATTTTTGACAGCACCCAAGCCTTGAAGTCCTTATCTTCGAGCATTGGCCGTGCCAGTGGCGTTTCGATAAAGGTTGGGCATAGCGTATTGACTCGTATGCCGGATTCACCCAATTCCCAAGCGAGCGCCCGGGTGAAACCTTCCAATGCGTGCTTACTTGCGCAGTAAACAGTACGCGTTGGCGCACCCACATGGCCCATCTGCGACGACACGTTGATAATAGACCCTTCTTCGCCCGCACTGACTAATGCGCTGGCGACCGCACTGGCAACAAAATACGCTGCACGAACGTTGAGATTCATGATAGCGTCAAAGTCGGCTTCGTCATAACCGATACACGGTGCCGGCCGATTGGTTCCAGCATTATTAACCAGCACATGAAACGGACCCGACTCACGCACCAGTGATTCAACCGCCTGGCGATCTGTGACATCCATCGGCGCCGCATGAGCCTGGCCACCGTGTTGAATCATGGCGGCAGCAGCAGCGGCAATTTCCATCTCGGTCCGTGCCACTAAAAACACCTCAGCGCCCGCATCAGCCAATGCCGCTGCGGCTGCCAAACCAATGCCGCGCCCAGCACCTGTCACCAAGGCCCGTTTGCCATCTAGTCGAAACGACGGTGTACGTGGTAGTTCCACAATACTCTCCTTTTAACGATCAATCGCCGCGTAGGACGGTACATTGCGACCGCCATAGCGGCGCACTCGAATATTCGCCTGTTCACCATGCCCGGCGAAACCCTCGATCGCGCACAGGCGCGAACACACCTCACCGATTCGAGTCGAGGCCTCATCAGTCAGCACCCGTTGGTAAGTACAAGTCTTCATGAATTTTCCAACCCATAGACCACCGGTATAACGCGCAGCCCGTTTGGTTGGCAGAGTATGGTTGGTACCGATCACTTTATCGCCGTATGCCACATTCGTCCGTGGCCCTAGAAATAAAGCACCGTAGTTCGTTAAGTGCTCGAGGAAGTAATCCGGATCACGCGTCATCACCTGCACATGCTCAAATGCCATGCGGTTGGCCTGTTCCAGCATCTCATCGCGGCCCTCACACACAATCACCTGGCCATAGTTTTCCCATGATTCTCTCGCAATCTCTGCCGTTGGCAGGGTTTCCAGCTGTCGATCGATTTCTGCCAACGTGTCTCTTGCCAGCGACTCCGAATCAGTGATCAACACGGCCGGCGACGTGGGACCATGCTCAGCTTGCCCCAGTAAATCGACTGCACAGAGCTCCCCATCGACCGAACTGTCTGCCACCACCAGCGTCTCGGTAGGACCAGCGAAAAGATCGATCCCTACTCGTCCGAACAATTGGCGTTTCGCCTCTGCCACAAACATGTTGCCCGGTCCAACCAGCATATCCACCGGATCGATGGTCTCGGTACCCAACGCCATTGCAGCCACTGCCTGTATACCACCTAGCACTAGGATTTCGTCTGCACCACCAAAATGCATTGCCGCGACGATCGCCGGATGCGGTCCACCATCATGCGGTGGCGCCGTGGCGACAATACGTTTCACGCCAGCCACTTTCGCAGTGACAACGCTCATATGCGCTGAGGCCACCATGGGGTATTTTCCACCAGGGACATAACAGCCAACAGCGCTCACTGGAATATTGCGATGACCCAACACCACGCCAGGCAACGTCTCTACTTCAAGATCCGTCAGACAAGCCTTTTGCTTTTCGGCAAAATTACGCACCTGAGCTTGAGCGAAATGAATATCGCGCAGATCATTTTCGGTCACGCGCTCAATTGCCGCAGCAATCTCACCGTCACTCAAGCGAAAAGAAGCAGGTGACCACTGATCAAATCGTTCGGACAGCGCTTGCACGGCTTGATCACCATGTTCTTCGATATCTGCCAAAATCTTCTCTACCGTTGACCGAACTTTGGCATCAGCTTCCGCTACTTCATCGGCCGCTTTTCCCTCTTTCAAATAACGCACTATTTTTCCTCCGTTGATCAGGATCTCTACACTACACGCCGCGAGTGTACCGCGCCCCGATAGCTGATCAACCTACTACCACCCCGCCATAAGAGACTGCATAATGACTATGTATCCGAGCATTAGACTTCGTTGCAACGAGTCGAAAACTTCAACTAGGGGAGATAACCATTCGGCATTGCCCAAGTACAATGGCCCTACCCGCACCACACCGGTTAACACCAGAAGGCTTGATATACTGAGGCGGTGTCGTAATATTCACTGTAGGCCCCCGTAGCTCAGTTAGGATAGAGCAATCGCCTCCTTTGTCATGAAACAAGGGCACGAGAGTTGGAAACGCTCTGCGTGAATCTGCTCAAACTCGGTGAAGCCTCAGCACCGTTGGTGGTGGTAATACCGAGCCAAGCCCGTGGCAACGGGAAGGTGTAGAGACTTGACGGGCAGCACCTAAAAGCCTCACAGCTCATGGTGAAGATAAAGTCCAGACCACAAACAGCACGACTGGCAGTGAAAACTGTAGTGGTACGAAGCGATAGGTCGCAAGTTCGAATCTTGCCGGGGGCGCCAGATGACACTCATCACTAAGACTGAAACGGATCTCCAAACTGCTGGATTGGCCCGCCGACTGGCGGCGATTACCTATGACATGCTGCTGTTAACGGGCGTGCTTTTTGTCCTAGCCGTACCCATGCCGTTGATTGACGAGGCAACCCGCGCAACCTGGTGGGTGCAATTAAGCATTCAACTTACAGTGCTGGGATTCAGCTTTTTTTTCTTCGGTTGGTTCTGGACACAAAATGGCCAAACGCTCGGCATGCGTGCGTGGCGTATGACCATCCAATGCAACGACGGTAAGCCCGTGATGTGGCGTGCAGCCTTTATTCGGTATTTTGTAGCGCTGTTATCGTGGCTACCTGTCGGACTGATTGCGTGTTGGGTTCTGATCGAGATTGGTCACATTGACAACAGCAACTATGCATTTCTGTTCCTGATTTTTATAGTCCCTGTACCGGTGGCCATTGCATTACGCTGGCACGATCGATTATCTCAAACCCGCATGATCGTAGTGCCAAAGCCGGCCCGCCACAATTAACACGCCCTCTCGCCACGCTTAACCCCAATGATTCGCCGCTACACATTGACCCGCCGCCTGTATCGCCACTTCGATTACCGCCAAGCCATGGCAATCATCCTCACATTGGTGATCGCAACACACACCAACAGCATCTTAGCAACTCAACCATCTGTTGACGCCTGGGAGCACGGGGTACCCGTCACGACATCCCAGTTTATGGCGGTGATTGCACATCCACAGGCAGCACGAGTAGCCAGACACATCTTAGCTCAGAGAGGCAGCGCCATGGACGCTGCGGTGGCAGCACAATTAATCCTAAATCTCGTCGAACCACAGTCCTCCGGCATCGGTGGTGGGGCCTTTCTTCTGTACTGGAATGCATCTGAAAAAAAGCTATATGCATTCGACGGACGAGAAACCGCTCCGGCCACCGCTACACCAAACCATTTTCTGCATAAAGATGGAACGCCGCTTGGCTGGTGGGAAGCCGTCATCGGCGGTCATGCGGTTGGTGTACCCGGCACTTTGCACCTATTACACACAGCACATCGTCGATTCGGTCGCATACCGTGGGCCGATTTATTTTCGCCTGCCGTGCAACTGGCGGAAGATGGGTTTCGCATCTCACCGCGTCTGGCAACATCAATCGAGCGTGCCAAAGAGCGTGGGCTCACCGCCTTTGATACTTCTCGACGGTACTTCTTTACTTCTGCAGGCAGCCCTCGACCCGCGGGTAGCCTACTGCGCAACCCCGCCTTTGCTCGAACTCTGCGTCAACTCGCCAAACAAGGCATTGACGCGTTCTATCACGGTGACATCGGTCGTGCGGTGGTAGACGCGGTACGCAATGCCCCACGCAATCCAGGATCTCTGACACGTGCCGACCTCGCCCGTTACCGCACCATGGAAAGGACGCCGGTTTGTATCGATTACCGCCAACACCGTGTGTGTGGTATGGGCCCACCCAGTTCGGGCGGTCTCACGGTTGGACAAATTCTTGGAATCCTGTCTCCATTCAATCTGGCACAGATTGGCTATGGGGAGAAAAGTCTCCATTTGTTTGCTGAGGCTGCGAAACTCGCTTATGCGGACCGCGATCTCTATATAGCGGACCACGACTTCTCCCCCGTTCCCGTCGCTGGTCTTCTGAACTCCAGCTACTTGGATCAACGTGCTGACCTAATAAAAGCCAACGCTGTTCTAAAGAAAGCCTCCGCTGGGCATCCTCCTGGCGCTGTGCTGGGTCACCTCATTCCTGGCCAGCAGTTGGATCGGGCGGGGACAAGTCACCTGAGTATTATCGATACGTATGGCAATGTGCTGTCGATGACGACCACAATCGAGACTGGATTTGGCAGTCGACTCATGGTCGGGGGATTTCTCCTCAACAACGAACTAACGGATTTCTCGTTCCAACCGCAGCGAAACGATCGCCTCGTCGCTAACCGTGTCCAGGGGGGCAAACGTCCACGCAGTTCAATGGCACCAACCATTGTGTTTGATCATATGGGGCAGCCCGTCATATCGATCGGCTCACCAGGCGGTAGCCGCATCATTAATTATGTTGCACAGGCAGTCATTGGACTGATTGACTGGAAACTTAATCCACAACAAGTCGCCAGTCAGCCCCATGTTGTCAATCGTAACGGAACGACAGAAATCGAATCCAGCGAAACCGCTGCTGCCCTTTCAAGCGTATTACGTGGCCTCGGTCACGACACTAAAATTCGAACGCTGGAAAGTGGACTCAACATCATCAAGCGGCGCAAGAACGGCATGCTGGAAGGCGGAACCGACCCCCGACGCGAAGGTCAAGCCGTGGGAGGCTAAATCCAATTGAATATTCACGGCTCCCGCGCCAGAAACGTCTTAGTTCAGACTGTCAACAATCTCTTCGTGATAAGCACAATCATCAAAGCGACACATTTCCTGCAGCCCCGTGGGGCTGGTGATATTGATTTCCATCAACATGCCGCCAATGATATCAATACCAGCGAAAACAACGCCCGCGTTGCAAAGATCATCTTTCAGTGTGGTACAAATCTCCCGATCACGATCGGTGATTTCTGACGCCAGTGCAGTACCGCCCTGATCAAGGTTATTGAGTTCCTCACCTTCGGCATGCAGCCGCAACACGGCTCCCAGTGGTTGTCCATTTAACAGAAGAATTCGCTTGTCACCCTCGGTCGCCGCGTCGAGATATTTCTGGGCAATCACCCAGTGACTACCGCTGACCGTGATCGACTGAATGATGTCCATCAATCCAGTCTCCCCAGGTTCAACAAAAATAATACCTTTGCCACCATGGCCATCGATCGGTTTCAAAACCGTTCGGGCATTTGTTTCAACAAATTCTCTGATGATCTCTTTGTCGCGACTCACCACCGTGGTGGGCGTTAGTGTCGGATAAGCAAGCGCCGCCAGCTTCTCATTCCAATCACGAATCGATGAAGGTCGGTTCACTACTTTGACATTGGCGGGCAATAAATCGAGCAACAAGGTGGTATAGATATACGTTCTGTCAACCGGCGGATCCGTTCTGATCCAAACAACATCTAAATCATCAAGGGCAGTATCGATCTTTGATTTGATAGTAAAAGGCTCTTTTACATCGGGGTGGACACGCACCTCCTGCAACGGCGCCCGAACCTGTCTTCCTACGGTGTAAAGATCGGACTGATCCAGATAGTAGACCGTATGCCCTCGACTCTCGGCTGCGAGCATCAGGAAATAAGTGGTGTCCTTATACGCCTTAACCCCGCCCAGCGGATCCATGATGAAACCATGCTTCACGACTCCAGCATACCTTCCCGAGCGACTCAGAACTAGTGGGTTTTGCGGCGCCGACGGCGCGGGCGACTCACAGCAACAGGCGCCACCCCTTCACAGTAGGCTCGCGTCCCAAGAGTCACTGGACCCAAACGTTTGATCACACCATCAATCTCTGGGGGAGTCCTTGGTACATGATCGATCAGTGCCTCGTTCATCGCGGCCAAGTGTTCGGGCGTGGTGCCACAACACCCACCGATGATTCGCACGCCAATGTCCCTTGATAGGCGGGCATACTCTGACATCAGTTCCGGTGTGCCGCTGTAATGAATCTCACCGTCAACGAACTGCGGAATGCCACAGTTCCCTTTCGCCACCAGAATCTCGTTCCGCGTTACCTGATCACGCATCGCCATCAACGCACCGACAAGGTCGGCCGCGCCGATACCGCAATTAGCACCAAACGCTACCAGGCCCGGAACTAACTCACGATAGAGGTCCACCAACTGTTGCGGAGAAACGCCCATCATGGTGCTGCCATTGGTATCAAAAGTCATCGTCGCCACGACCGGCAAGCCGGTGTGAGCCGCAGCTAGCGCTGCCGCGCGCATCTCCTCAGTCGAGGACATGGTTTCGAGCCACAGAACATCGGCACCACCGGCTGCGAGCGCTATTGCCTGCTCTTTGAACGCAAGTTCTGCGTCACTGACATCGAGTAGGCCAACAGGTTTCAGTATTTCCCCGGTCGGCCCGATCGAACCGGCCACCACGACAGGTCGACCCGCACGCTCCGCAACGCCCTTGGCAATAGCGGCTGCCGCACGGTTTAACTCGGCCACGCGATCATCAGCCTGGTGCAACTTGAGACGATAACTCGAGCCACCGAAACTATTGGTCAATATGATGTCGGCACCCGCATCGATGAACGCCTGGTGCAGTCCGGAAACCCGCGATGGGTGCGTGACATTCCATAACTCGGGCGCTTCGCCCGACTGTAATCCCAGTGAAAAATAATTGGTCCCCGTCGCACCATCACAAAGCAGCCACGCCCGATCCGACAACAGTTTAGTCAGCGAATTGAGCGCCATCAGTTCCCCTCTGTCAGACGGGGTAATGGTAGCCACACATTCTTGATATGTCGTTTAGGCACTACGACCCCGAGTTAGCGAACGCTAGAGCGAGGATAAAACGCGGCCGCGCTTTAGCGAATTTTTTAAGCGCCCGCAAGCTGAGAATCAAATCGGCGCTACACCACCTACCCTATGACGAATACCTGTGTCTGTCAAATATGTTGTCGGCAAACAACGAAGCGGCAACTGATTACAAAAGATGCGCTAATGGGCTTGAAGGGTCTACTCCCTTCATGAACGGAACTCGGCGATCACGGTCAGTAATCTGGTAAACGGTACCGAGCCAATTATTGAACACCGCCTTCCCCGTAT
>DUBL01000063.1 GCA_012960345.1 Gammaproteobacteria bacterium | reverse complement strand
TGCGTGTCTGCGTTATCACGACGAATGTCGTGTACGGTAATCTCTGCCCCGGCCTTGATAAGGTTGGTCGCAAAATGGGCACCCATCGTGCCCAGGCCGATAAATCCGATCTTCTTCATCTGTGTTGTCCTTGATCTTGATTTTCAAATAGCGCCTAATCGTTTCGGGTAGTACCAACCAGACGCGGCTTTACCGGACTAGTCGGTTAAATATTTCCCAGTGCGTCCCGCACCAGTCCATGAAACTGTTGCACGGCGTGTTCGGAGATTCCAAGCTGGTCTGGATCAACCACGAACGGACCATCTTCGTAGGACTGCGATATCAACCCTTGTTGAACCGATTCGCACAGTTCGATGTCTTCGGGGACGATCACGGTATTGACGTAATTGTTGAAGTCGCCGGGTAACGGGGTGTCGTCAACAACATACCAGTGGCCGTAACGGTAAGTTTTATCTACCCCATCGGGGAGGATAGCTGTGGCGAAGAATATTTTTTCGCCGGGTAGATACCCCATCGCGAGCGTCGGCCACAAAAACCAGAAATTTGCGTCCTGAAGCGGTGCATCTTCAGAGAATCGGTAAGCACTGTTGTTGGGATTGACGATCGGAGCGGATTGCCTGGACCAGATTCCAAATGTTTCGTTCTCGAAACTGTCCATGTCGATCATGTCGGCGAATGCAGGATGCCCCTTTGGACAGTGATAGCATTCCAGAAAGTTGTCCATCACCACTTTCCAATTGGCATCTATCCTGGTCGGCCTACCGGTATCGGTCAGTATTGGTTTGAGCTGGTCGAGGAAGGGAACCCGCAGTTTCAGATCTTCGGCGAGGTCACCAGCCTGTTCCGCCAACGAAATGGCATTCGTATCGAGATTCACGAACACAAAACTGCAGAACACCTCGACCTTAAAACAACTCAGGCAATGCTTTTCCAGTTCGAAATCAGGCATCGCGTCTGTACCGCGTGCATACCGCAGTTCACCCTGGCGGTTGTAGGTCCAGGCATGATAGGGACACACGATAGCCTTTACATTGCCGCTGTTTTCCAGCAGTCGATGAGCGCGGTGCCGGCAGACATTAAAAAAGCCCCTCAGGTCACCATCATCTCCCCGCATGACGATAAGATGTTCATCGCCAATTCTGAGCGTCAGATAATCACCTGGCGCAGCAAACTGGCTGATGTGACCGGCATAATGCCAGTGACGGTACAGGATAGCGGTTTTTTCCTTTTCGAAGATCTCCGGGCTCCAGTAATAACGGGAGGATAAAGTGCGGTAAGCATGCTTCGGAGATAACGCATCAGTCGGCTGGGTTTGTGCCATCGTGAATCCTCCCTGAGTGTGGCAGTATCGGGCTGCGGTATTCGCAAATCATGTCGTCAGATTGTGCGTTAGACATATGGATTAGTTCTCCCTGATTCGAAGATGAAGTATCTCAACATCACCGGATTGCGACAACTATAATCAATTTGAATAACAGAGCTTGCTTTGGCCTATGAATCGATTGTGACCGACATCGACGCGTTTGCTATGGTCGGTCCGTGTAGTCGTGAATCAGAGCACCAGGATTGTTAAAGCGCCTCTTCCGGCAAACAGCCTGAATCAAACAGAATAGGAAAAATACAGATGGCATGGCGTCTCGGTATTGATATCGGCGGTACTTTCACAGATGTTGCGTTAGTCAACGATGTCGACGGTACCATTGGTATTGCCAAAACGCCCACTACTCCGAGTGATTTCGGCAAAGCGGTGTTGAGCGGCCTGCACAGTGCGCTCGATCGTTATGGTGTCCAGCCTGATGAGGTGTCGCTGCTGTCTCATGCGACCACCGTGGTGACCAACTCGATTCTCGAAGAAAATGGCGCGCGCACTGCACTGATCAGTACACGCGGTTTCCGTGATGTGCTCGAGCTTCGACGTTCTGCCCGGTCCGATCTGTACGACATGTTCCAGGATTCGCCGCGTGTACTGGTACCAAGACATCGCCGCCTGGAGATTACCGAACGGCTCGATGCAACGGGTACAGTCATAGTGCCCCTGGCGGAGTCCGAAATCCCCGGGCTAATCAAGCAACTCAAGGATCTTAAAGTCGAAGCGGTCGCGATATCGTTACTGTTCTCGTTTCTTAACGACCACCATGAGCGCCGGCTTGGCGATGCATTGCGCGAAGCGCTTCCCGATGCGGCCATTTTTCTCTCCAGTGAAGTGTTGCCCGAGGTCCGGGAATTCGAGCGAACCAGTACCACAGCGGTCTGTGCCTATGTAGCGCCAATTCTGGGGTCATATCTAAAGCAGCTCGAAACTGCGACCGACAGCCTGGGCTTGCCCAAACTGCACGTGATGGGTTCAACCGGCGGGGTATTTGATGTCCGGGAGGCATTGCGCCTGCCTGTCAATTCGGTTGAATCTGGCCCTGCAGCCGGCGTCATTGCGGCACAGCTGGTCGGCGCCCAGCTTGGTGAAACCAATCTGATTTCTTTCGACATGGGCGGGACAACCGCGAAAGCCAGTTTGATCCGCGACGGTCAGATCGAAGTGACCGCTGACTACGAGGTCGGGGGTACAGGCAGTCAGAACAGGTGGGTCACAGGGTCAGGTCACCCGATTCGTGTGCCGGTAATCGACCTCGCCGAAGTCAGTGCCGGTGGCGGCAGTATTGCCTGGATCGACCCGGCTGGTTCCCTGCGTGTTGGGCCGCACAGCGCCGGCGCAGAACCGGGACCCGTCTGTTATGGTCAGGGCGGTGATCAACCGACTGTGACCGATGCGAATCTGGTGCTTGGCTACCTGGATGCGCATTCACTGCTGGACGGCGATTTGCCGATCGATTACCAGCGTGCAGAGCACGCACTGCAAAAGAAAATCGGCGATCCCATGAACATGACCGCCCTGCAGGCGGCCGCAGCTGTCCGGGATATTGTGAACAACGGGATGGCCGAGGCACTGCGGATCGTATCAATCGAGCGCGGTCATGACCCAAGGGAATTTAGTTTGGTCGCTTTTGGAGGTGCAGGGCCGGTGCATGCTGCTGCGCTCGCTGACGAACTCGACATTCCCCGGATCATCGTCCCCCCCATCCCGGGCGGCTTTTCCGCGCTTGGACTGGTGATGACAGACGTCCGGCGGGACTATGCAAGAACGCTCTACCGACAGCTCGAAGATCTCGCGGCCAGTGATATCGAAGCTGTTTGGTCCGAGTTGCAGGCTCAGGGTGAGGAGATGCTGAGATCCACGGGGATCAGTCCGGATCACTGGCGTTTCAGGCGATCGGCTGATCTGCGCTATAGCCGGCAGGCCTATGAGTTGAACGTGACTGCTGCACCGGGGGAATTCACTGAAAAGATCAAAGCTAAGCTGGCAGAGAGTTTTCATTCCCGTCACGAACAGACCTATGGCCACAAGAATCTGACCGAACCAGTGCACCTGGTTACGCTTCGACTGACAGCAGTTGGAGAATTGGGCAGGCTTGAGATTGCCGACACAATTCGTTCAAACGGTGCAAGCGAGAAATCCCAGCGCCCGGTCTGGTTTGCGCAGACGGGTACCACGGACTGCAGCGTGCACAATCGCTCCAGCCTTGCCGCTGGAGTCAGTCTCGACGGTCCCGTTATCGTAGAGTCGCTGGACAGTACCCTGGTTGTGCCACCGGGTTGGACGGCGCGCAATGATTACAACGGCTTTATAACCCTGGAGCGATCTAACGGTGAATAACAACGCACACCGAAACCGGGTGACCGACCCGGTCACTTTCGAGGTGGTCAAGAACACCCTCTACAAGGCGGCCGAGGAAATGAAGATCGTTCTCGCCAAAACTGCTTATTCCCCCATCCTGAAAGTTGCCGGGGATTATTCCTGTGGAATCTTCGATACCCAAGGAAACATGGTGGCCCAGGGGCCAGATCTGCCGATTCACCTGGGTTCGATGCCGGATGCGGTTGCTGCCGTGATCAACAAATTCGCGCACAGCGCGGTTGAAGGCGACGTTTTTATTCACAACGATCCCTATTTCGGTGGCTCACACCTTCCGGACGTTAATGTCATCGCGCCGGCGTTCTACCAAGGCAGAGTCTTCGCCTGGACCTGTGTCCGGGCACACTGGCCTGACATCGGCAGTGCCACACCAGGAAGTTATGGTGCGGTGACCGAGATCTATGGCGAAGGATTGCGTATGCCTCCGATTCGGCTCTATCACGCAGGTGAAATCGACCCCAATGTAGAGGATCTGATTCTTGCCAACGTGCGCACACCGGACGAACGGATGGGGGATCTACGGGCACAGGTTGCCGCCAATCACCGGGCTTGCCAGAGGCTGGTCAGTTTAGCCTCGAAGTACGGCGTAGATGTACTGACCCGCATCATGCAGGAGGTGATGGATTACTCAGAGAGCTTGATGCGACTGATGTTGTCGGAGCTGCCGGACGGCGAGGGTTTTTTCGAGGACTTCTGCGATGGTGACGGCATCATCGAAGACGGCGAAGACGAAGACATGACCTTTACCATCCGTATGCGGGTATTGAAAGCGGGCGATACCCTCGAAGTGGACTTTGAGGGCAGTGACCCGGCGGTCTCTGGGCCTATCAACGCGCCGTTGTCCGTGACTGCGTCAGGGGTCTACTGCTCGTTGAAGATGATTGTCGATCCGAACAGCCTGATTCCACCTAATTCCGGCGCTTGGCGCCCGATCCAGGTGACGGCACCGGCAGGTTCTGTGGTTAATGCTCAATTTCCCTCACCCGTCGTTTACGCCAACCACGAGATCAGTCATAGGGTTGCCGACATGACTTTTGGCGCCATGGCTGGCTTCATGCCTGACAATGTTATGGCGTGCAGTCAGGGTACTTCGGGCATCATTACGCTCGGCGGCGTAGATCCGCGCAACGGTCAGCACTACGTCAGTTACGAAACCATTAAGGGTGGCATGGGGGCAAGACCGAACAAAGACGGCATCAACGCAGTCGCTGCTGGTATTTCGAACACCATGAACACGCCAATTGAGATCCTCGAACTGAGTTTTCCGGTTCGAATAGATTATTACGAAATCACACCGGACAGTGGGGGGCGTGGCAAGTACCGTGGGGGTTGCGGCTCGCGCCGGGCCTGGACCATTGTTGATCACGACGCGCGTGCAGCGGTGTGCCTGGAGCGCACCAAGTCGCCGCCGTTCGGTGTTTGTGGGGGCGAGGCCGGCGCCCGGGCAAGCATTGCCCTTAAGTTAGCGGACGGTTCGATACGCCCACTTTTGACCAAGGGTGGCTTCAATGCCCCGGCCGGTGCACAGATTCTACTTGAGGTTCCCGGTGCGGGGGGTTACGGCGATGCCAGCGAACGTGATTCTCAAGCCCTCGCACGCGACTTGCGGGATGGTTATGTCAGTGCTGATCCAGATTAAATGATGAGTTCATGCGAGGACATAGGGGACATTAAAACTGTATCTGCTTTAGATAGAACCGCCACATGCTGAGTCCAATCATAAACAGGAAGGCATAATGGATTTTGGTATTGCAATGGCGACCTCTGCCGACTCCTGGAAACTGGTACAACGTGCCGAGGAGTTGGGCTTCAGCCATGCCTGGTTCTACGACACACAAATGCTCAGTGCGGACTGTTTCGT
>DUBL01000062.1:3452-5630 GCA_012960345.1 Gammaproteobacteria bacterium | reverse complement strand
GGTCGCGGAACTGACTATTGGTCTTATGATTGATCTTTTGCGCTCGGTGCAGGTTTCCAATCATCGTATACACCGAGGCGAGTGGTATCGCTACCTTGGCCGGCGGCTGTCTGAGGTGACGATTGGTATCATTGGTGCGGGCCGAATTGGTAGTCGGGTCATCCGTCATTTAGCGGGATTCGACTGTAACCGGATTCTGGTGAACGACAGTGACTCGTCATTGGTACTACCTAGTCACCCGAAATGTACGGTAGAACGCTCGGAAAAAGACGTAATCTACCGTGATGCAGATATCATCTCGATACATGTTCCACTGACCGCTCAAACGCGAAATCTTGTTTCAAGAAAAGAAATCTCCTCTACGCGGCCCGGCACTTTGCTAATTAACACGGCTCGCGGCGGTATCATCAACGAGCAGGATCTTTTCAGCGCGCTAGAATCCGGCCATATTGCGGGTGCTGCTATCGATGTGTTCGAGCAAGAGCCTTATGACGGCGATCTGACAAGCCTAGACCAGTGTCTGTTGACGGCACATATGGGATCGATGTCGGTTGACTGCCGTGTCCGTATGGAGATCGAGGCAACTGAGGAGGCAGTCCGCTTCATAACCGGTGAGCTGTTGCAATCGGCAGTACCGGAAGCAGAATACGATAATCAGCGATTGGCTTCGTGAGGATGTAGCATGGATAAGGCAACAGTTATCGGTGGTTCAGGCTTTCTCGGCAGCCACATCGCCGACGAGTTGTCAGAGCGTGGATATGCCGTAACGATATTCGATCACTCAGCTTCACCTTGGATTTGCGACAACCAGACTATGGTGGTTGGGGATATGCTCGATAGGGAATTGTTGCAAAAAGCCTGTGAGGGGTCGCGCTACCTCTACCATTTTGGAGGAATCGCCGATATCAGCGAAGCGAAAACGAAACCTTTTAAAGCCATTGAGGCCAATGTGATGGGTGTGACGACGGCTCTGGAGGCTGCCCGGGCGGTTAGAGTGGAGCGCTTTGTCTATGCCTCAACCATGTATGTTTACAGTGCCGCTGGCTCGTTCTATCGGGCAAGCAAGCAGGCCGCAGAAACTATTGTCGAAGCTTATGCCGAGTCCTTTGATCTTGATTACACATTACTTCGATACGGATCACTTTACGGTCCTCGGGCACAGGCATGGAATGGGCTTCGAGGATACGTCAAGCAAGTTGTCGAAGAGGGCCGGCTGGATTACCTGGGTACTGGTGAGGAGCGGCGCGAATATATCCACGTGTGTGACGCAGCTCGTCTGAGCGTAGATATTCTTGATAATCAGCATCGCAATCAGGCGATCACTGTTACTGGCTCACAGGTACTCAATTCCGCTGATCTTGCCGCTATGATTTTTGAAATTGCAGGAAAAAAAGCCAACGTCAGTTTTTCCAAAGATGAGCGTACCGAAGAACACTACCACATGACGCCCTACCGCTATACACCTAAGCATGCCAAGAAGCTCGTGCCTTCGGAGTTCGTTGATCTTGGACAGGGAATCCTAGAAGTTGTTGAGCAGATCCACCAGGCAGGCAATAATGATTAATCGTCAAAGAAGACGATCGACCTGTCTGTTGTAGGTTTATTTTTTGGCAAACATTGGCAATCAAGCTGCCTATGTTTGCCGAGTGTGTTCGGTAGTCTATTTGGTGAGAAATAGTGACAAGATGTTATGGCTGAGTTGATTCTCTACCGGGGAAGTAAGCGAATAACGATTACGCCGACCAGCGCCACCTGTTATCTCTACAGTATGGGTTCAGGAACGGTTGAGGGCGGCGAGTTTTTTAGTCTCAACGATGGGTATCGACTCAATGCATTGGCTGAGGAGATACGAGATGACTATTCTCGGTGGGTCTACTCCCTGAATGATTTGTTTTTAACAGCAGGACTCAAAACCGGCGATCTGTCGCTTTTCTTTCTGACAGATCTTTCTTGCAAACGCTCAGAATTTTTTGAAACGTTTGATTTTGTCTGCAGTCTACTATTGATCCGTGAGAAACTTTTGGGCGTCAAGTTAACGAGTGCCCGTCTCATTGGGGTCGAATCAGGACTTACGCGTGCGTTTCACTCGCTATTCCCGGAGACGATAATCACTACCAAGGATGACACTCCAGCTCAAGTTAGGGCCTGGCGACGACTCGGATCAGATATTCGTTTTCT
>DUBL01000062.1:0-3435 GCA_012960345.1 Gammaproteobacteria bacterium | reverse complement strand
CGTGCTGCAGGCGTGCTAGTCATTAATGCGGTAATGAAAAAGAATGCGGTAAGTCACCAAAATGCCGTGCGGACCTTCTTTTCTATATATCCCCAGATGTTTTCCATAGCGGGAGTGGATACTAAGTATGGTAGTTTTGTTGATAAGAAAGATAACTATGTAGTCAGTATTTTGACCGATGGTATGCATCAGCAAATGTCGATCGTAGACTACGTACGGTGGTGCCGCGAGGCGGAGAG
Source organism: Gammaproteobacteria bacterium (assembly GCA_012960345.1). Lineage (GTDB taxonomy): Bacteria > Pseudomonadota > Gammaproteobacteria > Arenicellales > UBA868 > UBA11791. The sequence goes on along the minus strand of DUBL01000062.1, from coordinate 3,196 downwards.
CAAAGGGTTTGGGGTTATTGATCGACACCTGGCGGTTTCCGACCTTGCCTTTGGTTTCTACTGGGCGAGTCGGTTGTGGTGGTTTTTTTTCCAGCAACGCGATCAAGGCTATTTTTTCAAAGACATGGATATCTCAGGCCTGATACGGACCGAGCTTTTGTTTTCCATCAGTCGGGTCATGCGTCTTTGTGTAGTAAAGGGAGCGTTGCGACGGTTTCTCGAAAGTAACCCCGTACGAGAACTTGTCTACTACCCGTGTGAGTACCCTTTAGGCCGCATGATTTCTTGGGTTGCGAAGTCAAGCGGCCCATTATTGTTGCGCACCGGTTTTCAGATGGCGCCTGCTTCGCGACGGCGTCTGGAGCAGTTCCTAGCCCCCGGGGAGGGCGAGCTGAACCCTCCTTTCCTCAAACATGCTCCGATACCAGATCGAATACTGGCAGAGGACGAAGCGGCGGCGTCCATCTATCGTTATGCCGGTTACCAGAACGTCGAGGTCATGGATACGATCTATCGTTATTTGTATCTCGAACAATTGAACCCACAGAAGCGTCTAGGGTGGGAACTGATCGCTCCGGGACTGCATGATGGCGCAATGATGTTGGCGCAATTAACCGGTGGGATTACAGCCCATCCTAATAACACCTATTTGATCAAGCCCCATCCTCGGGCCGACAACAGTTACTTGACGCGGTGGTCTATGATGGACAACTTGAAGGTATCCACCCAGCCAATAGCAGAACTGCTGACCGTAGTCTCGCATGTTTTCGTAACCTACAGTTCAGTCGGAGTCGAAGCGAAGCGACTGGGGGTGGCGGTCACAGTCATTAATGTGCCGGGTAGGGTAAATACTTCACCTTTGTTGGATTGTCCGGGCTAAAAGCATCAAAGTTGCCTACCTGCGCTGACGGTTTCAATCGTTTAAAATAGTCCCGCTTGATTGAGCCAGTTACGACATCAAGTCCACGTCTGAAATTATCTTGAATACGCAACCTAAGCATATCTGTATCCAAGGTCTGGGATTCGTCGGTGCAGCGATGGCGGTGGCCGTTGCCAACGCCCGTGCCCAGGATGGTAGTGTTCTCTATCGAGTCACGGGCGTTGATTGTGAAACGTCCCAGGGCCGTGAGCGGGTTCAAGCATTATGCCGAGGTGAATTCCCATTCCCCACCACTGATACCACATTGCATGAGGCGTTGCGTCGTGCTTATAGCGCTGGGAACCTGTCTGCGACGACTGACGAGTCCGTGTATGCGTCTGCTGACGTGGTGGTAATCGACATCGCACTCGATATTCATTTTCTGGAGGACGAGCCGCAACTACAGATGGCAAGTCTCGAGCAAGCTGTGAGGAGTGTTGCCCAGAAGATTCCAGAAGGGTCACTGGTAGTGGTTGAGACTACCGTGCCACCCGGGACCTGCGAAAAAGTATTGGTTCCCTTGTTGGGAGAAGAGTTACAGCGCCGTGGTCTGGACGGAAACGCAGTACATCTGGCACATTCTTTTGAGCGGGTGATGCCTGGTGCTGCGTATTTAGACTCCATCACCCATTTCTGGCGAGTCTATGCCGGAGCCACCATTGAGGCGGCAGACGAGTGTGAGGCCTTTTTAGCCAGTTTCGTCGACGTTGAACATTTTCCTTTGATGCGGTTATCGTCGATGACTGCATCGGAGACGGCGAAAGTGATGGAGAATACGTATCGGGCAGCTAACATCGCATTTATTGACGAATGGACAAAGTATGCTGAGGCGGTTGGTATTGATCTTTATGAGGTAATCGATGCGATTCGTGTGCGACCGACGCATTCAAATATCCGCTTTCCGGGACTCGGTGTTGGGGGTTACTGTTTGACCAAGGATCCTGCATTCGCACCCGCCGCTGCGCGCCAATTATTTGGCGAGAAGAACTTAGATTTTCCGTTTTCGCACCTTGCTTTGCAGATAAACCAGGCTATGCCGACACACACGTTTACGCGACTACAGAGCTTACTGGGTGGCAGCTGTAAGGATGCATTAGCCTTGGTGCTCGGGGTCAGTTATCGACAGGACGTGGGCGATACGCGTTACTCTCCCGTTGAAACACTCGTGCGAGCTTTGGAGGGAGATGGTGCTCAGGTAACCTGTTTTGACCCGTTTATTGATTACTGGCCGGAGATGGATCGGTTTCTTCCATCACAACTGCCGGAGGCCGGGCCATTTGATACCGTAGTATTGGCAACGCCCCACAAAGAGTTTTTTGATTTGGATCTACCAAAATGGCTGGATGGAGCCCGGCCTGTGGTTCTGGACACGGCTAATGTGATAAGCAAGGACCAGCTCCAGCGCTGCCGTGCGGCAGGTATCCGCATTGAGAGCGTGGGTCGGGGAGACGGGCTTTGAGCGGACAGGTTCTAATCACCGGTGGCGCTGGGTTCATTGGATACCATCTTGCAAAACATCTTGCGGCAAGCGGCTACAGTGTGTGTCTTGTAGATAACCACACTCGTGGGATTATCGATGACGACCTCAAGCAGTTACTCATTCAGCCCAAGGTTACGTTGACTGAGATCGACCTGCTCGATCGTGATGCTGTGCTGAATCTCGGCATCGGTTTTGAAGCTATTTACCATCTTGGCGCCATTATTGGTGTGAAAAATGTGTTGGCACGACCATTTGATGTGTTGGTTGACAATACTCGGATGTTGGAAAACGTCATTGTGCTTGCTCGACAGCAAAAGAGTTGCTCGCGCCTGCTCTTTGCCTCAACCAGTGAAGTCTATGCGGGTACGCTCAAATACTTCGACCTCACTGTGCCAACGCCAGAGAACGTCGCCTTGGCTCTTACGGCGTTGAATGAGCCGAGAACCAGTTATATGTTGTCCAAGATCATGGGTGAGGCGATGGTGCAGCAGGCTGGGGAGCCGTTTACTATTTTTCGGCCACACAACATCTATGGGCCCCGGATGGGTATGGCTCACGTGATCCCCGAGCAGTTGAATAAGGCTTTCGATTCCAAGCCCGGCGATCGACTGGACGTGTGTTCACCAGGGCACACCCGGGCGTTTTGCTACATCGATGATGCGGTCGCGATGTTGCACAAGATGTTGACTACCGAGTCTTGTATTGGACAGACACTGAACTTGGGCACCGAAGCGCCGGAAGTGACTATTCGTGAAGTAGTGAAGACCTGTATCGCTGCTACGGATAAGAATCTTGGC
>DUBL01000061.1:22517-32989 GCA_012960345.1 Gammaproteobacteria bacterium | reverse complement strand
GCCATGGCAAGGGATTGGCGATCCCTCTGGCCACGTTTACGGTCAGTATCGGTGCCGCGACCCCGGCCGCATTGATCCAATCGGACTGGAACCCAGTCGACGTCACGCAATGCCGCTTATATGACCTGGACGTACCCGCCGGCTATTACGCGGCGCTGGCACTTCTCAACACTAAACCGGTCCGCATCTGTCAATTAAACTGGTCTGCATCAACAGCTTCGAATCCCCGGTAAACCAATCCATTTTAGGATTGCACCTAATGGCGTTTGAAGTCGTCTTCAAAACGCTCGATATCATCCTCTCCAAGATAAGTGCCGGTTTGCACCTCAATCACTTCCAACGGCTGAAAACCTGGGTTTTCGAGTCGGTGAATGACCCCTGCCGCGATATAAGTCGATTCATTCGCGGCAAGCTCAAAGGTGCTCGCTTCGAGTGTGACACGTGCGCTACCGCAAACCACCACCCAATGCTCGGAACGTTGTTGGTGGCGTTGAAGAGAAATTCGTTTCCCCGCATCGACAACAAGGCGCTTGACCTGATATCCATCACCTTGGTCGATACGCTCGTAATGTCCCCAGGGTCGATAGACCTTGGTGTGATGCGCTTGTTCGCTACGCGCCTCGTCGGACAGCCTCTGAACAAGTTTGCGTATATCCTGCACGCGATCCTGGCTGGCCACCAACACGGCATCAGGTGTTGACACGACGATAAGCCCTTTGATGCCGACCGTTGTTACTAACCCCTGATCGGCATAGACATAACTGTTCTCCGTATCCATCAGCATGACATCACCGCGGACCGCGTTACCCTGTTCATCCAAAGCCGCGGCCTCATGCAGTGCGGACCACGACCCAATATCGCTCCAGCCGGCATCGAGGGTCACCATTGTCGTTTGTTTGGCCTCTTCCATCACAGCGTAGTCGACCGACTCATTCGGACAACTCCCAAAGGCTTCGGCATCGAGATAAACAAAAATTTCTTCCCGAATGGCCTTCGCATGGGCCGCCCGTGCGGCGGCCAACATCTTCGGCCGAACGGCCTCCAGTTCATCCAGATAGCGCCGTGCTCGAAAAACAAACATCCCGCTGTTCCAGTAATACTCGCCCGAGTTAACATAGTCAGTCGCGGTCTCAAGCGATGGCTTTTCAACGAATCTAGCCACTTCAAAAATTCCATCTCCAACCGCCTCCCCGGCACGGATATAGCCATAACCAGTTTCCGGGCGTGAAGGCACAATACCAAATGTGACCAACTGGCCAAGCACAGCAGCCGATTCAGCGAGCAAAACTGACTGCTCAAACGCAGCCACATCGGTCATCACATGATCGGCTGCTAACACCAGCAGGACCGGATCATCGCCTATCGCTAGTGCCTCAAGTGCCGCTACAGCAATGGCCGGCGCTGTATTACGGCCTTCGGGTTCGAGCAGAATTGCACTGGCAGTTCGCTGGCACTGCTCTAAGACCGCTGCCGTCATGAAGCGATGGTTCTCGTTGCAAACGACCAGTGGAGCTACGCCGCTCGATACAATCGACACGCGCTCAAGCGTTTGTGCCAGCAGACTGGTTTCCCCGACCAAGGGCAGAAATTGCTTGGGGTAATGTGTGCGGGACAACGGCCACAATCGTGTTCCCGACCCCCCACAAAGCAAGACCGGGATCAGTTCACGAGTTTTCATTCGTCACCTCTAGGAACATCTTTCACTCGGGTTAGTCATCACTCGCCGTTCTTAAACCGACTCACCGTTGATGGCAAGTCGGCGGCACAGGCGATCAGAAATCTCCATGGTGCCGCTTGTCCCTCCAAACTCGTACGGCAGAAAATCGCCCTCAGCGTAACCTGCGGTGACAGCCGCATCAAGACGCTCTCCTGCCAATTGGCAGTGCGCGTTGGCATGTCGCTGCCCGAGCCAATGCAGCATCATGGCAGCGGACACCAACATGGCCGTCGGATTCGCGCGACCGCTGCCTGCGATATCGGGAGCAGTGCCATGGGCCGGCTGGAACAATCCGTGTTCCAGACCGATCTCACCACACGGCGCCATTCCCATACCACCAACCACTCCCGCACCAAGATCGGACAGGATGTCGCCAAACATGTTCTCCATCACCAACACATCGTACTCCCATGGCTGCCTGACAAGATCAAGCGCCATCGCGTCGACGTACTGATGACGCACACTGATGTCCGGGAACAACTGCGCACGCTCATCAAATATTTTCCGAAAAAATGCCATCGAACGAAACACATTCGCCTTGTCGACACAGGTCACCGTACCGGGCAATCCACGAGATTTTCTATCTCGTGCAAGATTAAACGTGAAGTCAAACAACCGCTCACAAACGGGCCGAGTGATCTCCAGCGTATCGAGCGCCACACGATCATCAATCACACGGCCCTCCGAACGGTGGGCAAACAGACCCTCTGTTGACTCACGGACAATCACCAAGTCCACCTTTTTGCTGCGTGAATCGAATAAAACCGGTGGTAAGTTAGGATACTGTTTAACGGGTCGAACGCCGGCAAAGAGACCAAACTCGGTGCGCATGGCGAGGTGTGGTGCGATCTCAGTTCCATCTGGAAACCGCACCTGTGGCAGGCCCATGGCCCCAAGAAGAATTGCGTCCGCCGTCCGAGCAGTATTGAAGGCGTCTTGTGAAATATCTTCACCTGTGCGCGTGAAATAGTCAGCCCCCGCCTCCAGAAAAACCAGGTCTAACGTGAAACCAGCATTGCCCTCAGTCAGCACCGAGAGCACCTGTGTACACGCTGCCATAATTTCAGTGCCGATACCGTCTCCGGGCAACACGGCGATTCGAAAACAAGGTACATTCAAACTCATCAAATCATCCCATCGCGATGACCGCGAGTGCTCTTCAGAACGGAACGCTATCAATGCCCAAGATCATTGACCTTTCCATGCCTATTACCGAGCATTTTCGCTGGAAGCCCACATTTAAACACACCGGCGACCTCGCCGGCGGCGACCAGTACCAAGTGACGTGGATAGAAACCTCAGTCCACGCGTTCACGCATGTCGACACCCCACGACACATTCTGGCCGACGGCTACACCACTGATGAACTAATGCTGGAACAAATTATCGGTGAATGTGCCATTGTGGATCTCACCGGCATCTCGCCCAACACGCCCATAGAAGTCGACACATTAGCAGCCGCTGGCAAGCACATTCGTCCAGGCGACATCGCACTGATCAAAGCCTCCTGGGACCAAGTTCACTCACCACACACACCGGAATTCTGGAGCAACGCGCCTTACATGACACGTGAAGGGAGCCAATGGTTACTAGAACAACAGATCAAGGCCATCGCCTACGACTTTCCTCAGGACTATCCGATTAGAACTTTCTTAACCGGGGAAACGCATCCGTTCGAAGAACATGTCACCCATGATATTCTGCTTCGCAACGGCGTGATCATGATCGAATACCTGTGTAACACAGTACAGTTAACGGGGAAACGCACCTTTCTCATGGCACTCCCATTAAAAATTGCCAACGCGGACGGTGCACCCGCCCGCGTCGTGGCGATGGATCTGGAATCGTTACAGGACGGCAAAGCCAACTAAGCCTGACTGGCGAAAGCGCACCACACCATGCTGACATCTGAACAAATCGATTCCTTCTGGCAAAACGGATACCTCACCGTTGAAAACGCGGTCAATTCAGAGCAACTACAACAACTGCAGTCTCAGCTCAATCGTTGGGTCGACGAAAGTCGCTCTCACAGCACACCCTTTGGCCCACTAACCCTTGACGGGAGAGCTCGGTTTGATATGGGCCAGGAACACTCTCCTGAGCAGCCAGCCCTGCGACGGGTCAATAACCCCTCAGACATCAGTAAAGACTATTTCGCGGTCATGTCCGATGCAGCAACGGTCAACATGGTTTGTGACCTGATCGGCCCCCATGTGAAATTTCATCATTGCAAGATCAACCTCAAATTACCGGGATCCAATACGGAAGTGGGTTACCACCAGGATTTCGGATATACCCCGCATACCAACGATGACGTGGTCACGACCCTCTTAATGCTGGATGACATGACAGCGAATAATGGCTGCCTCAATGTGGTACCCGGCAGTCACACCGGCCCCGTACACTCGCTTTTCAACGACACCACCTTTGTCGGTGTCGTTGACAACAGCGTCACCCAGCGCCTGCAACCACAGGAGGTTCCCATCTATGGTGATGCGGGCAGCGTCTGCCTCATGCACACCCGTCTGGTTCACGGATCGGCTCCAAACCATTCACCTCAGCCACGTGCACTCTACATTTGCGTCTACTCAGCGGCCGATGCGTTTCCACTCGCCAACAATCCAATGGCGAATCCCAACGAGGGAATCATCGTGCGTGGAGAAAAAACTCGGACGGCCCGCCTCAGCGAATCACAGGTCGAATTACCTGAGCAACCGACCAGCGCCTCCTTCTTTACCGTCATCGGCCAGGCGTCGAAGGACAACACCTAAACGCGTGCCGCCGTGGCAACACAGGCGATCCAGCACTCAGGCAAGGTAATAACGAACCAGCCAATCCGCGACCAGCGCCGGACGTTCATGATTACGGATATCGATCGTGGCCCGGCAACATAAAGTCACTTCTGTATCCCGCTGCACTTCAACCCGCAGCAACTCAAATCGTCCCCTGATCTGGCTTCCTGACGGAACTGGTGAGAGGAAACGAATACGATCAAAACCGTAATTAATGCTGCGCTTCACGCCCTCAATCTCGGGTAACGCGTTTTCGATCATGTGACTCAAAAACGATAAGGTCAGAAACCCGTGTGCAATCGTCCCACCAAACGGCGCATCCGATCGGGCCCTTACCGGATCAACGTGAATAAACTGATGGTCTATGGTCACCGCAGCAAAGTCATCAATTGACTGTTGCGATATATCGATCCATGGAGAGATGCCGATCTCGCTTCCTACTCGCGCCTGCAACGTCGCGAGCGATATCATCGTTCGCCTGCGCACCACCAATTAAGCAGCGTCAGCCGCCACCAATTCTTGGCAGGAGATGCACTTCACTGTCGGGCGCAATTTCGGCAAACCAGTCATCCTGATAGATAGTGCCATCGATGGAGACCGCTACCTCGTCCTCGAAATCAGCCGGCAATCCTGGATAGCGCGTGCTCAGTTGTCGCATTAGCTGGCGAATCGTATTGACGTCAAGCTCCAATTCACTGACACCCTCAGTGTGTAGCTGGAGATTACCGGTCAGCACGATTCTAGCCATCAGCTCGCCGTGGTGGCATCGCCATTAGCTGCTTTTATGGCTGCAAGCACTCTCGGCGGTGACATGGGTAAGTCGGTAAAACGAATGCCTAGTGCATTGGCGAGCGCATTCGAGATAGCCGCCATCGGCGGCACAATCGGTGTCTCACCAACGCCCCGTACACCATAAGGGTGCGTTGGGTTTGCTACCTCAACAATGACCGTATCGATCATCGGGACGTCGGAACAAACCGGCACTCGGTAATCGAGAAACCCAGCATTCTCCAGACGTCCCTTGTCATCATAGATATATTCCTCGTTAAGAGCCCAACCGATACCCTGCACTGCACCGCCCTGGTACTGGCCCTCAACGTAACTTGGATGGATGGCCTTACCTGCATCCTGAACGACGGTATACCGAGTCACCCATACACGACCTGTTTCTCGGTCTACGTCGACATCAACAACGTGTGTACCAAAACTCGGGCCAGCACCCTGTGCATTGATCGAATGGGCACCAACAATCGGCCCCCCAGTCTTGGCCATATCCTTGGCGATTTCCTGCAACGACAATGGTTGCATATTGTCGGTGTACCCGTTCGTCGCCCGCGCCTCACCCTCGGCCCACTCCACATCATCGACGGGAATATCCCAGAACTTAGCTGCCCGATCTTTCAATGTTCCGATCAGATCCTGTGCCGCACCGACCACGGCGATGCCCCCGGCAAAAGTTACCCGACTGCCGCCAGTCAGCATGTTATAGCCCAATGCACTGGTATCACCGATCATGGGGCGAACCTTGTCCAAATCAATGCCCAGCTCCTCGGCCGCCATCATAGATAACGAGGCACGCGTACCCCCAACATCGACTGTACCCAAGACGAGTGCAACTGAGCCGTCTTCGCTGAGGTTAAGCGTCGCCGAGGTTTGACCACCGATATTGAACCAGTAACCCGTGGCAACACCGCGGCCCTGTCCAGCTTTCAACGGGCTCTGGTAGTGGTCATGGTCTCGTGCCGCCTCGAGCGTCTCGATACAACCAATCACCGGAAATTTCGGGCCATAAGAAGATTGTGAGCCTTGTTTCGGGGCATTCTTGAGACGAAACTCAAGCGGATCCATACCGATGACCCCTGCGATTTCATCCATCACCGATTCAGTCGCATATTCTGCGATGGGAGCCCCCGGCGCCCGATACGCGGCCACTTTGGCACGATTAACCAGAATGTCATAGCCAATTGTTCTGACATGATTAAGCTCGTAAGGCGCGAATGCGCACTGCGCTCCCTGCGCCACCGGTGACCCGGGAAACGCCCCTGCCTGATACTTGAGCACTGCATCGGCTGCCGTGATACGGCCATCATTGGTCGCACCGACTTTCACCCATAAATGGGCACCTGAAGTGGGGCCGGTGGCGCGGAAAACTTCTTCCCGCGTCATCGCCATCTTCACAGGCTGGCATGCTTTGCGTGATAGCGCCAAAGCCAACGGCTCAAGGTAAACCACGGTCTTACCGCCAAACCCACCACCAATTTCCGATGCCTGGACTCGCAATTTCGATACGTCAAGACCCAGTAACGTAGCGCAGTGTCCGCGAGCAACGTAGTGGCCTTGGGTAGATAGCCACAGTTCGCCCTGGCCGTCCTCGGTCATACTGGCAACACAGGCATGAGGCTCGATATAGGCCTGATGTACGGGCTGCGTGGTGAACTCACGTTCAATCACCACATCTGCCTCAGCAAATCCAACCGCAACATCACCGTGACCGAATTCGACACGCTTTGCAATGTTGGTCATGGCTCCCGGCGACTGCTCCATACCCTCCGTCATTAAGTCTTCCTGGATGATAGGGGCGCCGCTCTCCATCGCCGCTACCGGATCGATCACGTGGGGCAGGACCTCGAAGTCAACCTTGATGAGCGATAAGGCCTTGGCCGCGATTCGAGCATCCACAGCCGCTACCGCCGCTATTGCATGACCTTCGTATAACGCCTTTTCACGTGCCATGACATTGCGCACCATGTCCCGGTAGTTAATCGTCATCTCACCGGCGGGCTGCACTGCACCTTTGGGCTGATCGGAGAAATCATCTCGCGTGATGACGGCTTTGACACCGCTCAATGCTTCGGCCGCCGATGTGTCGATGGAGCGAATGTGGGCATGCGCATGAGGGCTACGCAAGACCTTGCCGACTAACATATTCGGCAGATGCAGGTCAGCACCAAATTTGGCTCGGCCGGTGACCTTGTCTACGCCATCCGGGCGCACCGCCCGTGTGCCAACCCACTTGTAGTCCTTGCCATTGCCTGTCCCGTTTCCAGATGGGGTCTTATTTGAATCCGTCATTGTTTAATCCCTCATGTCAGCGGCCGTATCCAGAACCGCTCGAACGATTTTGTCGTAACCCGTGCAGCGACAGAGATTACCTGCCAACCAGTACCGAACCTCGGTCTCGCTCGGGTTCGAATTGCGATCGAGTAGCGCCTTCGCCGCGATCAGAAAGCCCGGCGTGCACACACCACACTGGAGAGCGGCGAAATCAAGGAATTTCTGCTGCAATGGATGCAATCGGTCACCGTCAGCCATTCCCTCAATGGTTTCGATTTCTTGCCCACCCACTTCAGCCGCCAACACCAAACAAGAACAAACCAGACGGCCATCTATCGTGACACTGCACGCACCGCAATCGCCTGACGCACAACCTTCTTTACTGCCCGTCAAGCGCAAATCATCGCGGAGCACGTCGAGCAGCGTCTGTTCGGGTGCACACAAAAACTCAACGTCATCGCCATTGATTCGAGTCGTGATGTGATATTTAGCCATTAGGTACTCCCTGCGCGTTCTAGCGCGATTCTGCAAACTCGCCCAGCGAGCACACCCGCCACTTCAATGCGATAAGCCACTGTACCGCGCTTGTCATCTATCGGCCGGCAAACTGCGCGCACCGCAGCTGCCATAGCATCAATGGCAGCGTCATCGACAACGCCGCCGACAAGGGCTTCAGCCGCTGCCGGCACTAGTAGTGCGGTCGGAGCGACTGCACCAACTGCGACGCGCGCTGCACTGCACTGCCCATCGGCGCCAAGACTGAGACTGACTCCAACACCCACCACGGCGATATCCATTTCAGTACGAGGGATAAAACGCAGGTAAGCATCCCCGGACCGTGATCCACGCGCCGGCAACAGAATCGAAACGACAAATTCTCCATCAGTCAGGATGGTCTGGCCTGGACCCGTACAGATCTCTTCAACTGGCACCTCTCGTCGACCACCTGGGCCCGCCAACGCACATGTTGCCCCAGCAGCAATCAATGCCGGCACCGTGTCCGCAGCGGGCGACGCGTTGCACAGATTCCCACCCATCGACGCGCGCCCTTGAATCTGGGTAGAGCCAATAAGATCTGCCGCCTCCACCACACCGGGCCACAATAAACTCAGTGTGTCGTGTTCTTTCAGCCTTGCACCGCTAACCGCCGCCCCGACTCGAAAGCCACCATCTTCTGCGGTGATGGCAGTGGTTTCATCAATCTGTTTAATGTCAACGATCAATTCGGGATCTATGAAACCGGCACGGAGCTGCACAAGCAGATCGGTACCACCGGCCAGCACGCGGGGATTCCCGTGAGTACCGGCCAGCAACGAAATCGCCTGATCGACCGTTTGCGGTGCTTCGTAACGCATTGCTTAAATTCCTTTACTTAGATTTAGTTACTAATTGAGCAGGCAGCCATTGTAGCGTCGCACGACGCACTTGACACCGTCTGACATTTCAAAGACACACCGGCGCAATGGTTTTCACATCCCTGCCATACCATTCTCCGATAGGAAACTGGCGGATATTTCGAAGGCCAGGACGTTCATGTTAGCCTCTAATTACCATAGACAACTGCCCAAGCCCACAGTCCCTTGGTAAGTACTTTGCACGAACATGACTAAAAGCCCCTTCGCATCCTTCCGCACCAGCCTCAACGACAAAACGGCGCCCCACGACATGAGTTGCGCACTCACCGGTCTGTGGCATGACGCGAACGGCGACTGGGACACAGCCCATCGAGTGGTCCAGGCTGGTAACAGCGAGGAGGACGCTTGGGTCCATGCGTATCTCCACCGAAAGGAAGGAGACATCGACAACGCCCACTACTGGTATCGACGCTGTAATCGCCAACCCGCGATCGAATCCCTCGAGAACGAATGGACCACCATCGCGATCGCGCTGCTTGAGGAGGATACCGATGCCCGGTCGACTTGAAGGCAAGGTCGCCATTGTCACCGGCGGTGCATCAGGCATCGGCCGAGCCACCGTGGTCCGCTTTCTCGCTGAGGGCGCACACGTTTTAGCAACGGATATCGATCAGAGCGCCCTGGATGCACTGCGCCGAACAAACAACAACGAACAACTGCAAATCGAGAAGGCAGACATCGCCGAGCGAGACCAATGCGAGGCCTTGGTTAACGCCCTTGTCAAACACACAGGGCGGCTGGATATCTTAGTCAACTCGGCCGGAATCACTCCCCGCGGCCTGGATGATTCGCTGTCTTTTGATGAGAAATGGGATGCGGTCATTCGAGTCAACATGAAAGGCACCCTGCTCATGTCCCACGCGGCCGTCGAAGCCATGCGGCGAAACGCCAGCGGTGCCATTATCAACTTGGCCTCCATCATGGGTTTGGTGGCTTACCACCCCGACTTGCCGCTGTCTGATGGGTTTAACCCTTATCCCCACAGCAAGGGCGGGGTCATACAGATGACGCGCGATCTCGGCGTCCGCTTGGCACCGGAGAACATTCGGGTAAACGCCGTCTGCCCGGGGTTCATCTACACCGCCCTGACTGCTGGCTTGTCTGAATCACCCGACCTACATGAAACACTTAAACGACGGCATCCGATGGGTCGACTGGGAGAGCCCGAGGAAATTGCTAATGTCATCCTTTTTCTTGCCTCCGATGAAGCATCCTTTGTCACGGCGACCGCATTGCCTGTCGATGGCGGCTATACAGCCTCTTGAGCAGAATCCCACGGACCATCAGAAAGCAGACCGCGTCCAGCAATGACTGCCATCGCGGCCGCAACGTTAACTGACCACGGCCCATCTTGTCCTAACTCGATCTCAACACATTGATCTGCACCCAGGGTCACTTCCTTTTCACCATCCAACGCAAGCGTCCCCATTATCGCCGGCACGCGAACCCGCTCACCCAATATCAATGGGTGAACATCCGCAATCTCAACCCGTC
>DUBL01000061.1:1824-22487 GCA_012960345.1 Gammaproteobacteria bacterium | reverse complement strand
GCCGCATCAATCCCGGTGCAATCGGTGCATCGACAAATCGACCCGGACCAAATTTGATCGCAATGCCAACCTGTGCTTCACGCGACACCGGTGCAACCAAACTGCCGATAGAAGATAAACCAATGGCTCCTGGCTCGGCAAAAGTCAGATAAAGCGTCGCAAAGTTTTCGGGCCGCCACAAAGCGCGGGTACCAACCCAGGGTTCACGGGCAACACAGATATCCACCAATGCGGCAATCTTTTCCTCGCCATCAACAAAACAGCGCAAGCGTTTGTTGCGCTGACATACGACCTGACTGTCGACAAGGCCGTTCGCCACCGCACCGGCCACCAGTCCCGCCACGGTCTCTTCCTGGAATCTTGGAAAAGCATTATTAGTCCCGGTGGACAAACAGACTAAGGGGAGCGATCCGCATTCATGAGAAACCAGGCGGTGTGTACCGTCACCACCCAGGACAACGATACAACTGACGCCAGCCTCTCGCATACAGCGCACCGCCAGCTGGGTATCAAACGGCTCACCCTCAACGGGCATGTCAAGAAAACAAATCTCTGGCCAACCGGTTGCGCGTTCGCTTGCTTGGACCAATCCGCCGGCGATTCCGGCGCGATCAAACATCATCCACACTCGGTCAACACCGAGCGCTCCAAGACCGGTCAGGACGCGCTGCACCCGAGCACTTCGCTCTGATAGCGAAACGCTGGTGGCACCACTGATCAGACGACGTACGTCTCTTGCCGCCGCCGGATTGACAAGGATTCCCACTTCGCTCACACATCTACCTCTATGATCTGCTGTTGTTAGGCCAAACCACTGTTCACATTATTCTATCCCGCTCATCGAAACATCGGCGAAAGCCTATAATCTTGAATTAACTACCTGTGCTTTCGTCTTGGGGGCATGATGTCTATCATCGACTTCGATCACATCAACATTCGAACGGCTAACGTCACCGCCATGACTTCGTTTTACGCTGAAGTGCTGGGACTCGAGGAAGGCTGGCGACCGGATTTCAGCTTTCCTGGCGCGTGGCTTTATCTCGCAGATCGCCCACTGATTCACCTGCGCGGCGTCGATATCACGCCAAGGGCAACAGAAGTGCGCATTGAGCACTTTGCCTTTCGTGCGACCGGGCTAAATGTGTTTTTGATGGGACTACGCGAGCGACGTTTAGCCTATAACGTCAGCGTGTCACCGTCGAACAACAACCGCATGGTTAACGTCTACGACCCTGACAACAACCACGTTGAAATTCAGTTTGACGCAAGCGAGACATCAGACCTTTCTGCCTACACGCCAACTTAGTTACCCACCGAGTGTGCGCAGCCATCACTAGTCACGCGTCGCCATTAAGCGCTAAACCAAAACGATTCAAGATTGCCAAAGCCCCTCCCTCGTATCGTTACCCTCGGTGCTGGATAGTTTATCGCCTCAGTCCTCGCCCGTTAACCTCAGATTAACTTCGCCATAACCGTCAAAACGAGCGATGACAGACTGCCCGGGTTTCACCGCCACCGGTCCCGCGCAAACCCCGGTCGTCACAAATTGTCCCGACTCAATTTTCTTTCCCCTCGAAGACAGTTGATTGACGAACCAAACCAATGCGTCACGCGGATCACCCAGCGCGTGCGCACCACAACCGACAGCCGCCTCATTACCGTTGACGCACAGCGCAACCCGCTGTGCAGCCAGGTCATTCTGGCGCCAACCGCTGGCAACAGCCTGTCCCAGAACGAACACATGTGCACACGCATTGTCCGCCACCAATTGGGGTGCACCCGCCCCCGCAAAACCGCTCAGACGAGAATCAGGAATTTCGATGCCAAGACGTAACGCACCGACCGCTTGCAAAACTTCCATCCTCGAATACTGCGTCGCCCGAGGCAGCAGGCACGCGTTAAATTCAAATACAAATTCTGCCTCTACCGCACACATCTGATTGCCGCTTAACGACACCTGCGCACCAGGTGAGCGGATTTGAGAACTCAACAATCCCCCTGTAATCGGATGGGTAATCCCAATGTGTTGCTGGCCTGCCACGCTGGTCGCAGCAATCTTATGACCGGCAAGCGTCTCGCCAGTCGCTACAAGCAACGCATCTTGTATGGCATAACCCTGGTCGAGGTCAGCGGGTCTGCACCTTGAAGGTAACCCATCGATACGAGTTGTCCCTATCCAGGCAGCCAAGAGGAGTTGCGCAGCCTCGTCCGTGGTAGTACTCACTTTGTTATGCCCTCGCCACGTTTAATCTGAACTAAAGTATCGTGTCTGGTTGGCGATGAGCCAGACACGAACCTATACTCGCGTGAACAGATTGCGGCTCCACCAAACAGACGACACCCGCACTAACCAGACTTTATGACAGTTAAGACCGAGACTTCCCATGGCAGAAAAACCCAAGAAAAGATTACGCAGTAGAGAATGGTTTGACATTCCCGGTGACCCCAGCGCCACTGCACTTCACATAGAACGTTACACCAATTTTGGCATTACTGCTGCGGAACTACGCTCGGGAAAGCCTATCATTGGCATTGCACAGACAGGCAGCGACCTGGTGCCGTGCAATCGAATCCATATAGACCTCGCGAGACGCATACGTGAAGGCATCCGCGAGGCAGGTGGAATCGCCATCGAGTTTCCGGTGCACCCGATACAGGAAAGCGGCAAACGTCCCACGGCTGCGCTCGATCGCAACCTGCAGTATCTGAGCCTGGTTGAGGTTCTGTTCGGTTATCCCATCGACGGCGTCGTGCTAACCACAGGCTGCGACAAAACCACACCGGCCATGATCATGGGCGCCGCCACGGTCGACATCCCGGCCATTGCGTTGTCCGGGGGGCCCATGATGAATGGCTATTGGCGCGGCCAACTGGCAGGCTCCGGAACGATCGTCTGGGAAGCGAGGAAATTGCTAGCCGCTGGCGAAATCGACGACGAGGAATTCATTCAACTGGTCGCCGATGCCACTCCCTCACCCGGACACTGCAATACCATGGGTACTGCAACGACCATGAACTCCCTTGCCGAGGCGCTGGGCATCAGTCTATCCGGCAGTGCGGCCATACCGGCACCGCTAAAGGAACGTGCCGCAATAGCGTACCGGACAGGTCTGCGCATTGTCGAAATGGTCGAAGAAGACCTGACACCATCTCGCATCCTGACCCGCAAAGCCTTTGAAAACGCCATTCGGGTTAATTCTGCCATTGGTGGATCGACCAATGCCCCGATTCATATCAATGCCATTGCCAGCCACATCGGTGTAGCACTAGATATTGGCGAATGGGAAACCATTGGCCTGGACATTCCGCTACTGGTCAATCTACAACCGGCGGGGGAGTATCTTGGGGAAGCCTACCACTTGGCAGGTGGTGTGCCAGCGGTTATGCACGAACTGCTGCGCGCTGGCAAACTTCATGGCGATGCCCTCACTTGCGATGGCACCACCATCGCTGAAAACTGCAGTGACAGTCCATCACGTAATCACGATGTGATCCGCTCCTACACTGATCCCATGAAGGAGAACGCTGGTTTCGCGGTTCTACGCGGCAATCTATGTGACGCCGCCATCATGAAAACTTCGGTCATCGGTGATGATTTTCGTGAACGCTACCTGTCCAGACCGGGCCACGAAAACGTGTTTGAGGTGCGTGCCATCGTGTTCGAGGGCCCGGAGGATTACCATGCCCGGATCAACGACGCCGCGCTCAATATCGACGCCGATTGTATTCTAGTCATCCGTGGCTGCGGGCCAGTCGGTTATCCGGGCTCGGCCGAAGTCGTTAACATGCAGCCCCCTGACCAACTCATCAAACAAGGGATCCGAGAATTACCAACCCTGGGCGACGGACGGCAAAGCGGCACTTCCGGTAGCCCGTCTATCTTGAACGTGTCACCCGAATCTGCCGTGGGTGGTGGTCTTGCCATACTGGTCACTGGAGATACCGTGCGAATCGATCTAAACACGGGGACACTGGATGTGCTTCTCGATGACGACACGCTGGACGCGCGACGCCAGGCGCTTGAAGAGGCAGTCATTGAACACCAAACCCCCTGGCAGGAAATCTACCGCAGCACCGTGGGGCAACTCGCGGGCGGCGGCATTATCGAACTCGCAGCCAAATATCAGCGTATCCGCAAGACGTTACCGCGCCACTCTCACTGATAGACAGCGTGCTTGACCCCACAGCCTAGCCGGTGACTTGATCGCCGGGGGAACCGGTGGACAGAAAAGCCTCGATATTGGCAATCACCCGCATTCCCATGGCATCACGTGCGTTGCGCGTCGCCGTACCGAGATGGGGAGCCAGCACGACATTTCCCAGTGCCATCAGTTCTGCTGGCACTTTCGGTTCGTGTTCATAAACATCGAGGCCAGCGGCGAAAATTCCACCGCTACTCAAGCAATCGATCAAGGCCGATTCATCCACCACCGGCCCGCGTGCCGTGTTGATCAGCACTGCCGTTGGTTTCATCTGTGACAGTGCGGCTCGATCGATAAGATGGTGTGTCGCCGGTGTCAGTGGACAATGCAACGAGACCACATCGGACAGCGCCAGCAACTCAGCAAAATCCGGGCAGTAGGTGGCGTTAAATTCGGTTTCTGCATCCACCTGCCGATTGCGATTGTGATAGAGCACCTGCATACCAAAAGCACGGGCGCGGCGCGCAACAGCCCGCCCTATCTGTCCCAAACCAACGATCCCGATCGTCGAACCCCATACACTGACGCCAGCCAATGGTTCATCGATACGCACCCCATCCCAGCGCCCTGCTCGCAGGTGGTTATCACCGTGAACCAATCGTCGGCACGCTGCGAGAATCAATGCGAAGGCTATATCAGCCGTATCCTCTGTCACCGCACCGGGAGTATTGCTAACCAGTATCTGTCGTTCGAGCGCCGCGGCCACATCGATATGCTCGGTTCCAGCCCCAAACCCGGCAATCAGGCGCACACTGTCCGGCAACCGGGCAATCAATGCCGCATCGATCGCATCCATGGTCGTTGGGCAAAGCACCGTTACCCCTTCGCAACCCGAAATGATGTCTTCAGCAGACAGTTCCCGGTCATCCAGATTCAACCTCGCGTCGTAACGTTCTGCCAGCTCGTGGTAAACGGTCTCAGTCCAGCGCCGTGTCACCATGATGGTGGTCTTGTGTGACGGCTTCATCATTCCTTGCCTCTCGCTCTGTGCCCCAACGGACTCTAGTAGGTCGCGCGTCCACCGCTAAGATCAAACGCAGCGCCAGTGGTATAAGAATTTTCTTCCGATGCCATCCACGCAATCATGGCAGCGGCTTCCTCGCGCTCGAGGAAACGTCCACGCGGAACTTTTGACAACATGTAATCAATATGCTCCTGAGTGATTTGATCAAAAATTCGCGTCTTTACGGGCGCGGGAGTGACGCAATTGATTGAAATGCTCAAATCCGGCGTTTCTTTAGCCAACGACTTAGTCAGTGCAATGACACCCGCTTTAGCTGCGCTGTAGGCCGCGGCATTGGGATTGCCCTCCTTACCGGCTATTGACGCCACGTTCACAATACGCCCGTAATTTCGCTCACGCATCCCTGGCAAAACCGCGCGGCAACAAAAGAACACACCATTGAGATCAACCTCAATTACCTCACGCCACGCATCGATAGGATATTCCCAGGACGGGGCGATCGGTCCGGCAATACCCGCGTTATTAATCATAATGTCGATCCCGCCGATCGCGCGCTCTGTCTGCTTTAATGCCTCCGCAACGCCTTCAGCATCGGTAACATCGATCGCCATGTGATGCACAGCACCCTCGTAATCCAGTCCCGATACCGTTTCCTTCAGTAACTCGTTATCTCGATCCCACAGGCTAACGCTCGCGCCCGATGCAAGAAAGCGCTCGACGATCGCAAGTCCAATTCCCTGCGCGGCGCCGGTAACAACGGCGTGACGGCCATTCAGGTTAATTTGATTCATAATAGTATCCCTGGTTACAATATCCTTAGTTATTATCGTTTAGGCAACTAATTTTACCTCAGTGCGCGAAAACCTTGAACGGAACTTTGGCTTTCTCGTCAACGACGTGGCGCGCCTGCTCCGAACGACGTTCGACCGTCGAGTGCGAGCTCTCGGCCTTACTCGGTCACAGTGGTGGGTCCTGACCCATCTTTTCAGGCAAGACGGTATCACGCAGTCGGACCTAGCGGAAATACTTGACATAGAAAAAGCGACACTCGGGAGATTGCTTGACCGAATGGAAGCCAAAGATCTGGTCCGTCGACAGACCGATGATAATGACCGACGGGCAAAACGGGTCTATCTGACTGCCGAGGTCGAACCTTCAGTGCAGACAATGCGCACCATCGCAGCTGAGATGCGTCGTGACGCGCTGTTTGGACTGAGTCGTAGTGATCGCGAACAATTTGTGGACTCGCTAATTACCATCAAAGCAAACCTTGCCCGACTTAATGAAAGCGGCGCATCGAAGTCGGCAACCCCTAAAAGGGGAACATCCCGTTGAGCGATGACAGCGGGTCCCCACGCCCGAAATCCCGACCACTTCTGCGACCGCTGCTCCTGCTGGTAGTGCCCGTGATCGCGCTACTAGGACTGATTTACCTGTATGCAACCGGTGGACGCTATGTTGTAACAGAAAATGCTTACGTCAAATCAGATGTTATTACTATTAGCGCCGATGTGTCTGGCCGCGTAGTCCACGTCGCCGTCGAGGAAAACCAGCGTGTGCGTAAGGGCGACCTACTGTTTCTGTTGGACGCTGCGCCTTACGAAATAGAAGTACAACGAGCTGAATCTGAAATGGACATCGTCGCGACAGACATCGAATCGCTTCGTGCTGATTATCGAGAGACACTGATCAAGAGGAAACACGCACTGGAGCAGGTTGATTTTCTGAGTCGCCAATTAAAACGTCAACGCCAACTGCGCAAGCAGGGCCTTGGCAGTGAAGAGCACTACGACGAAGCGCTACATACGGTGGAGACCGCCAAACAACAGGTGCAATTGATTAAACAGAGCACTGAACGAGTACTCGCCACACTGGGAGGTGACGTCAACCGACCCATTGAAAGTCATCCCGATTACCGACGCGCGCGTGCGACCCATAATCAGGCAGCGCTGAATCTGGCCCGTACAAAAATAGTCGCAGCTACCAGCGGAATTATCACTAACCTCAAACTACAAACAGGCGAATTTGTAGCAGCTGGGAAACCCGTCTTCAGCCTGGTTGACACCACCAAGGTCTGGGTTGAAGCCAACCTCAAGGAAACCCAACTGACTTATGTTCGTGAGGGGCAGCAGGCCAGTGTGGTGGCGGACGCCTACCCTGATCAAATCTGGGAGACCATCGTCGACAATATTGCGCCGGCAACCGGTGCGGAGTTTGCTCTTTTACCACCACAAAATGCCTCGGGTAACTGGGTCAAAGTCGTACAATGGGTTCCCATTCGCTTAGACCTCGACCAACAGGCAACGGCGCTCCGAGCCGGCATGACGGTAACCGTGCGCATTGACACCGAACGGCACCGTGCGATGCCAGCATTTATCGGAACCTTGTTCGGCAACCGTAACGCTTTATCGATGGCACCCAACACCGATGCAAAGGCTGCCAACTGATTTGGCGTGCGCTTTACGTTATTCCTCTGACGGCGTGATCACCTTGCGCAGAACGTGCTGTCGGTTCGAGGTATGGGGCCTTACCTGTCCCGGCCAGCGACCCTGCTCAACGGCAGCGGCCCAGGCATTGGAGGTCAGCACCTCGGGGCTTTCTATCTGATACACAGCACTATATCGGGGGATTCCATCGTTTGGCACCACATGGATCTCTCCACCCATGGCCACTTTTAGCTCCTCGGTGATTAACCGAGATACTGCGACGACTCCAGGCACCTTCAGCAACATGGGGACGTGTTCGTCGTCATAAACCTCATTGAAAAGGCTTTCACTTTCAGGACTCACATCCATACTGGCTGAGAAAATATAACGGGTTTGAAATGACATAATGCTTCCTCCTTAACGGCTGGTTGTATAAATCCCGCTCGCCGCGAACACCGCTCAGGGTGCTAACGATGAGAGGGCATCGAAATCGAACGCCACTCCGTGCCCAGGTCGATCAGGCGCCTTTGCCAAGCCTTCGCTAATCTGCAGAGGTGACTCAATAAATCGGTCGAGACCGAAGCCGTGAACCTCCAGATAAGACGCATTAGGAATACCTCCGAGCAGGTGAACGTGAAGGTCGTGAACACCGTGCGAGGTTACCGGCAAATTGTGACTCTCCGCCAGCCGAGCGACGCGCAGCCAAGGTGTAATACCACCCAGCGTCGCCGCATCAGGTTCAGGAAAACTGACGCCACCGTAACGGATCAAGTCACGAAATTCGTAAGTACTGTGCAGGTTCTCGCCACTGGCGATCGGCACACCACCTTCGCGTGCAATACGGGCATGACCCGCCACATCATCTGGAATCGTCGGCTCTTCGAGCCAGAAAATATCCGCTCCTGCCAAACTCCGTGCAGCACGTACCGCTTCGCTCACACTCCAGCGCATGTTGGCATCAACCATCAATGGAATGTCGCCGCCGAGCCATTCTCGCATGGCAAAGACCCGCTCCACGTCTTCAGACAAATGCGCTCGCCCCACCTTCATCTTGACCGCGCAAAAGCCCCGGTCCGTAAAGCCTTGAGTTTGTGCCCGCAACTGATCCAGCGTGAACTGCAGATCGATCCCACCGGCGTATGCTTTCACTCGGCCATCACCCCCACCCAGCATCCGCCATAGCGGAACTTCGCGCGCACGCGCCTTAAGATCCCACAACGCAATGTCAACCGCCGCCATGGCAAAACTGGCAATACCCCCACGACCGACGAAATGCAGATGCCACCACATGTCCTGCCATAACCGGTCGATAGCGCCCGCATCACGACCCAACAACCATGGCACCAAGTTTTCTTCAATCAGCCGATGAATCGCAGCTGTTCCAATATCACCTACCGTGTAGGTATAACCAAGGCCGTCCTGACCTGTATCAGTGCTAATCCGCACCGTGACGAGCCCGAAAGTTGTCATCAGACCATGCGTAGAGTCAGACAGCGGTGGATTCAGTGGTATACGAAAATGATCCACACGAATGTTGGTAATTTTCATCAATCCCCCGCTATTCGACCCTTCTTGTTTCTGCTCGCTACTGACGATCAGGCAATGCCTGGGTAGCTAAGACCTCAGGCCAGAGCCGACAGACCAGCAACAACACTAAAAAACCTTCGACTGTACAGATAACAATCGCAAGCTCGGCGCCGAACCAATTTCCAAGCAAACCAATATGTAGAAAACCCACGGTACATAAACCAATACATACCGACAAGACCCCCATCATCCGCCCACGCGCTTCCACTGGCGTGCACAACATCACCAGCACGCCCTGCATGGCCGCAAAACAGCCCGCCCCAATACCAACCAAGAAGAGAAACCCTGCAGCCGACAGGAAAGACTCCACCTGAGAAAACGCAAACGCCATTACCAAACAGAGAAATGTCCCATAAGTGTATAGATATCGATAATGCCGCAGCTCAGCAAAGGCCAGAATAAGCAGCGCCCCCAACAGTGCACCCACGCCCTCGGCGCCCATCAACACACCCAGCGGTAAAGGCGTTAAACCCAGCACCTCCTTTCCAATTACCGGAATCATCGACACAAACGGAAAACCCCATACATTAAAGACCAGCGTCACAGCCATGACACCCTGCAAAGTGCGTTCGCGCCGCAGCAGGCGAAAGCCATTCAACAACGCAGAAAACACGCTTGAACCCCCACCCAACCTCTGGCTACCGGCTACCCGTGTGCCAAACAGCATGATTAATGTCGCCACTGCGTAAAGAAGCGAGCCGAGGAAAAATACACCGTGTATACCGGCATACTCGAGAAAAAGGCCCCCGAGTACCGGCCCAACAAAACGAGTGCTGTTGCTTGTCACAGAGTCCAACGTCATGGCAGAACCCAGTTGAGCGGGCGTTACCACATCAGCAAACAACGTTCTTCGCACGGGATTATCAAACGCCCATAGCAAACCATTCAGCAATGCGCTTGCGCTCAGCAGCCACAACGTGACATGGCCATTTAGCGCCATCACACCAAACCACAATGAAGCCACTCCCATAACGAGCATACTGACCAACAATACGAGGCGACGATTGATTCGTTCCGCGAGCGCGCCTGTCAAAGCTCCCAAGAGCGCCAAAGGTAGAAACCGCAAGATCACCATCAGGGCCACCGCAAAGGGGGATGCGGTGATTTCGAACACCACCACACCGACCCCCAGCGTCTCGAGCCAACGAACCGTATTTAGTGCACCGCCAACAAACCAGAGAGAAACGAATTCCCGGTTGCGCATGAGCTCTAAACTCCCACTGCGACGCGGCGGATTGTCTCCGGCAGATGTCGAGTCATTCAAGAGCTGCAATACTCGTGTTGTGGCCAAGCCGTATACCAGTACAAATTTCCGCAGCGCCGGGCATCGCCAGCGATGACGGGTTTGGCAGAGGCAAGCCAATCATGATAGCGTGATCGATAGCGCACGACGAGGTGATTGACAATGACAACGATTCAACGATACCTGCTTGAGGACCAACCTGAGCCAGTCAGCCACTATTGCCATGCGGTGAGGGCAGGTGACCGAGTGTGGCTATCCGGCACCGTGGGTATCCGCCCAGACGGTTCGGTTCCTACAGACGTCGTCGAACAATTTGAGGTCGCCATGCACAACCTCGACGGGGCGCTGCGCGCCGCGGGGGGGCGGCCGGAAAATATCGTCAAGGTGCAGGTTTTCCTCATCGATGTTAACGACAGGGAAAAGATTAACCCCATTCGGCAGGCGTACTTTGGTGAACATCGGCCTGCCTCGACACTGGTCGGGGTTCCAGCCCTTGTCAGCCCAGAACTGAAAGTCGAAATCGAAGCCGAAGCCATTCTCGATCGATTAACTGACTAAAACACTCGATTAAAACATCCGATTTTTCAAGGGAGCACGTTATGGCCAAAGGCCGCAAAGTTATCATCACCTGTGCCGTCACTGGGTCAATCCACACGCCAAGCATGTCTCCCCACCTGCCACTAACCCCGGCGGACATTGCGCAACAATCGATCGATGCGGCCGAAGCGGGTGCCGCTATCATTCACCTGCATGCGCGGGACCCAGTCGATGGTCGACCCACCCCAGACCCTGAAATGTTCATGCAGTTTCTGCCCACCATTCGTGACGGCTGCGATGCCGTGATCAACATTACCACCGGTGGTGGCCATGGCATGACCCTGGACGAGCGTCTCGCCGCACCGCTCAGAGCCAGCCCCGAAATGTGTTCGCTCAATATGGGTTCGATGAATTTTGGGCTTTTCCCGATGCTGCAACGCTACAACGAATTTCGCTATGAATGGGAGCGGGCACACCTGGAAAACAGTCGTGACTTTATCTTTCGCAACACGTTTAAAGACATTGAGCATGTACTTCAAACACTGGGTGAGGGGTGCGGCACGCGTTTTGAATTTGAGTGCTACGACATTGGCCATCTCTATAATCTTGCCCACTTTCTAGACCGCGGACTGGTCAAACCGCCGCTTTTCGTACAATCCATTTTTGGCATTTTAGGGGGTATCGGTGCTGATCCTGAAAATGTGACCCACATGCGCCGCATCGCCGATAAGTTGTTTGGTGATGACTACGTGTGGAGTCTGCTCGCTGGAGGTCGGCACCAGTTACCGCTGGTCACCATGAGCGCGATCATGGGGGGCAACGTGCGTGTCGGACTCGAAGACAGCCTATATGCGGGGAAGGGACAACTCGCGACATCCAATGCCGAGCAGGTCTCGATCATTCGGCGGGTTGTCGAACGATTGTCGATGGACATTGCGAGCGCAGATGAGGCGCGCGAGATGCTGGTCCTTAAGGGAGCAGATCAGGTGGGATTCTAGTCATCTGCCACCTGGACCTCGAATACAGTGTGGAATTGTGCTTGCCTTATAAGCTAACATCCGCGGCAGAGGTTAAGGAGGATACGCCGGCCAGTTGGAACATCCAGTGATTTGAGGCCGGTTTCAGGCTGGATCGATCCCTTGAAGACGAAATGGAAGGCGCCGGACAACGGCGGCTGCCAGGGAAAATTGCGTAACGGTTGAAGACATCGACCGACACTACTATTCGAAAACGGAGTCACGGAATGGAAGAAGTCCAAAAAAGCACCGGGCGCCACTGGGGCATCGGAGTCGTTGTCGCCATCCTTGCGGTGATCGCCTTTGTCTACGTGAAGATTCTCGGCATGAACCCCGAGGAACAAGAAGACCTCCTGTATACCGTGCAGGATTTTCTCCCCATCATCATGTTTGGCACCCTTGCGAGTCTCTTGTTTTCAGGGTTTCCGGTGGCTTTCATCCTTGGCGGCATTGCCTTTCTATTTGGCATGATTGGCTATTGGTTAGACTTATTCAGTCTGATCGAATTTTTTAACTTCCTACCCAGAATCTGGTTTCAGGGTGCTGAGAACCTGGTACTGGTGGCTGTTCCCGCATTTGTCTTCATGGGTGTCATGATGGAGCGCAGCGGAGTGGCCAACGACTTGCTCTACTGCGTACAGGTACTACTGAAAAATGTGGCCGGGTCCCTCGCATTGGCCGTCATCGTCATGGGCACAGTGTTGGCTGCAATGACTGGCATCATCGGTGCGTCGGTCACCATGATGACCGCTCTCGCCCTACCGACCATGATCAAACAGGGTTACAAGAATTCGCTATCGTGTGGTTGTATCGCGGCCTCTGGCACGCTCGGGATTCTGATCCCACCGAGCATCATGCTCATCATCATGGCCGACTTGATGGCAGTGTCCGTTGGCAATATGTTCATGGCCGCCATCGTGCCTGGATTAGTGCTCGCCTTCTTTTATCTGTTGTTTGTCGCTGTCTATGCCAAGATGAAACCCGAGGTCGCCCCCAGTCTGCCGGCAGAACTGCTCTATGTGCCGAGAAACAAATACCCGGGCATGATCTTCAAGAGTTTTCTGCCGCCTGTTCTACTGATTTTTATGATTAAAGGCTCGATCCTCTTCGGTGTCGCAGCGCCCAGTGAGGCAGGTGCCGTGGGAGCCTTTGGAACCATATTGCTCGCCATTGGTAATCGGCGACTCACTTTCGATCTGCTCAAGGGTGTCTGTCACACCTCAGCGCGCACGATCGCGATGATCTTTTTCATCATCATCAGCGCGACCTGTTTCGCTTATGTCTATCGCTCGCTGGGCGGCGATGATATCGTTGAACACTTGATCCTCTCAGCAGGATTGACCTCCTGGCAATTACTGATTTTGCTGATGGGCATCACGTTTATGCTGGGGTTCTTTCTGGACTGGATCGAAATTACCCTGATTGTGCTGCCGGTCTTTGCACCACTCATTGTCGGACTCGATTTTGGCGAACACATCGCTTCCAAAGACGTTGTGTTCTGGTTCCTGGTACTGATGGCCATTAACCTGCAAACCTCATTCCTTACACCACCGTTTGGTTTCGCGCTCTTCTATCTGAAGGGCATCGCGCCCAAAGAAGTCAAGATTCAGGAAATCTACAAGGGCATCATTCCATTCGTTCTGCTCCAGCTTTGCGGATTAATTCTGGTGATGTGGAAACCCAACGTTGCCCTGTGGCTGATGAAACTTGCCTACGACTACTAGTGCCTGGCATCTGACTAACGGAGAACATCCAAGTGAACGAAACCACATCCGCCACCGTGCCAGCAACAGAGCTGACGCACCTGTCGGGCGACGAATTACCCATTTCCCTTAAAATTGCCGAGCAATTACGGCGATTCGTCGACGCGGTTGGGCGTTTTGGCTCCTGGTTCGCAATGCCCCTGATTCTGATTACCGTGTTGGACTTATTTATCCGCAAAGCACGGATGATTAAGATTCAGGGCGAACCGATACAAATCTGGCTGCGTGAAAACGTCAGTCCGGTCTTCGATTCCACGTTGTTACAAGAACTTGAATGGCACTCGCACACAGCCCTCTTCGCGCTCGTGCTGGGCTTCGGTTATATCTGGAATACCCATGTCCGAGTTGATTTGGTCCGGGAAACACTGGCTTTCCGCAAGAAGGCCTGGCTGGAATTTATCGGATTGACTATCTTCCTAGTGCCCTTTACCTGCGTCATCATCTATTACGCCGCTATGTATGCCTACGACTCCTGGGCTTTCAATCGCGCTCCCGATTGTGCTTGGTGGCAATGTGGTGAAATTTCAGCCTCTCTGGTTGGGATGTCCCATCGCTGGATCATCAAGCTGGTGTTGGTGTTTGGTCTCGTCACCGCGCTTTTGGCTGGCATCGCAGTCTGGCTACAGGTCGCCATGGTGCTGTTTGGCCCCAAAAACACACGCTACGACCTGATGACACTGGAGTGGCCAGAGCAAGAAGGCGGCTTCGTCGAAGGCAAAGAAAGGGTGGAACTCGACAAAGTGGAGGATCAGCTCGAGCTGCAGTCCCGCAAAATGCGTGAGTCTACTGAAGCGGACCGGGCAAAAAGTCGGCAATAGGGCTGCTCCTCCTGTTACTGAAAATAGTCCCGACGCGCTAGGGGCGAAAAATCGTATGCTTGACTGGGAAAATCTGTTCAAACGATACGTCTGGGATGACCGGACAACGCCCTATCTCATTCCAGTCCATCGACTGAAGCGCCAGCAGGCTGACTACGAAATCCTGGCTTATAGTGTCTTTATCGGCATTTTATTTGGAGTGATCTCCATTACAGCGCTAACCGACGTCGGGCCCCAGGGGCGCTCACCGAACATTTCGCTTTACGCGTTATCAGTCACTGTTGCGAGCGTCATTTTTGCCTATGCGAAGCACTACAACGCGGCACTTTATCTCAGTGCCGCACCACTGGCGGGTCTCGCTTACCTCGTCTTCTATGGACTTCGCTCGGACCACTCTCTCTTCGATACGCTGCTCGTCGCCCTCGTCCTAGTCCTGTTGCTGTGGTACTCACGTCGCATCGTTAGCATCACTCGACACTACTCCACCCTGCGGGAGGGTGACGATCAGGACACACCGAAGAGACGACTCTTCAAACGATGACTCGATTCCGGGGAAATCGGCATTTTCTGCCTGCCCGATTTTACTTTCGCTATCACGCATTAGTCCTAGCCAGTGCAATCTGCCTGTTACTGAGCATCGAATGGGTACTGGGCGTACGCTGGTCTTTGTTCTGGCCGTTTATCATCTGGGGTCTCATTATTTCGATTCATTATTTTTTTTCAGCAGCCTTTGACATTAATGAAGTATGGGCAGATGACAGGGTCGTCGATGTAAAAACACGAAGTTACGACTTAGGCCATATCATGAATATTGAGCACCGAATTGGCGGTACCCACGACAGCATTACCCCACACACAGAACGCGAGTGACTCGGCGTGAATTTGGTCGACGCCCACCACCATTTGTGGGACCTGGAAGGCGCTAACCACCCCTGGCTGTGTGATCAACCTAGCATTCCGTTTCGCTATGGCGACTACGCCGCCATCTGTCGTAACTACTTGGCTGAACATTATCTGGCCGATGCGGCTGACCACACAGTGCTGGGCAGCGTGCACGTGGAAGCTGAATGGAACCCCGCCGATCCGGTGGGCGAGACCCGTTGGCTGGACGAGACACTGACCACGTTACCCCACCCCGTGGTTCTTGTTGTACAGGCTCGGCTTGAGCGCGAAGATGTCGATGACGTCCTATCAAATCACGCCGCGTTCGAGCGAGTACGTGGCGTTCGCCAAAAACCCCGGGCAGCCTTGACTAGCGACACAGTGAAGCGCGGCCAAGCCGGTTCTATGGACGATAAAATCTGGCGCGATGGTTATTCTAAATTAGCGCAGTACGGATTCTCGTTCGACCTGCAGGTGCCTTACTGGCACCTGGATCAGGCAGCCGACCTCGCGTGCGACTTTCCCGAGACAACATTAATTCTCAATCACACCGGCCTACCGCTCGGCCGACACCGCCATGACCTCGCGCCATGGCGAAAAGCGCTGGAAAAGCTCGCCCAACAAGACAATACCGCGACAAAAATCTCAGGGCTAGGCCAGGCGGGGCTACCTTGGACCGTAGAAGCGAACCGAGGCGTAATACGCGATGCATTAGCTATCTTTGAACACACACGCACGATGTTTGCCAGCAATTTCCCGGTGGACCGATTGTGCGTCGATTTTAATACCTTGTATTCAGGCTTTCAGGAAATCGTCTCTGATCTACCACCGACCCAGCAGGACAACCTTTTCATCGCCAACGCCCGCAAGTTCTATCGCATTCCTGCCTGACTCGCTGGCCGTTAGCATTCGCAGCGGTATCGTTCGCGGTTTTCAATCATACCGTCCACCTGCTCCAGGTAACGCGCCATATGTTTTGAGTTCCAATGTGACTCGAGCGCCGCGTCATCCTCGTAAACCTCGACCAGGACAACATGGTTGTCGCGTTCAGTCGACACGAGAACGTCGAAACGTAGACAACCCGCTTCAATTCGCTGACTGTTAGTGCCGTGCGCACGCGCCAGCTCAAGGAATTCAGATAATGCTTGGGCATTGATATCAAGATGAACAATGAGGGCAACGTTTGCCATAAATAGTGCTCCTTCGTCAGGCGCTCCGGCCAATCGGTTTATAATTATGCACAATGAGGTATTCGCAAAATATACCCTGTCTCGTGCGCGGCATCAGTCAACCAGTCAAACAGATGGCGGGAAAAACTCCGTCGAACCACCAAATCAAAAGCCACGTCATCCAGTTCATCAACGCGTCGAATCAAGACCGGAGCGCCCGCCAATAGTGATTGCCGGCAGTCCCCATGACGAAAAATGCGGGGATGAAAATCTAACGTACAGTCACTTGCCAGAATATCCCGCGCCCGAACCCCCCAATACGCAGCACGGTCTGTCCACCGCTGAGATTCACCAATGCGTAATGCCGACCGGCAAGTGACACTGCCAGTCCTTTCTCGATTAACGCTGCGGAGAGCGTCGACACAATCAACCACTCGTCGGGGCTCAACCAGTGAAGACAAGTGTCGCTCGTGCGCGCCACCCGGTTTGGCACTCCGGGTGGGGCAATGCCCAGGACTCCAGTAACACTCGCGGTAAAATCAACCTCGTCAAGATTACCGCGCAGATTGAGATGCGTCAGTGTGGGGTATTCTTCAAACCACACATCGGTCCTACCCTCAACGCCTGGCACGGCACGCCCCCCCGAGGGGAAATCAAGCGCGGATTGCCCTGGCACACCGGTCGTCACGGCTTCGCCTCCTTTGTCATCAACGCGCCCCACGTCACTGTGCCAATTTCTGATTCAACCAGCCCGACACTACAGCGATCAGTTCCATCTCGTGGCCATCGAAAAAATGATCGGCGCCGTCAAGTTTGACCTGGGTATAGTCGAAACCGTGATCAAACTTTGCGCGCGCACCGGCACCTCGTATCACTCCTTCAAGATCCTGTTCACCGAAAAGATCGAGCACAGGTAACGACAAGCGACTAAAGACCGTGCCATTAGGATCCAAACCGCGCCCGCCCTGTCCGCTACCGAGGCCAATCAAGGCCAGCCCCTTCACGGGCAGCGGCGGCATTTGCGTTAATGCATGAACCGCCATCGTTGAACCCATACTGTGAGCGACGACAAACCAAGGACCTGACGTTGTCCGCTCGAGAAATCGGAGACCCGCTTCGATACGAGGGCGCACTTCGGGTAAAAGCGCTTTGTAATCACGCCCTGGGATCCCATTCGCTAACACAGGCAACTGCAACGACAAAGTGTGCCAGCCGACCTCTGCCAATGCGACGCGTAGGGGGTTAACTACCTGTGGCCAGTCGGGATGCACACCTCGGCCATGCAAGATCAGCAATCCGCCACCATGCCCAGACTCGGGCACCACATGTAAGCTAAGAAATCGCACCGAATCGGTGAGCAACCACACCGGCTCGCCGTCAAACAGCTGATCCACGACCTCTTCGGCCCAACGCCCTTCCTTCTCAACATCTGAGGCCGACACAGTCAAACCAAACCCCAGACAAAACACCCCAAGACAACGAATCAAATCACGTTTAAACCAACCCATGCACTCAATCTCTCTGTCGTACGTTGTCCGAATCATAAAAGACTGGCTCGGTAATCGTCGCTTTAATCAGTTGGCCATCCAACAATGGCGCATAAACGGTTCCCCCGAGTCGAGCACGCCCACCTTTGATCAGCGCAAGCGCGATGGAGTATCCTAACGTGGCACTGAAGTAACTTGATGTCACGTGACCCACCATCGGTACGGGCCGACTGCTGGAAAACCCATTCACCAGCTGCGCTCCCTCGGGCAACACAACCGTTGAATTTTCAGTTTTAAGACCCACTAACTGCTTTCGGTTAGCGCGAGCCGTATCGGCACGAGAAAGTGACCGCTTACCGATGAAATCCTTCTTCTTCGAAACAATCCAGTCCATACCCAGATCAATGGGCGTCACCGATCCATCGGTGTCCTGACCGACAATCACGTAGCCTTTCTCTGCCCGAAGCACGTGCATGGCATCGGTCCCGTAAGGCGTAATGCCAAAAGGCTTACCCGCCTCCATGACAGTGCGCCATAGCGACAAGCCCTGGTCTGCACTGACGTTGATCTCATAGGCTACTTCACCGCTGAAACTGATGCGAAACACGCGCGCCGCTATACCCGCTACGTGGCCCTCGCAAAAACTCATGAACGGCAGAGTCTCAGGAGACAAATCGATGCCTTCACTCAGACTCTCCAGCAGTTCACGGCTCTTGGGTCCGGCAATACTGGTCACCGACCAACGATCCGTCACCGATGTGAGGAAAACCTCCAATTCTGGCCACTCTGTCTGTAGCCAGCGTTCCAACCAATTCAACACGTGCGCAGCCCCACCTGTGGTCGTGGTCATGAGATAACGGTGTTCAGACAGCCGTGACGTCACACCGTCGTCCATCACCATACCGTCTTCGCCAAGCATCAGACCATAACGACAGCGCCCAACCGACAACGATTTCCAGGCGTTGGTGTAGATACGATCCAGCAATTCGGCAGCATCACGACCGGTAATCTCAATCTTGCCAAGCGTCGACGCGTCGAGGATGCCTACGCTCTGACGAGTGGCCAGACACTCCCGGGACACCGCCTTTTCCCTGTCCTCTCCAGGAAGCGGGTAGTACCACGGCCTTTTCCACTGACCAACGTCTTCGAAGGCCGCTCCCTTCTCAACATGCCACTCGTGCATCGGTGTCCGTCGAATCGGGTCGAACAGGACCTCGCCCACAGCACGGCCAGCGATAGCTCCGAAAGTAACCGGCGTGTAATTGGGTCGGTAGGTGGTGGTACCGATCGCACCCGGGCTCTGACCCAGCGCATCGGCCAGTATCGCCATGCCATTAACGTTACCGAGCTTGCCCTGGTCGGTCCCAAACCCCAGAGCGGTATAACGCTTAACGTGTTCAATCGAACGATAGCCCTCGCGGGCGGCCAGACGAATATCAGCCTCGGTGGTGTCATTCTGATAATCGACAAACTTCTTACCCCTTGGCATCACCGGATCGCCCGGAATACTCCACAACGCTCGCAGCGGTGCCTCACTGTGCTGCGCAGTCCCCGGTGTATCCACGGTGACAGGATCAATGCCCACCTGGCGAAGCGCTTCGGATGCCGCCTCGACTGCTCTGACCAGGCAAAGAGATAGATCAAATTCTCCCGCGCACGCTCCCGTAGAGCGCTCCGCTTGCACAGAAACCCCTGGAAAAAAACAAGCGTTCGTCTCGTCAAAAACAGGCCGTCCACCTGACTGTGCATGCAGGTGGACGGTTGGATTCCAGCCGCCGGACATGGCCAGAACATCGCACTCAATCGCGCCCTTATGCGCAACCACACTTCGCCCATCAGCCGAGAGACGACCAATATTGATTCTCTTCACGCCGCGAAAATTGGATTTAACCGCCGTCACCGCATGTCCGAGATAAACCGGCACACCGGCGCACCGCGCCGCATCAGCCGCTGCCGACACACCATCATCTCGCAGGTCAACAACACCCTTGACAACCACTCCCGCATCGATCGCATCGTGCACCACGCGATAAGCAGAATCATTATTGGTAAAAACGACTAACGACCGCCCTGGCACAGCCGCATACCGCTTCATGTAAACAGAAACTGCCGAGGCCAACATCACTCCCGGTCGATCGTTGTCTGTAAATACTAAAGGACGTTCGATCGCCCCGGTCGCGAGGACCACCTGCTTTGCACGAACACGCCACATCCGTTCTCTCGACATCAAAGACGCCGGGTTAGACAGATGATGGGTGCGCCTTTCATTGATGACCAGAAAATTATGGTCGTGATAACCAGTGACAGTACTTCTAGAGAGCATCATGACTTCAGGCCATTTTGCCAGGGCCTCCACCATCTTCTGAACCCATTTTCTAGCGACCATTCCGCCGACCTCAATGCCTGTACCCAGCAAACCACCACCAAACTCTGACTGCTCATCGGCCACAATCACTCGAGCACCAGAACGTGCCGCCGTCAAGGCGGCCATCAATCCTGAAGGACCAGCGCCCACCACGAGCACATCGCAATGAATATTGCGCTTGTCATAGGTATCCGGATCGGATCC
>DUBL01000061.1:0-1737 GCA_012960345.1 Gammaproteobacteria bacterium | reverse complement strand
TAATAAAAGCCAGCCGGTAACAAGCGGCCAATCAGGTCGTTAATGGCATAAATATCGTGGTCTACACTGGGCCAACCATTAACTGAATAGGCCTTGAGCCCTTCATAAAGTTCCACCTGCGTCGCTCGCAATCCCGGCACTGTCTTGCGCCCTTCGCCCACCTGGAAAATAGCGTTCGGTTCTTCAGCCCCAACCCCAACAATGCCTCGTGGACGGTGATACTTGAAACTCCGCGCCACCGTACGAATACCGTTGGCGATCAACGCAGATGCCAAGGTGTCACCCTCGTATCCAGTCAGTACCCGACCGTTGAAGAAAAATCTGATTGGCCGCGACCGATTAATACGCCCGCCAGCCGCTAGACGCCAACGCTGACTCAACGGCCATCCTCCTCGGGCGGAACAGCACCCATCCGGTAATAAGCTTTGATCCTGCAAGTCACGGTGTCGCGGACCGCATTAAACCAGCGCCGACAACCCGCCGTGTGGCACCACTGCTCTCGATGCCAACCTTTCGGGTTTTCGCGATTAAACAGATAATCACCCCACTCCTGATCCGACAAATCAGCAGGCGTTTTCGGCCGGGCAATATGCGCTTCACCGCCATAGCTGAACTCACTCTGATCGCAAGCACCGCACCAAGGACATTCGATTTCAAGCATCTCACCACCGTCCTGTGGTTTTTTCAGGCGTAAGAACCATAACCACTAATGCGCGACGCCCGCCGCTCCATGCTCATCAATCAAAGCACCGGTATAAAAACGTTCCAACGAAAAGGCGGCATTGAGCGCATGTGGCTCATCCCTCGCCAAAGTATGGGCAAACACCCAGCCCGATCCAGGAGTTGCCTTGAATCCTCCCGTTCCCCAACCGCAGTTGAAATAGAGCCCTCGAACCGGTGTCTTACTGATGATGGGGCACGCATCAGGACACACATCGACAATCCCTCCCCACTGGCGCAACATGCGGACTCGACTGAATGAAGGAAACAACGTCACAATCGCCGCGATATTGCCTTCGATAATGCCATAGCTTCCACGCTGGCCGTAACCGGTATACGCGTCAATGCCCGCACCGACAACCAGTTCCCCCTTGTCGGACTGGCTGATATAACCGTGCACGGCATTAGACATAATGACCGTATCCAAAACCGGCTTTAACGGCTCCGAAACGAGCGCCTGAAGCGGATGACTCTCGATCGGCAGCCTCAGACCCGCCATCGCCGCTATCACGCTGGAGTGCCCCGCTGCGACCACTCCGATCTTTTTTGTCCTAATCGAGCCGCGACTGGTTTCAAGTGCCGTGACAGCCCCATCGACCTGTCGTATGCCGGTGACCTCGCCGTTCTGAATGATGTCGCCCCCGAGCTGATCGGCTGCGCGAGCGAAACCCCAGGCAACCGCGTCGTGTCGCGCGACACCACCACGGGGTTGAAAAGAAGCGCCCAGAATCGGATAACGGGCACCCGGCCCGACATCGATGGCCGGCACTCGCCGCTTGATGTCCATCGGCGTCAGGACTTCGCTGTCAATGCCGTTGAGACGATTCGCGCTTGACCGTCGCACAATGTCCCGCATGTCCTGCAGCGTGTGCCCAAGATTCATTACGCCACGCTGACTGAACATAACGTTGTAATTCAATTCCTGGCTAAGACTTTCCCACAACTGTAGTGATTTCTCATACAGGTGTGCGGCTTCGTCCCACAGGTAATTCGAACGAACAATGGTCGTGTTGCGAC
>DUBL01000060.1 GCA_012960345.1 Gammaproteobacteria bacterium | reverse complement strand
ACCGGCAAAAAGGACGTCGATATCGTATCGCTTAATTAATTCCCGTAACCGCCGCTCAGCCGTGCGACAGGCCGCCAGACCAGAATTGAAATCGCCAATTCGTTCATCACGGACACGCATGTTAGACAGCAATATTTCCATCGCGGCTTGATTAATTTCGCCCTTTTCCACCAGCTTGACGGGCGGTATTCGAATACCCTCTTGGTAAATGTCGGTGGCCGATCCGGACATCGAACCGGGTACGGCGCCGCCAACATCAGCCCAGTGTTCGCGTACTGCCGGAAAGAACACCAGCTTGCCTTCATGAAATACTGGGTAAATGAGGGTCACATCATTAAGGTGCGTGCCGCCGAGATAAGGGTCGTTCATCACAATGACGTCACCAGGTGAGAGGTTATCGCCAAAAAGCTTAAGTGAGGACTCCACCGACCATGGCAGAGGGACGACGTGTGAGCCGATGTCTTCGGATTGTGCAACGACTTGTCCTTTAGCGTCGAATAAGCCACAGGAGAAATCGCGTGCCTCATAGATGGCGACCGATCTGGCCGTAAGAAAAACGGTTGCCCGCATTTCGCGTACGACCGAGATCAGGCCTTCTGTGACGACCTCCAGAGTAATCGGATCCAAGTTGTTCATCGGCTATCCTTCTGTTCAGTTTCGTCTCGGGTCAGAATCATGGCGCCGCTTGGATGGTGCTCAAGATTAAAGCCAGGCGGCACCAAGGTTATCGAACCGTTTTCCTCGATCAGAACGGGACCCGTTAATCTTGCGCCAGCAGGTAAATGTTCGCGTTGGTAAATCTCAGTCTCTAGGTTCTTGCCAGTGAAGTGGCAAGGTCGTTGGCCAATCAAGGCAGCTTCGATGTCCCTACTTTCCTCCAGAGGGGGCAACTGTGGTTTATCAGTTAGCCCGTAAGCGGCAATCCTCAACGACACTAATTCGACAGCACCTTCATCGGCATGGGTGTAACGTTCCTCATAGACTTGGCGAAATGCCTGTTCGACCTGATCCAAGTTCTGAATGGGTTGCGCTAGAGGCACAGATAACTCGAAGGCCTGTCCTCGATATCGCATGTCAGCTGAGTGTTCAATTCGAATGCGGTCTTCGGGGAAGCCATCGTTAAGGAGTTCCAGCCGAGCCGCGTCGCGCATGGGTTTCAGTCTGTCTTGAAGATCCGTGATCGAGATATCTGTCAGTTCACGTTGCCAGGTAACGGAATGATCTCGGCGCCGATCAGCAACGAGCAGCCCGTAGGCAGAAAAAGCACCCGATAATGGGGGAATAATGACGCGAGCCATATCGAGTTCTTCGGCGATCAGGGCAGCGTGCAGGGGGCCGGCCCCGCCAAAGGCAAAAAGTGAAAAATCACGCGGATCGATACCACGCATGACCGAGATTTCCTTTATCGCTACCGTCATGCGTGTGATAGCTATTTGAATGATGCCCTCCGCGGTTTTCATTCGATTAAGCCCGAGCACCTTCGCCAGGCGATCAACGGCCTGATTGGCGGCCTCGACGTTGATCTGAATTTCTCCACCAAGGGGTTGCATTGGGCGTAAGCGGGCTAGGACAACATTCGCATCGGTAACGGTCGGTTCAGTGCCACCGTGTCCGTAACAGGCAGGACCCGGTCGGGCACCAGCAGATCGGGGCCCGACATTGAGAAATCCACCATCGCCAAGGTACGCTAAGGATCCGCCACCCGCGCCGACGGTGTTGATGTCAATCGCAGGCGCGCGATTGGGTAGACCACCGAGCATTCCGTCATTTGTCAAAGCGTAGCGTCCGCTACGAATCAGACAGGTGTCAGTGCTGGTCCCACCCATGTCATAGGTAATGATGTCATTGACGCCAATCGTACGTGCGAACTCGACGGCTCCAGTAACTCCCCCGGCAGGGCCTGAGAGCATCGAATTGACCGGCAAGCGTGCCATTTCACTGAGTGGCCATGAACCACCGCTAGAACTCATCACTTCTGGTGTTGCGGTGAGCCCTTGGGCCGATAGGTTTGCAGCAAGGTCATTGAGATAACCAGACATCCGCGGGGCGATGTAGGCATTCAACGCAGTGGTAGAAAAACGTTCATATTCACGATGTTCTGCCAGCACATCTGCTGAGTTACAGACGGGTATATCTGGCCAGGTACGTTCTACTAGTTTCACCGCCTCACGTTCTGGCTCGGGATTGGCATAACTGTGCAAAAAGCACACTGCAATCGCCTCGACACCCAACTCACGCAGGCGGTTGGTTGCGGCGATGACGGCTGCTTCATCAATTGATGTGATGACCTCTCCATCCGGCCCCACCCGTTCTGGGACTTCCAATACCCGTGAGCGTTTCACTAGGCCGGCTGGACGCACGGCCTTGATGTCATATAACTGCGTGCGATTGCCGCGACCGATAATCAGTACATCTCGAAATCCCTGAGTGGTAATGACCCCGAGCTCTGCGCCTTTCCGCTCGAGGGCAGTATTGGTAGCGACTGTGGCCCCGTGTCGAAATATGGAAACTTTGGCTAGGTCAACTGACAATTGCTTCAGTGCGTTAACGACACCGTCTGAGGGTGCGGACGGTGTGGATGGACTCTTGCCAGCAGAAACTGTGCCCGACTTGTCGTCGTAGACGACGATATCGGTAAATGTTCCACCCACATCAATTCCTACCCAAAGCATTCCTTTTCTCCTTTGCCGAGTGCTTTTTGCATTAGTTGTCTCGTTCTGCCCGCGGCCAGCCTGGTCAAGTCTGCAGCCTTTTCCCTTACTAATGGAAGTACCCCAGTCACTTGCGGTTCACCTTGGTGAAGATTTAGGTCAGAGCGTAAGGCACCAGTTTTAGATTCTATGTGCCAACTGACTTTTCACTATGGAGGCACATCTTTGGATACTATTAAATTAAACCAATGGTTGAACTATCTGGATTGTGTGTGGCCGGGTCAAGAAACCGGGCGATCGTTCAGGAATTTCAATTGCACGGCTTAACGGAGATATTGCAATGAACCGGTTACTGGAAGGACTGCGAATTGTTGAGAGCGTTGCTTTCGTTGCTGCGCCACTCGGTGGATTGACTCTTTCGCAGATGGGTGCCGATGTTATTCGTATCGATCCGATCGGTGGGGGCCTGGACAGTCAGCGATGGCCTTTGAGTGAAAGCGGCAAAAGCCTTTACTGGGCAGGCCTTAATAAGTCCAAACGCTCAATATGCATTGACCTACGCCGACCGGAAGGGCAAGCGCTAGCCCGAGACATCATCACGGCGCCGGGGGCAGATGCAGGAATATTGTTATCGAATTTCCCGGCCCGGGGTTGGTTGGCTTACGATGACTTAGCTTTAGCGCGGGATGACTTGATCATGGTGAACATCGTCGGCAACCCAGATGGTTCAACCGCGTTGGACTACACCGTCAATTGTGCCGTCGGATTACCGCAGATCACAGGCGGTGGTCATGACAATGCGCCGGTTAACCACGTCCTGCCAGCGTGGGATATCAGTGCGGGTTTGACTGCAGCGGTGGCAATCCTGGCTGCTGAGCGCCATCGGCGATTGACTGGAGAAGGTCAGTATGTCCGCTTATCGCTGGCTGATGTCGCGTTAGCCATGGTGGGTCACCTGGGTTTTATTGCCGAGGCGGATCACGGACGGTCACAACGCCGAGCGCATGGCAATCATCTGTTCGGTGCGTTTGGCCGAGATTTTGCAACGATCGATGGGCGCCGCATTATGATTGTGGCGATTAGTCCGCGACAGTGGCGTAATCTTTGTGAGGCGACTGGACTGGCGGAAAAAATGGCGTTGTTGGAACAGGTGTTCGAGGCTGACTTTGACCGCGAAGGGGATCGATTTGAAGCTCGAGATGCGATTGCTTCGCTTATAGAAACTTGGTGTGAAACACGTAGCTTGGTCCAGATTGCAGAGGTGTTCGATGCTACGGGGGTCTGCTGGGGCCGGTATCAATCATTTCGGCAATTGCTGGATGAGGATGCGCGCTGTTCGGTAGATAACCCCCTGTTTGAGTTGGTTGAACATCCTGGTGTCGGTGAATATCTTATGCCCGGTTCTACCTTAGATTTCGGTGCCGCGCCGAGGGTGTCAATGCAGGCAGCGACTCAGATGGGTCAACACACGGATGAAGTGTTGAGCGAAATACTCGGGCTGGGGGATGTTGAGATCGGGCGACTGCATGATTCACAGATTGTCGCAGCCGCCTGATCGGGCGATGGAGTGTCACGCGTCGGGTACGACTCCAGCTGGCAAGGACTCGATATGGCTACAGATCTTGCCGGGGCGGGTTAGCCAGATTTGATTACGTTGCTTTAGCATGTGCTCGAATGCACGGCGCAGGGGTCGCAAACGATAGGGTCTTCCTACCACAAACGGGTGCAGGGAAATCGGGCAGACCAGTGGTTGATGTTTTGATTGCTTAAGCATCTCGTCAAACTGATCTACGAGCATGTCAGCGTAATCCGCTGATGAGTAGTGATACCAGATCAGGCCACGGTTATCGTTTGATTCAATCGGGTATGGCATCGATAAAATGCGACCCTTTCGGGTTTTCATCCAGAATGGTTGATCGTCGCTGGTCCAGTCCATGAAGTATCGGTAGCCCGCTTCTTGCAGGAGGTCTGGCGTTATCTTCGAGTTTGATAGCCAAGGGCTCATCCAGCCGGTGGGTCGATAACCTTCGTGCTGTTCGATCGTATCGGTGACGTCGCGAATCAGTTCTTTTTCAAGCGTTTCGGGAAGGTGACCTTGTTCATTGGAGTTGGTGGTGCCGTGTCCAAGGATTTCTGTGCCACGAACGCGCAGTGCGTCAGCAATATCAGGACACTCGTCGTAAATTGCAGTGTTCATCTGTGCTTCGAAAGGCATATCGAGTTCATCGAAGAGTTCTAACAACCGCCAGATGCCAACTCGGTTTCCGTAGTCTCTCCATGAATAGACGCTGTCGCTGCGAGCCTGATCCGGCGGCGCGACACCGGCACCTTTACCTTCACCGTAACTGAAGACCTCAACGTTGAGTGCCACGTAAAGAGCGAGCCGTTTGTCGTCGGGCCAAC
The DNA here is from genome assembly GCA_012960345.1 of Gammaproteobacteria bacterium. GTDB lineage: Bacteria > Pseudomonadota > Gammaproteobacteria > Arenicellales > UBA868 > UBA11791. The sequence continues at coordinate 596 of DUBL01000060.1, read as the reverse complement.
TGTAGTCTGGCCGGCTGGTGATCGAGGAATACGGGTAGCGTCCATGTTTTTGAATCATGCGGAAATTAGCTCCTGCTGTATGGCCCAGTGTGGCCAACAATCGAGTTGCAACCCATCGTTGTTGTTAGCACACAGAAGTAAGTTTGTCTTGGTTAGTGTAATGACAATTTAATTGTGCAGAAGGGATGTCACAAAAGTGATATTAATCCAGTGCTCACGGCGCAATGATGGCATCGTAAGCATCAGGTCGTCGGTCTCGAAAGAACGGCCAAATCCGTCGCACTTCATCGATACGTTCACGGGGCAGGTCGACAACCAGAACGGTTTCCTTATCAGCAGCTTGCGCGATGACTTCGCCGATGGGATCAACGAATAAACTCGCGCCGTAATACTCACTTTCGAGCTCAGTCCCTACGCGGTTTACTCCGGCTACGTAGTAGCCGTTTGCGATCGCGTGTGCTCTAAGCTCGATCTCCCACACGCTGCGGGAAAACCCTCTTGTGGTGGTTGCAGTGGGGACGAAAACATATTCGGCACCCGCTAACCCAAGCATGCGAGCGGCTTCCGGGAAATGGCGATCGTAACAAATCATAATG
>DUBL01000059.1 GCA_012960345.1 Gammaproteobacteria bacterium | reverse complement strand
AATTAGGGGTCGGCTTCTGGGAGGCACAGCGCTATTCCTGGATTGGATTCTTCTTCAATAACATCATTCCCGGAGCGACTGGAGGCGATGTCATCAAAGCGATCTACATTGCCCGGCGCTGCGAGGGGGAGCCCGTTCGGGCGCTAGTTTCAGTCGCCGTTGACCGCGTGATCGGACTGCTGTCACTGGTCTTCGTCGGCAGCCTTGCCAGCACACTGACGGTGACCCGCTTTCCTCAGCTGAGTTACTCTATTTGGCTGGCGGCCATCGGGATCACCGGCTGTGCTGCTCTCTTAGTCAGTCCTGCTCTGCGAAACATCGTGCGCTTCGAACGCGGAGTCCAATACTTGCCCAACAAAATTGCTACAGTCATTCGGGATCTAGACCAGGCAGTGCTCCATTACAGAACACAACTCAAAGGCATTGGACTTTGGATACTGTTTAGTCCTGTCATTTACAGCGTTGTCTTTGTCAGCTTCTTTATTATGGATCGCGCGCTTGGCGTGGGTCTCCAGTTGACTGACTATTTTGTTATCTGCCCTATAGTTTTTGTTCTCCAGGGCATACCCATTGCTCCAGCCGGCTGGGGTATCGGTGAGGCCTTGTTTGGAAGTCTGATCGGAAAGTTTGGCGCCGCTAATCTTGGCGGCGTTGTCGGAGCTGAAGCCATGATGCGCACTCGCGGCGTCGCTGTGTCAATTCTTTACCGCTCTCAGGCTGCTCTGTGGTCATTGCTGGGTGGTCTGTTCACCCTGATCGAACGTCGACGTCATTAGGCAAGTGGCATGATACATCAGAAATCAACGATCGATCTTTACAAACACGATAACCATGACATTCGATGATCAACGTTATCTGCCACCCGAGCCCGGGCCAGATGGAAAAATTGATGTGACCATCACCTATCTCGAGATGCGTGAACACCCTCACATCGCTAAAACAACCCAACCGCTCGCCGGTCACCTCGCGGTGATTCAAGCGAGAAATCCGACAGTCGGTTTTTACCGTTTTCTCTACTATACCGCGGGGGAGCCATGGCTGTGGTATGAGCGCCGCTCTATGGACGACAACACTCTCGCGACCTTGGTAACCAACAGCAACGTAAGAATCTATGTGCTTTACGTCGATGGAGTCCCAGCGGGCTATGTCGAATTGAATTTACAAGTTCCGAGCGATGTTGAACTTACGTATTTCGCCATATTCCCCGAATTTATCGGCCGCCGATTAGGTCCTTGGTTGCTACAGTGGGCTGTCAACACGGCGTGGTCTGGTGAGCCAGAACGTTTCCGGGTCAACACCTGCAGCCTAGATCACCCCAAGGCCCTACTGATTTACCAACAACAGGGATTTACTCCGTATCGTCAGGAAACCGTCCGTATTTTAGATCCGCGGCAACTCCCATCGTGGCGGACCACCTAACGATCCTGCAGAGCACACTAAACCATCCATGTAGCATCACGCATGTCACTGGGGTTCCACCTGATCTGCACTGGCAATGATCCAGGCCTTACGATCGGCTGCGCGCTTGCGCGCAAGCAAGCGATCCATCGCCTGCTCCGAACGATTTCCCTTGTCAACCTGCAATTGCACCAAGCGTCGCGTAGTTGGATCCATGGTGGTTTCTCGAAGTTGCAAAGGATTCATCTCGCCCAAACCTTTAAAGCGCTGAACATTAACTGTACCGCGCAATTTGTCTGCATCAATCTTTGTAAGAATGCGTTGCCGTTCTTTTTCGTCCAACGCATAAAACACATGCCTGCCAACGTCGATTCGAAATAGCGGCGGCATCGCAACACACACTCGACCCGCATCGATCAGAGGCCGGAAATGGCGCAAAAACAACGCGCACAACAAAGTCGCGATGTGTGCACCGTCAGAATCTGCGTCCGCAAGGATACAAACCCTCCCATAGCGTAAACCGCCGATGTCACTAGAACCTGGATCAACCCCAAGCGCCACTGCAATGTCATGAACCTCCTGTGATCCGAGCACCTCACGTGAATCGACTTCCCAGGTATTCAGAATCTTTCCACGCAATGGCATGATGGCCTGGTAATGTTTGTCGCGCGCTTGCTTTGCAGAACCGCCGGCCGAATCACCCTCAACCAAAAATAATTCAGTCGATTCAAGATCACGGTTAGTGCAATCAGCCAATTTACCGGGCAGAGCCGGACCCGTTGCGACCTTCTTGCGCTCGACCTGCCGGTCTGATCGCACTCGTGCCTCGGCGTTGTGAATCGCAATGGCCGCAACACGCTCGGCATCCGCCGTATGTTGATTGAGCCACAAGCTGAAGGCATCCTTGATCGTGCCCGACACAAAAGCTGCGCACTCACGGGACGACAACCGCTCCTTGGTCTGGCCCGAGAATTGAGGGTCCTTCATACGTACAGATAATAGATAGCTTGCCGGATTCCAAACATCATCGGGTGTCAAACGAATGCCACGCGGCAAAAGATCACGAAATTCACAAAATTCGCGCAGGGCCTCCACCAAACCCGTACGAAAGCCGCTGACGTGTGTTCCTCCCTGAATGGTCGGTATCAAATTAACGTAGCTTTCACAGACCGGTTCACCGCCATTAACCAGCCACACTATCGCCCAATCAAGCTGCCAATCACTTTTCTCGACCTGCCCACAAAACGGAAACTCCGGGGCCAAATCAACCTCGCCCAGTTCACTCAGCAGGTAATCCGGGATACCGTTCTCGTAACACCAGGTTTCATTGTGCTTCGACTGACCCTCATCCTTAAATCGAATCTTAAGGCCCGGGCACAACACGGCCTTGGCGCGCAAAAGACGCTTTAGCGGAGCCAACGCAATAGTGGGAGAGTCAAAAAATTCAGGATCGGGCCAGAACCTCAAATAGGTCCCTGTATTCCTGACGCTGACTTTCCCCTTTGGTTTAAGCGGTCCAAGCGGAACGCCGTCAACAAAGCTCATTTCGTGCTCTCGCCCGGCTCGGCGAACCCGCACCTCGAGTCGCCGCGACAAACCATTGACAACCGATACCCCCACGCCATGCAATCCACCAGCAAACGCGTAATTCTTGTCTGAGAATTTACCTCCGGCGTGAAGTCGAGTGAGAATGACTTCTACGCCACTGACCTTCTCACCCTTGTGTTTGTCAACAGGCATGCCTCGCCCATCATCTTCAACACTCAACGACCCGTCCTTAAATGCCGTGACACTGATCTGACGACAGTAGCCGGAGATCGCTTCATCAACGCTGTTGTCGATTACTTCCTGAGCCAGATGATTGGGTCGCTCAGTCTGGGTATACATGCCAGGGCGCTTGCGCACTGGCTGCAACCCAGTCAAAACTTCAATCGCACCCGCGTCGTAGCGATCATTCATACGCAAAGTGCCGTATATCCTGGAGCATTTGCTTTGTCATTAAACGGCAATCACAAGCCACAATGCAGATGGAGTCTGCCTAACAAGACAAATCGGCACGGAGTGAGCAAATAAACTCGTTCGATACCGTAGGGATCGTGTGCTGGTAAGCACCATGTTGAATGCCCGCTGAGAGGGACGCGCCGCCGGCCACCGTCTGCCCCATCTCTGAATCCAGTTCAAAGCGGAGAAAATGGACGGCTGATGTCTTGTCTTCGGTGCTGCGTTCTAAATCCTCATCAGCAACCGCGTAAACTGGTTCGAAACCGTCGATCTGGACCCATACCCGCTGCTCGATACCAACCATGTTACGGAGCGCAATACGCCGCTCTTCGACATCATCGAACTGAATCAACATAGTGGCTTTCCAGTTCATTCCATCAGGGATCAGAGGATTGTATACAGCCAATTCCTCAACGATACCCTGTGGTTCAAAAATACGTTCCACCCGCAACATTTCCTGCACTTGGTAGCGAATCGTTATTCGATCCTCAAAGAGCAAACTGACATTGGGACCAATGGAAAGTCGGCGGACCTGTTTGTGATTCAGTACTTCTTGCCGGAACTCCGATCGACACTGAGCGTATTGTTCGAGCGACCACAATTCGTTCAGGGTCAACTTTTCCATAACCCATCCCTATTCAGTTCAACCGCCATCAGGGCTGGGCAGTCCCAGCCCTGATGGCGAAGCCATTACCGCGAGACCTCATCACTCGTCAAGAGCATCCAACGCCTTCTGAAAGCGATTGGCATGAGAACGCTCGGCTTTAGCCAGCGTTTCAAACCAGTCAGCGATTTCGTCAAAGCCCTCTTCGCGTGCAGTCTTTGCCATCCCCGGGTACATATCGGTGTACTCGTGCGTCTCCCCCGCAATGGCGGCTTTCAAGTTATTTCCGGTTTCGCCAATGGGAAGACCGGTGGCGGGATCCCCCACTGCTTCAAGATGCTCAAGATGCCCGTGAGCGTGGCCTGTTTCCCCTTCAGCTGTCGAACGAAAAACGCTAGCCACATCGTTATAACCCTCTACATCCGCCTTACTAGCGAAATAGAGATAGCGCCGGTTTGCCTGAGATTCCCCTGCGAACGCATCCTTCAAATTCTGTTCTGTTTTACTGTCTTTCAATGCCATTGTTCTCTCCTATATGTCCTGATTACCCCAGATTCCACCGATCAAAGATGCAATCAGTGAACTGACCCAATAAACTCATGTATAACCATACGCTGGACCTGTGAACGCTGCGTGATCGGAACCATCCACCGGCAACTTCGCCAAACCCGTATAACTTGGATTTTACCCTAACTACCACCATGGCACGTCAAGCAAAACCTAAACTTTCTGACTTTGAGAAATCCCTCAACGAATTGGAGAAAATTGTCGAGCGCATGGAACACGGAGACCAATCTCTGGAAGCATCCTTAAAGGATTTCGAACGCGGCATGACATTATCTCGGGCCTGTCGAGCGAGTCTTGAAGATGCAGAGCAGCGTATCGAAAAACTGGTCGAGAAAGAAGGCGCTCTTGTGGTAGAGGCTTTCGACCCAGAAGACTAAATGGGAAACACAGATACTCTCAAACACCGCTGGCCCATCTGGGTTGAACGGCTTGAAGACAAACTCAACCTTGTATTACCCAGCGGCGAGCAAACCCCTGAATATCTTCACCAGGCCATGCGCTATGCCGTACTCGGCCCGGGTAAACGGTTCCGGGCAGCACTGGTCTACGCCACCGGCGAATCCCTCGGCGTCGACCTCAACATTCTCGATGTACCGGCATGCGCCGTCGAACTGGTACACGCCTTCTCACTGATTCATGATGATCTACCGGCAATGGACGATGATGCTTTTCGCCGCGGCAAACCATCATGTCATCTCGCCTTCGATGAAGCCACAGCCATCCTTGCCGGCGACGCGCTTCAAACGTTGGCTTTTGAGTCAATTGCTGATGACCCTCACATTGGCATCAGCGATACGACACGACTGAGAATGATCACCATCCTCGCTCAAGCAGTCGGCTCACGGGGTATGGCCGGCGGTCAAACTATTGATCTGCAAAGTACGGATCAAGCCCTGTCGGAGGACGCCCTTAAAACGCTTCACCAGATGAAAACTGGCGCACTCATTAGCGCTTCGGTAATCCTCGGTGCAATGGCCAGCGCATCGAGCAACCCCAAATCACTCGATGCTTTGCAACGCTATGCTGAGGCCGTAGGGCTCGGTTTTCAGATCGCCGATGATATTCTAGATGAGGTTTCCGACCCGGCATTACTGGGAAAACCGCAGGGTGCGGATAAACGCCGTGGAAAATCAACTTACCTCAGCCTACTTGGCGAAAGCACT
>DUBL01000058.1 GCA_012960345.1 Gammaproteobacteria bacterium | reverse complement strand
CAGTTATTCGTGAGGAAGGTGCACAGAAAACACGTGACCTAGGTTTATTAAAAGGCAGCCGCTACGCGAAGTATTTCTTTCGTGGGCGGTATTTGTTGGACCTTTTGACAACCAATGGGCACCCCATTAACCCTTAATTGTTCAACGGCAGTCGCCGTTCTTAAATTCACACCATGTCAGAAAATTTCGCACAACTCTTAGAAGAATCTCTTAGTCGGTCGGTCATGAAGCCCGGTGCGGTTATCGAAGCCGAAGTGGTCGATATCTCAGCTGACTTTATTATTGTAAATGCAGGCCTTAAGTCCGAAGCTGAAATCCCAGTCAGTCAATTTAAAGATGCCGCTGGCAATCTGGATATAGCGGTCGGGGAAAAAGTTGAAGTAGCAATTGAAGTTGTTGAGGACGGGTTTGGTAACACTCGGTTATCGCGCGAGCGTGCCCGCCGAGCGCGGTCTTGGGAGATGCTGGAAAAAGCATTTGAAGAGCAATCGATTGTTACCGGAAATATGACAGGCACGGTCAAAGGGGGATTCACCGTAGCGATCGAGGGGGTCAGGGCATTTCTGCCTGGCTCGTTGGTTGACATTCGGCCGATCTCAGACATGGCTTATCTCGAAAATAAAGAACTCGAATTCAAGGTCATTAAACTTGATCAAGTAAGAAATAACGTGGTGGTGTCCCGGAGGGCAGTGGTTGAGAAAGAAATGGAAGCCGAGCGAAAACAGTTGCTCGAGAATATCGAGGAGGGTCAGGTTATTCGCGGTGTGGTTAAGAATCTCACGGACTACGGTGCATTTGTAAATCTTGGTGGGCTCGATGGGCTACTTCATATCACTGATATTTCATGGAAACGCGTCAAACATCCTTCCGAAGTGGTCAATGTTGGCGACGAGGTGGATGTGCGAGTGTTGAAGTTCGATCGGGGACGCAATCGTGTTTCATTGGGAATGAAACAGCTGGGCGATGATCCATGGACAGATATCAGCCGGCGTTACCCGGAGAGCAGTCGATTGTTTGGAAAGGTCACCAATGTGACTGACTATGGGGCGTTTGTTGAGCTAGAAGAAGGAATTGAAGGATTGGTTCATGTCTCAGAAATGGATTGGACCAATAGAAATGTGCATCCGAACAAGGTGTGCCACGTCGGTGATGAGATCGAGGTGATGGTGCTGGACGTTGATTCCGATCGTCGTCGAGTGTCGCTCGGCATGAAGCAATGCAAGGCCAATCCGTGGGAAGAGTTTGCTGCTATACACAACAAAGGCGACCAAATTACTGGACAGATTAAGTCAATTACTGATTTTGGCGTTTTCATAGGCCTCGATGGTGGAATTGATGGATTGATCCACCTGAGCGATTTATCATGGGATGAGACAGGCGAGGATGTTGCGAGAAACTACAACAAGGGCGATGAAGTCACGGCCGTGGTGCTCGCCGTTGACGCGGATAGAGAACGTATCTCTCTTGGGTTGAAACAGTCACAGTCTGATCCATTTCTAATGTTTGTCTCGGAAAATCCAAAGGGTTCGCTCGTGAAAGGGACGGTCGAGAGCGTTGATGCGAAGGCAGCGACGATTAAATTGGCCGATGGTGTGGAAGGCATGCTACGGGCGACAGAACTTTCTCGCGATTACGTTGAAGACGCACGAATCTCACTTAACGAAGGGGATACTGTCGAGGTCAAAGTGACAAGCATCGAACGAAAAGACAGGCGGATAACGCTCTCGATAAAAGCGATGGAGCTTGATCGTGGGAGTCAGGCGGTTAGGGGTTATGGGACCCAGGCTATTGGGACGACGTCTCTCGGTGATAAGTTAAAGGAACAGCTGGATAAATCCTCCGAGCCAAGTTGAGGCAGTTCGCATTATGGACGACACGGATAACACTGGTCGGTCAACAATTACCAAGTCTGAACTGATTGAGCAGTTGACGATTGATCAGCTGCATCTAGATCCGAAAGATGTTCAGGTTTCAGTCGACGCGCTTCTCGATCGAATCAGTCGTTCGTTGATTAACGGTGATCGGATTGAGATTCGTGGATTTGGGAGTATTAGTCTGCGGTACCGTGAGCCACGGTTGGGGCGGAATCCAAAAACCGGCGAACCGGTGGCCGTTCCCGGTAAGTACGTCCCTCATTTCAAGCCGGGGCGATTTCTACGGGACCGGGTTAACCGCCTGCTTGGTGTGACGGCCGACGCAACAGATATTGATTAGGGTTGTCGTCGACCACCCCCGAGGCACCGCGCACGTATTACGCCCGCTGTGCTGTGTCCGGGTTCAGCGGCGGTTAGTTAGCGAGTCGGCCAGGCTAAGGGCGCGGTGTTGAGTTGTTGCAGCGTGAGGCAAGATGAAGCGACTATTCCTTATCCTCGTAACGTTTCTGGTTGCTCTATTAGGACTGACGTTCGCAGTACATAATCCGCAACAGGTTGAGGTCCACTACTACTTTGACTGGATCTGGCAGGGGTCACTTGCTTTATTGTTATTTCTCACGTTAACCGTTGGATTATTGATAGGTTGGTTAGCGGGACGATTAAGGGGTTTTATTCAGAAGAAACAAGGGAATCGGCGCTCGCGGATGGGCGTCGATTCGAGGGATGCCTCTCTCACGCCGCGAAATACACCTCGGCAATTCCATGACGTGAACGAGTAACAGATATGGATCCAATCTGGTTGATAGTTCTCTTACCGCTCGCTGCTGGGTCGGGATGGTATTTTGGATACCGTAATGTTGTTCAGGTAGCAAATCACGCGGCAGGTTCGTTACCCGCTGCCTATTTTCGTGGACTTAACTTTCTACTTAATGAACAGCATGATAAAGCGCTTGATGTCCTTGTGGGCGCCTTAGAATCCCACGGCGACACCGTTGACGTGCAGCTTGCCTTGGGTACGCTTTTTCGGCGCAGGGGTGAGTTGGAGCGGGCAACGACCGTTCATCAGAATCTTGTTGCACGGGAAGGTCTTGAGCCGAGTTACCGTTTGCAGGCCCTTTTTGAGTTGGCGCAGGACTACTACAAGGCAGGTCTTCTGGATAGGGCTGAAAACCTTTTGCTTCAGGTTAGGGGTGGACGTGAGATGGAGGAGTCTGCAAACCAACTGTTATTGCAGATTTACGATCAAGAAAAAGAATGGGACCGAGCGTCCAGTATTGCTCGCTCCTTACAGGGTTCCGTTAATAACGGTGCATTAGGTGGTGTGATTGCGCAGTATCAATGCGAGGTGGCTGAGGCGGCTATTGCGGCGGGTCGCTACCAGGCTGCGCGTTCAAAGGTTGCTGATGCCTTATTGGCCGACCAGGACTGTGTCAGGGCTTTGATCCAGTCTGGGCGTTTGGATGCTCTAACCAATGACCACCGGTCTGCATTGGCGATGTGGGAGCAGGTTGTGCAGTCGCGGCCTGAACTGCTTGATGAGGTTATCGGGTTGGTTGACCAGAGTTGTACGATGCTTCAAGACAAAACTGCTTACCAGGGTTTTCTCGAACGTTATTTAGATCGGAACCGCACCAGCACTCGCGCACTAATGTCCATGGTCGACTTGTTGTCTTCCTTGGGGAGTGAGAGAGAGGTTTTCCGTTATCTCGAAGATTGGCTCGAGAATAACCCATCGATAGTCGCTTTAGTGTTGTTGTTGCGGCACCGACCTGCGGACGCAGGAAAGTGGTCTGCCGGGAGTTCCCAAGTGATTGAACGTATGGCCGGTGAGCTAGTGGACCATGATGATGGTTATGAATGTCGCCAATGCGGATTTCAGGGGCGCGCGATGCACTGGCAATGCCCCGGTTGTCGTCGCTGGAACTCGATCCTGCCGAGACAACTTTCAACCTGAACGGGAATGAAAACTGTGACAGATGGCACTGACGGAAATAGGACGGTGGATGATGATAGTCCGGGCTTGCCCAATGGAATGGTGAGTCAATCGGAAAATCGTTTCCTTTTGAATAATAAGGAGTCCTGTTATGAAAATATTGAAAGGCATGGGTGCCCTGGCTTTGTTGTCGCTGATGTCTCCCGTCTTGTCAGCGGGAGTCAATATCAATACAGCCGATTCAATGGCACTGGCCGATGGCTTAAAGGGTGTCGGGCCACGACTGGCAGAGTCGATTATTGCTTATCGAGAAGCCAATGGGCGCTACTGGGCTGTCGAGGATCTGGTTCAGGTCAAAGGGATTGGAGCCCGGCTTGTTGATGACAACCGAGATGTTGTCGAGGTGTGGGTTGAGCCTGAGGAGCAAGACATTACTGACGTCTCAGGAGAGGCCATGCCCATTCCGGTCCATGAAATCTACTGATAAACTACGTCTGAAGGAAAGGGAAGGGTGCCATGATGGGCACCCTTTTCTTTATTTCTCGATTCGCAACATGGGTCTAAGGTCAGCTCTTTCAGTCGGGACTCGGGTTCAATGAAAATTGCAATGATTGGATGCGGTTATGTCGGTCTGGTGACTGGCGCTTGTCTCGCTGAGGTGGGAAATACGGTGGCGTGTGTGGATCTGGACTCAGACAAAGTCAAAGCACTGAATGGGGGCGTAATCCCTATATTCGAGCCAGGTCTGGATCGCATTGTCGCTGCCAATAGGGCAGCCGGGCGCCTGTCCTTTACTACCGAGGTGCAAGATGCGATTGAGGTAAGTGAAATCCTCTTTATTGCTGTAGGCACGCCGGCTGATGAAAACGGGGCGGCTGACTTGGAGCATGTACTGGCCGCCGCGCGTTCAATTGGCGAGGTGATGACCGAGCGAAAGATAATTGCTATCAAGTCCACGGTGCCGGTAGGAACGGCACATCGCGTGAAACAGGCCATTGCAGATCAATTGATTTTGCGTAGCCTTGAGATTCCATTTTACGTTGTGTCGAATCCAGAGTTTCTTAAAGAGGGGTCGGCAGTAGAAGATTTCCTGAAGCCGGATAGAATTGTCATCGGAGTGGAGGATCAAGTGGTTAAAGAGACGATGAAGGCGCTGTATGCCCCATTTAATAGGAATCGAGATCGCTTGATTGTGATGGATGTCGTCTCAGCGGAATTGACTAAATATGCCGCCAACTCCATGCTTGCTACCAAGATTTCTTTCATGAACGAAATGGCGAATATCGCTGAACGAGTGGGTGCAGATATAGAAAATGTTCGCCGAGGTATCGGATCGGATCCCCGCATAGGACACCATTTTATTTATCCAGGATGCGGCTATGGGGGTTCGTGTTTTCCTAAAGATGTTTCGGCATTGGCCAGTACCGCAAAGATGTTGGGCTATGACACGCCATTATTGGATGCGGTCGAGTTGGTGAACAAACGACAGAAATCAGTGCCGATACGGAAGATCAAACGGCGCTTTGGAGATGATCTGTCCGGGCGGCATTTTTCCATCTGGGGGTTGGCATTTAAACCGAACACGGATGATATGCGCGAAGCACCCAGTATTCTTGCAATACGTGAATTGATAGCGGCAGGTGCGACCATCGCCGCCTTTGATCCGGTCGCTCGGGGAAACGCGGAGATTGAATTTAGGGGTCTTGAAGGGCTCAGTTTTTCAGACGATCCGTATGACGTGTTAAGGGGTGCCCATGCATTGATCCTGCTGACGGAGTGGTCCATGTTTCGCAGTCCAGATTTGGTTCGAATGGCCGACTTGCTGAAAGAGAAGGTAATTATCGATGGGCGCAATGTTTTTGATCCGAACGATATGCGCAGACACGGTTTTGAGTACTTTGGTATTGGCCGGGGTGAATCCCAGTTCGACCCTGTCAAGCAGTAGGTGC
>DUBL01000057.1 GCA_012960345.1 Gammaproteobacteria bacterium | reverse complement strand
GGTACGAGAACGACGGCGCCGCTGACCCCACCTGGACGGCCGCCAACATTGATACCAACGCAGATGGGGCGCATTCGGTGTCTATTGGCGATCTAGACGGCGATGGCGACCTCGACATCGTCTCGGCCTCGTGGGAGGACGACACCATTGCCTGGTACGAGAACACCTGTGACGGCAGTGACCCGTTGGTGCTGGACTTAGATGGCGACGGCATTGAGTTGTTGGGTCTTGGTAGCGGCATCACCTTTGATGTCGATGCCGATGGAATGGGTGAGCGTGTGGGTTGGTTTGGTCCGGATGATGGCATGCTAGTGATGGACCTTGATGGCAGCGGTGCGATTGAGAACATGAGCGAGGTTTTCTCAGAGATCTTTAATGGTCAGAGTTATGCGAACTCCCTCTCAGCGCTGGCAAGCCTTGATAGCAATGCCGACCAGGTGATCAGTAAAGGGGACGATCAGTTCGATGACATCCTGGTGTGGCAGGACAGTGATTCTGATGGCGTGTCGGCAGCACCTGAGCTCTCTACGCTGAGTGATCGGGGGATTACTACGATCTCGCTTGACGCGGTATCTGTCAGTGAAACCCTTGAAGGGAATCGTATCGAGGCGGTTGGTGAAGTCACCCTTACAGACGATACAACGAGCACCTATGCCGAAGTGACTTTCGTGGTGGACGGTGCACCGACCACCTTCAGCCTGGGTGGCATTATCAGTACCGTGATAACGAGCGATATGAGTATTGAGACGGCCTTCGTAGTGGATGGGGATTCCGGTACTGCAACTGCTGGTCTTGTCGAAACGTCGAAGACCCTGACGCTGGATGAACTCAGCCCTGCCAGTATTGCTGAGATCATCGAGGCGATTGAGGCATCGACTGGGACTGAGGTCTTAACGAGTGATGTTGATATCTCAGTGGCTGAAACTTCAGTGGCTGAGACTTCAGTGGCTGAGGTTTCTTCTGAGGACGAGTCGGAGACGGCGGTTACCGCATCTGAGGCAGGGGCGGTTGATGAGGAGCCAGAGGCCGCAACTGAAGCGCCTGACATTGACGGTTATGCCGTTTATGTCCCTGCCAGTGATTCGGCCCCTGTCAGCGAGGCAATGCCCCTCGTCGCTTGAGGTAACATAGCTGTCCCTTTTTTGGCTTGGTTTCAAGCCGATAGTCACTTGCATGAAAAAGAAAGCCCAAGGAGCACTCGCTGCCGTCACCGGGACCGACCACGGCCCTGACTTTGACGTTGAAGGTCACTACGACACGTGGGCCACCGCCTATGATGACGATCTCCTGAACGAATACGGTTACATTGCGCCACGCATCGCGGCCGACGCCTTCGAGCCACTGGTACAAGACAAAACGCAACCCGTCATTGATCTCGCCTGTGGCACTGGCCTTGTCGGGCGCGAACTCAATCGGCGTGGCTACACCTGTATTGACGGACTGGACCTCTCGAAAGGCATGCTCACCAAGGCAGAAGGCCTCGGCATCTACCGTGAACTGATGCAGGAAGACCTGACACGTCGCACTTCAATACAGGACGGGGTCTACCCCAGTCTCATCTGTGTCGGCTCCTTCGCCTCAGGCCATCTCGGACCAGAACACCTTCGCGAGATCATTCGTGTTGTCCGCCCGAATGCACCCATCGTGATTTATATGAACGCGGAGCATTTTGATGTAAAGGATTTTCCCGGCACCCTGAACAAACTCGAGGACGAGGGACTGTGGCACGGGCTTTCGGTTGAGGACTCCAACTACATGAACCAGATCGATCGCCGCGGAAAGCTGATTGTGGCCCGCAGCGGCAGAGCGACTTAGACCATTAAAGCGATCGCGAATAGCCCCCTCGCAACCGAACCGAAACCCGCAGCAACGCAAAAAAGAGTGCCTGGCGGAACAACGCACTACGCCATTAACGATTATGATGGTGCGCGTCGCCTGCTGTATCGAACGACCTTCGCGGGCGAACGACCTGTCTAACCGTTGAGGCCAATGAGCAGTCGCCATGAATCCTGAACACCGCGCTGCTGCAACCGCTGCCTGGCAGGCTTACAACGCCATGGAGACCACCAAGCGGCGCCATCTCGACTACCTCAGTGCGCTGGAGTCACGAACAAAACGCTTCAACCTGGCAGCAAGCGATGCCGAGAACTCAATGCTAAAACGCCTGCTCAACGATCACGACGCACAAGTTAGCGCATTTAAAGCCGCGTCGAATGCGCTTCGCGAAACCAACCCCGAGGCTTTCGATGCGCTGTGGGTCTACATTGGTGAGATGAATGAGGCACTGGCACCGTTTGTGCCGGATCACGTCCACTAGACGCGTCCACCAGATCACGCCAAAGATCAGTCGGCGACCTCGTGCCCACGCTGAGGTCATTCAGACCACAGCGATAGATACCCCGCAACAGGAAAAGCGGTCGAGTCCCCATATCCGGAGGACGTACCGTCTTACCAATCTCGATGCCAAGCGCGCGGTCAAAGTGTGACGTCGTCGGCATGATGCGAAGCACCAGTGCTGCACGGCGCTGCGGTGAGCGGTTGGCGTTCGAGCCGTGTACGAGAAACACATCAAACAGGGTCATCTGACCGGCTTGCAACAATAAATCTCGAGACCGACGGAAAAGAAACACATCTTACCCATGATCGTATGACCGCCTGACACCCGCTGACGTCGCGCCAAGAACAATTACCCGACCCACTGTCAGGCAGTGTGCGCGTTCTTAAAAACGAGGCGTAGCCAACAGCCTGCCCTTATCAGACAACGCACGCATCAAATGACCACACCACATCAAGCTGCTCTTGCGACGGATGACCAGGCCACCGAGCACATCACGCCTCACCTGGCACCGGACAGCACCTTGTCGCCAGAGAAATGGTCACTCGAAGTGCTGCCACACGATGCGACTGACCTGTCGCCTGTATCTAACGCCATCGGTGGGATCTACGTGTCGATGATTCCTGGGGAAACCGTTGAGCCCGTAATCGAAGCACTGAAGCGTATTCGCGCCCAGGGAAAGACCTCTGTCCCACATATCGCGGCGCGTAATCTTGAAAGCGACAAAGCTTTGCGTTCTGTTTTAATCGCCTGCGCCACACTTGATGTGCATTGTGTACTCTTGATCGGCGGCGGTGCCACGCAAGTCAGCGGTCCTTACGCCGAGGTGATGGATCTACTCGAAACCGGTTTGCTGGCCGACTACGGCATCTCCCATATCAATATTGCGGGGCACCCGGAAGGAAACCCCGATGATCCTGACCCAGAGCAAAGTTTGATTGCAAAACTGAACTGGGCTGATACACACGGCATGCATAGCCGAATCCTAACGTAGTGGAGTTTCGATGCGCCCGCCGTGAACTCATGGATCGAACGACTGCGCGCACTGGGATTCAAGCAGCCTGTGCACGTCGGTATACCCAGGCCGGCAACGCTAAAAGCGTTGCTGCGCTATGCGGCAGTTTGCGGTGTAAAAGCCTCGTCCCAAGTATTCAAAAGACAGGGTTTGAGTCTTGGCCGACTCCTACTAATCAATAAACCAAACCGACTCATCAGCGACCTTCGCGGATACGATCAACTGCATCTTTTTCCATTCGGTGGACTGACCCGAACCACTGAATGGCTGAAACAACGATGATCGACCAGCGATTCACCAGGCGGTGAGTCGCTGATCGATCATTGAATCTGTCTACACCGCGTGGCGGTTCAGACGAGCAAAGCTTCAGTACCGGTTACGACCGCCGCCACCACCACCGCCGCCATAACCACCGCGGCCACCGCCACCACCACCACCACGCGACCGATCCTCTCTCGGGCGCGCCTGATTCACGGTCAAGGCGCGACCATCGACCGTATTACCGTTCAGGTCTTCCATGGCTTTTTGCGCCTCGCTGTTATTGGACATCTCGACAAATCCGAACCCTTTGGAGCGGCCAGTCTCGCGATCCATGATCAACTTGGCACTGACAACATCCCCATACTCAGTAAACATCGACCGCAGTTCATCTTCGGTCACACTGTAAGATAAGTTTCCAACGTACATATTCATAGAATCATGTGTCTCTTTAGCATTTAGAAATTAAACGCCAGCCGATGCCAATGCTTGAGGCAAGCGCGCTAACGCGAATGGAATGTAGTGCGGGATGAAGAAGCTGGAATACGGTCTGATCGTAGACTGGTTCCACAGGCACGCGCCTGTCACCATTCAGGAATCTACCCAATCGTCGGGAGAAGGACGCGATACTATCGGCAAACCATAAAGAAATCCAGCTTTTTGCTGTCGTTGCAACCCACACTGGTAACCCTGGCGAGGATCCAACCACCAACTCCCATCAAAAACCTTCCCCATCAGACCGTCTCCCGTCGCGAGAAACCGATCAACGTTTAACTGTTAGCACCGTGGAATCTGGTACTTCGCGCCAATCAAGCAAGTACTCAAATTGGAAATTGGCCGATTCGTCAGTCGGCAATTCATACGCATGATTTGCCAGAAACCATGAATCAAACGATGCCGTCACCCACCAATCCGATTGATCAGCCGCAGGGCGAAGGTGGTTAAATGAGAAGTGTTTATCCAATATGGGTCGCTGCAACACCACTCGGCGTTTATCTCCATTGCCTGACGCTTGGTCGACCAGGAGCGGCTTTCGGACGCGAACAAACCCAGGAACATCGACCGCATCTATGCGGAACACCACTGCCTTGCCCAAGCCCTTGGGCAGGGCGAGACGGACAGGCATCGAGGTCACTGCATAATAACCGTCGCGCCCAAGCTCCGCCTCGATGAATGTCTTGACCGAACGACTCTCATCGAAGCCCTGATCAGGCGTGCGCCAGTACACCTGGGTAAATATGCCAACTGGAACACGCGGTTGGTTGGTCATTTTGCGGCCGACACGTAACTCTCCTGGTGGGTACACCAACACTTCAGTATCACCACAATGGGTGCGCGCCAGCGGTGCCCCGTTGACACGAATCATGCGCTCGCGATTAACGTAATACCAATCGCGAGTTCCCCAACTAGAGTCCGTACGCGAGGGCTCGTGTAGCAAAGCAAAGTCATATACATGAGTAAATTCACGCCGCGAACTGGCCCACCAAAACGGCTTTAAAGAAGCGCCGTGAACCGGCACAACCGTAAGGCCAGAGCGAGAGAGTTCCGTCGTTGCTCTGGCCTGAAACCAATTGCTGACACCACGCTTCGCATTGTATTGTGGCAAATACGCATCGAGACAACTCGCCAAAACGCCTCCATCCGTCCCGCTCGATGGCCTTGCTTTTAAATTAATGTCCATCCAATCGACACGCACAACTGAGAAACCCAACAGAACCACTCCGACCACCGTCGATAATCTACCCCAGCTCCAAAACGCACCTCCCAGGGTCAAAACAACAACAACGTAGATCACCGGCATATAGTTCGCAGCAACCATATACCGTTCAGGCTGTTGATCATGATGACTAAACCCAAACACGTTAAGCGCAACAACCACTAGCGCAATAACGGAAAAGTCACGAAGCCGGAGTTGAGACTCCGCATCAAGCCAATCCAACCGTCGACATATCGGCGCATAGGACAAAGGCAGTGCCAACAATACAAACAGCGTAAACGCAACACCTCGGGGGAAATTCGTGTACTGTATTTTGATGAACGTCCAGACGTACACCGCCATTACCTGAAAAAACGCGATGGGTTCTTTCAGCAACCGCTCGAAGAGTTCCCCTCCGGTTCTCGAATAACCTACCGGATCTACTTTGAATTCAAGGGTTGACCATAACAAACGGGCCCCAACAATCGCGAGCACCACAACAACGATCGTAGC
>DUBL01000056.1:2564-5851 GCA_012960345.1 Gammaproteobacteria bacterium | reverse complement strand
TATCATCATCGAGAACTGTAAACGAACATGTAATTCTCTATTAATATGAAGTAAGAAATTAAGCAGTAAATGCTTTAAAAACCTTATTTAAAACCAGGGTTTCTCCAGGAAATTCCAATGCTGTTGATCAAAGTCGATCCAGGTAATTCGACTTTGGGTGCTGCCAGGGGCGTTCGGGTTAGCGGGTCGGCAAGCGTATAGATAGCCCTTTGCGTAATGCTGGGTCGAATAATAACGATCGCCTAATCTTAGACTCTGGCAATTGGGTCCCTGGGAATCCCCACACAAGCGATAGCCAATCAAATATTTCTCCAACTCCTCACCGGCCAAAGATGAAGACAACCCTAGCGCAAAACTCAATACAACAAAGGCGACAGAGGCGCACCTCCTACAGGCCCGGGTTAGGGCGTTTATTGTGGGAACAACCTTCGCAGCGAATCGTTGGAAACGGGCCCGGGACTTAAAAATCAATCGCCCTGCCCTTGCGCTCCCAGTCTCCATAACGCGTCGGCTCAAGTCCGTCAGGACCATCAATTTCTCGAGTCTCAGCGCTCGCTAACTGCGTTGAGCGAACGGTGTCGTCCTCGGGAATAGGCTGAGGCACTGTTTCCCCGAGATAACGCCCACGCAACTCATTCCACAGCGAGAGTCGAGACCAATCGGGGCTTTGCAATTTTTGCTCAGCGTTGAGAAACGGATTGGGCAGAAAAAATGTACACATCTGATCGCCATCGCCGTTCCACAGCCTAATCCCCCATGATCCGGGCACACACCGGCCCTCACCAAACTCCCGATAAAATGAAACACGCGAACACTGGCGCCGATTCGCAACCACTGGGTCCACTCCTTCGCGCCCAAGTCCGCGATGAACATCAGTACATAAGTGAAAGTGTGCATCGCCGGTTACGCCCAAAAACAGCGTCAAGTAACCATCCAGCATCGAGACCCTCTCCGGCCGTCGCTCCTGTTGCAACTCAAATACCGCACCTTCCAGACAAGGACCGAAGGTTACCTGATTCCAGTTGTCGACCAACAAATCAAGACATAGTCGCGTGGCGGTCCCGCATTGTTCCTTATCCAACGCCACCAAGACATCGCCGCGACAAATTTTTGGTGGCGCGTTCCAATAGGTTCCGTTTGACAATTCAACATCGGTGCACTCGACAGTCGCGCCGGACGCCTCACGCTGAATTTCAGTGGCCTGAACAGATTCGTTTGCAGGCTGATCGCTCATAAAGGTAGACCTAACATTCGATTTAAGACAACATCACATGACTAAGGAGTCACTATATCAACCCTGGCAAACTCGTGTGAATTTTCGGAGAAAACTCCTTTAAACTGACGACACATCCCGGGTGGACGCCGAACAAGCGATGAAAATTACAACCGATCTTGATAGCGACTGCGTCTGGTTCAGGACGGCCGCCGAATCGCTTTCCCTGGCGCCCTTAGAGACTCAGTTAGATTGCGACATCGCTATCGTCGGCGCGGGCTACACCGGTCTGACAACGGCTTTACGACTCGCCGAGGCTGGCCAAGACGTCATCGTCGTTGAGGCGCACGAAGTCGGCTACGGGGCGTCTGGACGAAACTTGGGCCACTGCACGCCGACACTCCATTACTGGCCGTTTTCCAAGTTAAAAAAGATCTATGGATTGGAATACGCGACGCGCATTATTCGCATGCAAACACAAGCGGCAAAACAGGTGTTTTCCCTTATCGAGGACTATCAGATTAATTGTGAGGCGGTGTGTAACGGCATTTTGCGCCTAGCGGCCAGCCCCAAACATCTTAAATCCCTGGAAAAACAAAAAGAGTTCTACCAAGAACACGGCCTACCGGGACGAATGCTCACGCCTAATGAAGCACAAGATCTGTCAGGGTCCTCACGCTTCCATGGGGGCTGGTTAATGGAAGGCGCTGGGCATCTCAATCCTTTAGGCTACGCTCGCGGTCTCGCACGTGCAGCGCTATCGCAGGGTGCCAAAATCTTCATTCAAAGTCCGGTCAACGGTTTAAAAAAAGAAGGCAACCGGTGGCATCTTCAGACCGCCGGAGGCTCTGTGACAGCCAACAAGGTGCTCCTCGCAACAGGTGCTTACACGCTCGGGCCACCGTGGCCTCGATTGGACAAAGCGTTTGACCCCGTACCTATTGTGGGCCTCGCCACAGACCCAGTGGACCCGGCACTGCGGGAACAAGTGCTTAAGGGTGACCATAGCCTAGTAGATACCCATGGTGACCCCATTCTCTACAAATGGACACGAGACAATCGACTGGTCACCACCGTCTTCTTCTCCGGCGCCATGGGGCATGACCCGGAAAAAACCCGCGATTACATGACTCGAAAAACACAATGGGTTTTTCCGCAACTCGGATCACTAAACTGGACGTGTTACTGGTATGGCAACCTGGATGCACAGTACCGGACGATTCCGCGTGTTTTTCGACTCGACGACAATGTCTATTCCTGTCTCGGGTTTTCCGGTCGCGGTGTGCCCACTGCGACCGCAATGGGTTCGGTCCTCGCTGACCTGTTGGCAGGTGCCAATGAAACTGAATTGAGCGTCCCAGTGGAGCCGTTTCGCCGTGTACTGCCGGGGCTTGCTAGACTGCAATCGATCAGTTTTAAATGGGCTCGTTTCCGCGATCGTCTTCGAATGCGACTTGATGGCACGAGCGAACTTCCCCCAACCCCCTAACATGCTCCACAAAATAATCACCGAACGATGACGCTTCCATTAAAGATTACTGCCGAACACTGCTCCCTTTTTGATAATCAAGGGTTCTTCGTGCTTGAGTCGGTTATTCCGAAGGATCAACTCGAACTCTTGCGTAATCTTTCAGACCAAGCGGTCGCAGCCCGAACCGATGGATCTACGGTTGGAACGGCTGAGGGAGCTCAGCTCATGGGAACTGCCAGCGGACGCGTGTTTATTTTTGGTTTGGAAACTGAGCAGCCCTCTATGTACAGAGCCCTTCTTTCCGACTGGGCCCTAAAGATCGTCGGCAGCCTGACCCCGGACGCGAGCCTTTTTCATACCGAATTCGTTGTCAAAGCCCAGGACCAGGGCGATCAAGGCACACGTTTTGGCTGGCATCAGGACGGTGGCTACAATACAGAACCCAGCGCAGGCGGCGCAATGGTTCCAGACATGCCACATATTTCCCTATGGTGTGCACTCGATGACATGTCGGCAGAAAACGGGGCGCTCCGAGTCATTCCGTTCGACCGAAATCCCATGGATCACCCTATCGCGTACACCGCACCGCCCCGGCCTGGGATC
>DUBL01000056.1:454-2534 GCA_012960345.1 Gammaproteobacteria bacterium | reverse complement strand
AGTCACACCCGAAAAACAAAACATCAACAATCACGTCGGTGATGTGTCTGCTTATTTTGGGAAGGACCCAGGGGATGCGATGGAAATCAGTGCAGGAAGTGTCGTCGTGTTCTCCGCGCTGACACTCCACGGAAGTGGCATCAACACAACTGACAAACCACGACGGGCTTTAAACATTGCGTATTCGCAATCGACCATTTCTCACGAGGCTCATGAGAGCTCGGGAAAATCACACGCCCATGTCGATTTTATCGTAGGCGGAAAGCTTACAGAAAAGGCAGCGGCACTCCGGACTTAACGCGAATCCTAACTATCAGATCCTGCGCTAACGCCCATTAACGAGCAAAAATCAATTCGGGCAACCACAGCGCCGTCGCGGGCACAAACGTCGTCAGTATTAGCGTGGGCAGCCACGCGAAAAAAATCATAATCAGGGTCGGCTTCATCATCTTATTGACACTAACACCCGTCACACGGGCACCGAGGTAAAGTAGTGGCGCAGTCGGTGGTGTAATATTTGCCATCCCGAGGTTAACGCCCAATACCGCTGCAAAATGAATGGGATCCATTCCCACACTCGTCACGATCGGCAACAATAACGGTGCAGACAACAATAACCCACTGATGTCATCCATTAGCATTCCGATCAGAATCATCACCAAATTCACCATCAAAAGAATCACGATCGGGTTGTCTGATATCGAAAACACAAGTGTTTTGGCGAGACGCGGGATATCCTCAAAAATCAGGAACCGACTCACAATCAAAACCATAAAGACCATCACCATCACTACACCAATGGTGACGGCAGACTCTTTCAGGCTGACCCAGAAATTCTGCGCATTAAGGCCCTTATAAACAAAGAACCCAATGGGTATCGCATAAATGACCGCAACGCCGGCGGCTTCCGTTGGTGTCATCACCCCGCCATAAATCCCACCCAGAATAAACAACGGCATCAACAAGGCCGGAAATGCTTTCCACGTGCGCACGCCAAGTTCCCTGGGAAAATTGGCTGGCTTATCAGGCAACCTCAAGTCTTTCACATTACGTAACAAAGCAAAATTTACGATACATAGCAGGACAACGAGAATGAGTCCTGGAATAACCGTCGACAAGAAGCATTTAAGTACTGATTGCTGCGTCACCCAGGCATACAGGATTTGCGATGCACTCGGTGGAATTAATAAACCTAAAGGCGATGCACTAACAATCAGCGCCCCAGCCAGCCCATTGGGGTAATTGGCACGTTTCAGGTGAGGCATCATGATCGTGCCAATACACGTTAACGTGGCGGCCGCGCTTCCCGAGATTGAGCCGAATATTGCGCTGGCAATCACCGACGCCGCACTCAGACCGCCCCTGATCCGGCCAATCAACAGTTCCGCTAAGTGCACCAGCGGTAAGGCGATTTTCCCCCGCTCCATGATGCCCCCGGCGAGAATGAACAGGGGAATGGCCAGCAAAACGAGAACCTGCATTTTCCAGTGGCCTGCCGGCATAAATCCCGACACGTCGTGGCCGCCAAACGCTGCAATCAATAACAACACAGCGCCAAAAGCCATTGGTACAGAAACACCAATCACTAACAAAACACATAACGCAAGAAAACACGCAATGATTAACATGCGATGGACCTAATACCCATTGGCTTAGTCGGCAACAGCCTGAACTGCCCGTGGGCGAGTCTTGATCAAAGCATAGAGATGAAGCGCACTATAAAAACTCATCATCAATAACCCGACCAATATCCCCATACGAGGAATCAAAAACGGTATTTTCAATGCGGGCGTTACCGCCCAGTTGGGGTATGACTCGATCTCGTCGTAGATCATCAATACAGCCCAGTAGACCAACGCAACGCTGACAATCACTTCGATTAGGATAACTACTAACTTTCGCAACCATTTCAACCGTTCGTTTTCAGTGACGTAATCCAACAAATCGGCGTTGATATGGCTGCCATCGTAGGTGCCCAGCGCCCCCCCCATAAAGAAGAGCCAGAAACAGATCATTAGCAACCATTCGTTATAGGCAAAAAGATCACCCTCAAAAATGTAGCGCACAATGACTACCAAGA
>DUBL01000056.1:0-336 GCA_012960345.1 Gammaproteobacteria bacterium | reverse complement strand
GAAAGCCAACATAGCCCGGACTGTGCCCTGCAATGCGCGCGGCAACTGATCGACAAGCTCTGTCATAAGAGCAATCCTGAGTAAATGGCAGGAGCCCAGTGCTGGGTGGTTATTCTGCCACCCAGCACTGGTAGAGAATTACATATCCGCTTTTAAACGGTCCACAATGTCTTTACCGACGACTTTTTCAATCTGTGGCCAGACGTTATCCTTGATATGTTTAGATAACGCACCACGCTCAGCGTCAGACAGATCCAACACCTCATAACCCGCATCTTTTAGTTTTTGGATGTAACCTGCGTCGTTATTTCGTGCCCAATCCGTGAAGGATGCCGC
>DUBL01000055.1:1700-34401 GCA_012960345.1 Gammaproteobacteria bacterium | reverse complement strand
GTCCCAGCGACCGACGGGCCCAGCGCTTCGATTAACGGCTGCAGCTGTGATTCGTATCGACGCCAACGGCCGATCGATCGAATATTCAAGGGCTGTCGCACCTGCCATAGACTTAGCGTCTCAACCCGCCCTACCTGGGTATGGTGCGCGAGACAAGCGTCACTCCAAACGAGCCCAAGCGACTCGAGGAGATTACCCACTGTTTCACGCGGTGTTGAAACCAACTGTTCATAATCAACCTCGAGCAGCGCACCGCCCAACACCCCCCGCCAGTGCGCCATCAAGGCAACATACCGGTGATAGTACGCCGCGATATCTTCAAGCCGATACGCGTAATCCATACCCGGCGGAAAGTGCTGGCAGTAGATCGACAGCGCGGTATCCATCGGGTTTCGGTTGCAATGAATGATGGCCGCTTCGGGGAAAAGGAGATGGATCAATCCCGCGTGAAAGAAATTCATTGGCATCTTGTCCGTCACCCGCTTAGCCTCACCCACGCGCTGTGTCAGTTCATCAAGGTAACGTCCCGCCAATGCCTTCACAGTCTTCGCATCGAGCTGACTCACACCGGCTGGATAGGGGTCGCCCGCACTGTGGTGGGCCGCTATCCATAGACTGATTTCCGTGATCTTGCGCAGTTCACCCGCCGCTGCGACATCGGGGTGGGCCGCCAATACCTGTTCAAGGAGCGTGGTCCCGGAACGGGGCAACCCGATAATGAATATCGGCTGTCGGCTCACCTCACCCCATCTCGCACGATCTTCAAAAAACGTCTGATCAAAATGCTTCTCAATGTCATCAAACCGACGAGCGAGTCGGTCGATGTCAAATCGCACCGCCTTGTGACGCTCGTCATTGGCCTGTCTAAAGTAATCAAACGCTTCGTCATATTCGCCACAATCGTCAAGGGCTTTGCCAAGCGCGAAGCACAATGCGGCCCGACTCGGCGAAGAAAGATGATCACGCCGCAGCGCCGCCCTCATCGCCAGAATGTCTTGATCCGCCGTGCTGTCGAAATGCTTTAATACCGACAGATTACGATAAGGGTCACCGTAATCTGGGTGATTGACCATCAATGCTCTGAATGCGCTCTCGGCCTGCGTGTTTTGCCCAGCCGCCGCCGCCAGTAACGCCTGGTTATTCAACGCATCGGGGTGCCCAGGCGTTTGTTGTAAAACCGCCTCATAAAGCAACTTCGCCTCATCCGGCCACTGCAGCTCGGACAGGCAATCGGCCAATTGCAGCTGAAGCGGTCCAGACGCTGGATGTTGTATCAACGACTCTCGGTAAATGTCGACAGCCTCCTCGATCCGCCCCATGTGCTGCAACATCTCGCCAGTCGATAGCCACAGGTCCACCTGATTCGGTTGAGTGTCGAGAGCGCCACGAAGCAGCGCCAGGGCCTCGTCAAACTGAGCCAAAGCGGTCAATGACTGGGCGAGCAAAATCGTCAGATTGACATCAAGCGGCTTCTTGTCCAGTCCGTTCCGGAAAAACATCAGCGCATCAGTCCAACGCAACTGCTCCGCGGACAATTGTCCTAACATGAGATGTGCTTCGAACCGATCCGGTTGCAACGTCAACGCCCGCTGCACCGCGTTGCTAGCAGCATCAACATCGCCTGTGGCAACTAAATTCTCCGCCAACATCAACCAACCATCATAGGCTGTTGGATCAATGTCGAGCATTCGTTGAATCTGTTTTACCGCCGCTACATGTCGGTTCTGCTGGCGCAGGACAACCGCTAGATTAAAGTGCACCGGTGCGTTTTCTGGGAAAGCCTTCGCCACCCGTCGAAGGCGCTTCTCAGCGTGAGACCAATCCCCACGCTCCATCGCGCGCAAGGCGGTGGAAAATTCCCGTTCCGCACGGGCGGGATCATCATGTTGGCTTCGTCCCATTGATTACACCCAGCTCACCTTGACTGGCGTCAGACCCTCTCGTTTACGAAACCAATCCAGGATTTCACGCTTAATCATAACGCACACACTGGAAAGCACTCCCTATCTGGGCGACATAAACACGTATCTTAGAAGGTTGATATCAAGCGATCACTCAGTGCAAAGTACGACGCTGTCTCCAAGAGCGTTCTGGCATGGCCATGGATATCAAGCAAGTGGGACCTACTTTGGCCGGCGAAGTGACGGGTATTGACCTTCGCCTGCCGTTGAATGCCAAACAAGTGGCTTTTGTCGAGGCGGGAATGGATGAATTTGCTGTGCTGGTGTTCCGCAATCAACCAATCACCGATGCGCAACAACTCGAGTTCAGCAATAACTTTGGTCGTATCGAATCCAGCGAGGGTGGCAACCCCACATCGAAGCCCCACAACCGGCGCTTACGCGTTGACATGGCAGATGTCTCTAACCTGAATGAACAACAGGAAGTCTTCGAGCGTTTCGACCGTCGTCGCCTGTTTAACCTCGGTAACCGGTTGTGGCACTCCGACAGCGCCTTTCGCGCGACGCCCGCCAAGTATTCATTACTGTCAGCACGTCACGTACCGAAGAACGGACCCAACACAGAATACGCCGATATGCGTGCGGCCTACGATGCGCTTGAGGACTGGATAAAAGAAGAGGTAGAAGGCCTGATTTGCGAGCACTCACTCATTCATTCACGCGGTGCACTGGGGTTTACTGATTTCAGCGACGAAGAGCTTGAAACAATGAAACCGGTTCACCAAGCGCTGGTCAGAACACATCCGGTCAATCGGAGAAAATCGCTGTTCCTCGCATCGCACGCCGGGAGCATTCTCGATTGGCCAGTTGCTGAAGCTCGCATCTTTCTCCGTGATCTGATCGAACATGCCACCCAACCGCAGTTTGTCTACACCCATCGCTGGGAAGTCAATGATCTCGTTATGTGGGACAACCGACAGACAATGCATCGAGTGAGGGGTTTCCGCGGCGAAGAACAGCACCGGGACGTCCGCAGAACCACTATAGCCGGTGATGGTCCAACCACAACGCAAATAGCTTAACCCCCGCAACGTCTGGAAGGTTGGCGCCCGCCAAACAGGTTAAACCGTGTCGGTCATATGTGAAGGAATAGAGTACGTGCACGTTGCATGGGCAACTCGATCCGACTCACCCGCTACGTAAATGTCCACGCTGCCAACAGCCAACCGCTTGCCTAACTTAATGAGTTCTCCCTCAGCGATCAGGTCGCCAGGCATCGCTTTAGCTAAGAAGTTGATGTTTAAGCTGCTGGTCACCGCCATCTCGACCAGGCCCAACCGGGTCAATACTGCTGCATAAATTGCATAATCCGCCAACGCCATCATGAGAGGTCCGGACAACGTGCCTCCGGGTCGCAGGAATTGGCTTTGATAGATAGCCCGAACCGTCACGGAACCGGAATCCAGTCGCTCGGCCCTGATACCGCAGGCAGCGGCAAACGGGAGTTTCTCTCGCGTCAGTTGATCAAGTTCATCAAGAGTAATGCGTGACATGCGATAGTTTACTTCGAGGGGATTTGACAGTACCGTTCAACGTGACTATTAACTGTAAACAGCGCGTTCATGAAAAATGCAACTGTTGTGCAAAAAGCGTCACCTTCAAGCCTTGTCCTTCGTACCACCGAAGACAATGGCGTTGCAACGCTAACCCTTAATCGGCCCGCGCAGTATAACGCCTTGTCAGAAGCGTTATTAGAGGCACTAGAAAACGAATTCAGTATCATCGCGTCCGATAACACTATCCGCGTGGTTGTGCTCGCCGGTGCAGGTCAAGCCTTCTGTGCGGGACATGATCTCAAAGAAATGCGACAAACACCGAATACAGCGTACTACGAAATGCTTTTTAAGCAGTGTAGCCGTATCATGCTCTCGATGGTTGCGTTGCCCCAACCGATCATTGCTCGAGTGCACGGCACGGCAACAGCGGCAGGTTGCCAACTGGTTGCCAATGCCGATCTAGCCATCGCCTCCGATGCTGCACGTTTTGCGGTTTCTGGGATTAATCTTGGCCTGTTCTGTTCAACACCCGGTGTTGCCTTAAGTCGTAACGTGCCAAGAAAACGTTCATTCGAACTATTAATGACAGGTCGTTTTATTGATGCTAAGACGGCCGTGGAATACGGTCTAATCAATCAATCCGTCTCAAACGAAACGCTCGATCAGGCGGTGTCAGACCTTGCAAACGAGATCGCTAGCAAGCCCGAATCCGCCGTACGGCTCGGTAAGCAACTCTTCTACCAGCAGTTGGGTCAACCCCTGGAAGAAGCCTATACCCTGGCTGGCGAACGAATGGCCTGCAACATGGGATTTCCAGAAGCCATTGAAGGGATCGACGCGTTTATCGAAAAGCGGAAGCCTGAGTGGTCCTGAGAGGACTTGGTAAAAACTCACTCGGCACTTTCTGCCGGTGATCCATCGTTCGATAAGCCAGAGCCTCAGTAATTTTTAGACGTGAAATTTGTGCCTGGCTTTCGAGGTCAGCCAGCGTTCGACTGATCCGTAACACATGATGATATGCGCGGGCGGACAAACCAAACATATCGATCCCTTTGTTGAGTATCCGCGCCGCATCATCGTCTAATACACACACCCTGTTTAATTCAGCCCCAGTAAGGTGGGCATTCAACATGCCACTGCGGGCAAACTGCAATTGATGTGCGTCACGAACTCGTTTAGCCACGTGGGTGCCATTCATCACCTCCGTATGACCGCGTGTAAGATCAGCTGCGGTCACTCGGGATACCATCACCTGAAGATCGATGCGGTCGAGCAACGGCCCTGACAGTCGTGCACGATAGCGCTGTAGCTGCGCCGGAGTACAGTAACACTCGCGTGTTCTATCTCCGTAATAACCACAGGGACAAGGATTCATGGCCGCAACCAGTTGGAACCTGCAGGGAAAGCGTAGCGCATGACCTGCTCGCGCAATGACAATGCCGCCCGACTCAAGCGGCTCGCGCAGCTGTTCCAACACTGTGCGAGGAAATTCGGTCAGCTCGTCTAAAAACAAGACACCATTGTGCGCCAAGGAAACCTCACCCGGCTGAGGGTGATGCCCCCCACCGATCAGTGCAACCGCTGTTGCACTGTGGTGCGGTGCGCGGAAGGGTCGCTGCAGAAAACAGTCATCCATTCGAGTATGGCCGGCCAGTGAATACACCATCGCAGTTTCCAGTGCTTCTTCCTGACTCATTGCGGGCAACAAACCGGGCAAATGCGCTGCTAAGATCGACTTGCCGCAACCAGGCGGGCCCATCATGATCAACCCATGTCCCCCGGCTGCCGCCACCTCCAACCCGCGTAGCCCCACAGCCTGCCCTTTTATCCCGCTGAGATCGCTTTCAGGCATCGCTCTAAAAGCTGGCTGATCGAATGTCCAGCTAATGGGTTTAACTCCCGCCAAGTGATCGACCAGCGCACTCAAATTAAACGCCGGCAGCAATCGAGCAGTACGGACCCGTGAGGCCTCGACAGCATCGCCTGGAGCCAACGCGACCGTGTGTCCCATAGCCGTCGCGGCAACGACCGCCGACAGTATCGTATCAACTGGCCGCAACTCACCGCCGAGTCCCAGTTCAGCAAGAAATTCGATGTCTTGCAGTGCTTCAAGGGATAACTGTCCGGCCGCGACAAGAATACCCAGCGCAATCGGCAGATCAAATCGGCCCCCGCGTTTCGGTAAATCAGCCGGCGCCAATCCAACCGTGATCCGTCGTGTGGGAAAATCAAAACCAGAATTTTTTAACGCACTGCGGACTCTCTCACGACTCTCTTTAACGGCGGTCTCCGCCAAACCAACGATAGAGAATGATGGCAACCCGTTGGACAAATGCACCTCCACGGTGACCCGCGGTGCTGATGCCCCAAGACTGGCACGACTGTAGACAACTGCAAGGGACACAATGGCTTCTCCTTGTCTTATTGACCCCATCCATGGGCCTTGGTAACGAGCTTAGCGATGTTCCTCGGGTGGTTTGTCGTGAAGTTCCCGCTCTAGTTGATCCAGACGGATCAATAGAGATTCCAATTTCTCTCGCGTCCTGAGGAGCACTTTTTCCTGAATCTCCATCTCCTCACGCGTGACTAAATCCATCTTCTCGAGCGCCGAGGACAGCGCCGCGCGCACGTTTTTACGCACATCCTCTGTCAACTCGACCGGCAAAGCAGTGGCTATCGCGGCGGCGATGCGATCAAACGTCATGGTTTCAACAACGGCATGGGGCAAGCACTCATCACATAACAGTGTAGCAGAGCACTATGCGCTTCGAAGGCAGTCAAAGCAGTGTCGTATGTCACTGATAATCCGCTTTACTGTGCCTGAAAACGAGGGCTCCGGTATTCGATAAACGCTCGGCCGATCAATTCATTCAACCATCCCTCGTAGCGCTCGTCTATTTTACGGGAGCGGATTGTAGATCTGGCCTGGGCCCTTAACCGTTTCCCGCCGACATCGTGTAATCGCTCGTCCGTGACCTCGATCAAGTGCAACCCGAAACGGGTCCGCGAAGGAAGACTCACCTGACCCGGCACCAATTCCTTCAAGACAGCCTCAAATTCCGGTACCACATCCCCCGGACCCACCCAGCCGAGGTCACCTCCGTTCGACCTTGAAGGCAAGTGTTCGGAATGCAGACGTACCATGGTTGAGAAATCAGCCCCAGCAAGAATCCGATCTCGAACCTGGACAAGTCGAGCGCTTACCATCGACAGGTCGGACACGGCATTGGGCACCTGCAGAATATGTCGTACTCGATACTGACGAACCAGTTGCTGTCCAGCCTGGGCGCGAACATTCAGCCGCACGATGTGAAAACCGCCAGCGGATTCCACAACCGAAGAAAGATCGCCTGGCGCCAGCCCCTCAACCGCAGCAACCAGCAGTTCAGGCAGTTGACTGACCGGGCGCAATCCCAGATTGCCGCCCTTGGATGCGTAAGGTCCTTGCGAAAACTGACGCGCCGCCTCGTCAAAGAGCATTCCTGACTCAACCCGGCGCAGAATATCGAAAGCTAACGACTCTCGAGTTTCACGCTCGGCCGCACTGACAGCCGCGGGGACAGAAATTAAGATGTGAGACAAATCCAACTGCGCTTCCTGATTTACTGCGCGCTTTTTCTGACTGGACAGAAATTCATCAATTTCGACATCACTCGCCTCGATATACCGCGTAACTTCAGATGAGACTAGCTCACGAATAATAAGCTGTTCCCGCAAACCTTCGCGATAACGGACAAAGGGCATTCCCCGACGCTCCACCTCGCGGCGCAGCCCATCAATCGACAATCGATTTCTCTTCGCCATGGCAGCCACCGCATTATCAACTCGGGCTTCGTCCACGCTGATTCCCCGCGCCTGCGCACGGTGCAACAACACCTGGTCTTGAACCAGTCCCAACAGTACTTGGCGCTCAAGCTCATCCTGCGCCGGTATGGTCTGTCCCGTAGATTGCAGATCAACAACATGCTGAGCGAGGCGCAACTCTAGATCCGATTGCGTAATCACACCGTCATCAACAATCGCCAACACACGATCAAGATCGGTCCCCATTGCCAATGGAAGCAACACGATAAAGACAGCCGTCAACAAACCCGCAACCCACCAGCGGCTGCCACGGCAATCAGGCGAGTAGCCATCCATCGAAAACCTTTTTGAATCCGTTGAAGGCGCAAGAAGCCCTCCCCCTACCTGCCCACGGCGCCAGAACTCGATGCGCTTCACGTCAATCCATCCTCCAAGAGCTTCAGTCGGTTGAGGCCGTAACCGCGTACATGCGCGCAATCTCACCCGAAGAAATATTCCCCAATCCCTTCAGTCTCAGCGTAAACATCACTTGTGGACCATCGTCATCATCCGCCCACTCGTCCTCAACACGCACCTGAATGGCCCAACAACAGTCATCGTAACCCAGGCTCATGGCAGAGTACTGATTCTGCTTATCATCCAGCGTATAAATGTTACGCAGGCCGACCTGCCAACGCCGGCCCAGTGGCCACGTTGAGTCCAGTGACAATTCATCGTGACCGTCATCTGTTTTATACCGATAGCCCGCACTTAACTGCCATCTTGCTCCCTTCGCGTAATCAATACCGAGGCGGAAATCTGATACTGCGCTTTCATCCCAATCCCAATCGGAAAATGCTGACACACTCCAATTCTGATTCAACCCTATTGTCATTTCACTGAGTAGATTGGAATAGCGCTGTGTTAACGGTGAAGCGTTTCCGTCTAGACGAACCTGGCGATCATTCAAGAAAACCATCTGCGCGACTTCGGCATGGAGACGCTGGTAACCAGTGTCTGCTTCCATAACACGCGTCTCAAGACCGAGTGTCACTCGGTGAGTATCACCAATTCGGTCATCGCCATAAAAGCGGCCGCGATGATAGTAGTTCGAGATATTGTCAAAACTGACCTCCCCACTATCAAAATTTGGCAAGGCCCGCTGATCTTCAAACGGGATATACGCGTAGTAAACCTTAGCATCGAGACCCTGCACATACTCCCCATCATCAAATGACAACTCACGATCCAGAAACAACCGCGAATCGATGTGTAGCATCGGAATGAGGCGACTGGCAGAACTGCTGCCAACACGGTCAAGTTCATATTGCGTGTAATGCGCAGTCACTCGAGGCCGAAGATAGCCATAAGTTCTCTCAAAACTCATCTCGCCGTAAGGCTCAAGATGGAAGCGAGTGCCTTGCGTTCGAGCGGCCACAGGATGATCGAAACGATTGACGCTTGATTCAACATTGAACTGAAACCAGCGGTTACGAATGGGGGTATCCCACTGTGCATCGATACCCGGCAACCGGGCATACGGTTCGTTATTTTGACTGACAGCAGGATCAATAATCTGGTACTGCTGAAGACGCGCATTGATCAGCGTACTGTCCGTACGGTAACCGATGCGCAGTTCCTGGGGTATGTAGGATGCACTCGCAACTTCCAGCCCATCACCAAGGTCCTGGAGATAATCGCGATCGGATACATAACCAACATCAACATCGCCGTCCCAATGATCATTCACGCGTTGTTCGTGGGTGAAGCTCCAGCCGTGACGGGCCTTGTTTCTTACTTTATCGTCCGGCAACCATTCCCCACGAGCAACGCCGCTGAAAGCACCCTTATCAGTTTCGCCGATATACCGGTATTCAGCGCCAAACCTAATGCCTCGAGCGGCCATGTAATGGGTGTCAAAAGTGGCGTCCCGCTGGGGTGCAATATTCCAGTAAAACGGCAAATGAAAATTGACCCCCCAGTGGTCGCCAAAACCAATGGTAGGAAAGAGAAAACCTGTCTTGCGCTCATCGCTAATGGGAAAGCTGACAAAAGGAAAGTACAAGATGGGTACTCGATGAAAGTGGACCAGCATATGCTTCGCGGTGGCATGACCACTGGCATGATCCAGTACCATTTCACTGGCGGTATAAAAAACGTTGTCGTCACCTTTAGCGCAACGACTGTAGTAAACGCCCTCGAGCCGCTCACGCTCAGCCCCTTCAAAGAAAAACCGCTTCGCGCTACCGTGCGCCCAGAGCCGAACATCAGGTGCAGCGACTTTGTCGTTTTCAACGCTCGTAAGGGTGGGTCGTTCGGCCCCACAGCATGAAATGGCAGGGCCTTTGACGCTAGCGAATCCTCCGGCAACGACTGAACTGTATCCCGCTGCATCGTAAGGATCGCTGTGCATAATCACCCGCTTCACTACCTCCGGTCGGCGTGCAATCTCAAAACGAACATTCTCAGCCTGACCCGTCTGGGACTGTATCTTAAGCGCCAGCCAGTCGGCCTCAAAACGATCACCGGAGACTGACCGAATCAACACCGAGGGCCCGGTCATCGGAACAATGTCGGTTTTAATCACTAGATCGAGCAGGCTTTCGTCCAGTTTTTCGACTCGAACGGGATCGCTCCATCCGGCCTTTACACCAGCGCGAACACTGTAGGCGGCTTTGTCAAATACCAGTCGGTCGGAATAAATGGCTCGCGCGCCCTGGGTCAATGAAGCGCCTCCCCGGAGTACCAAGGTGTCCGCCGTTGGCGAGTCCATTTCATCAGCCTCGAGTTCTAACGACAACCGAGAAACGTCGTGACCGATCAACGGCAGTATCGCAGCTGACGTTGAGATGATTTCCTCTGGGCAAACAGTGGTATCGGCAAAAGTCAGTGGCGCTGCGGCAAACACGTCCATTGGCAGCGCAACGCAAGCCCACAGCGCCCACAAGAACGGCTTGATTCGGCAACTTATGTAATCCAACACACCCATCATCGTCGCACTCACTCTCTTAGCGCTGGCTCCGGCCAATCGATCACCAAGGAACGTTGATGATCCCGTATGAAATTCCAAGGGATCAGTCCTGGTAGGTCGTTTATTATAGGATGCCTGTGCCACACTCCGCGCGCCAAAGAATCCACCTGCGCTCATGCGATCTTCCATACCCGTAGCAATGATCCTCGCCGCCGGTCGCGGTGAAAGGCTTAGGCCCTTGACCGACGATGTGCCTAAAGCACTGTTGGAAGTCGCTGGCCAACCCCTGATCGCACACCACCTGATGGCCTTAGCCAGCGCAGGGATCGAACGGGTCGTCATTAACGTTGCATACTTGGCCGATAAGATTCAACAGACGCTCGGCAATGGAAACCGCTACGGCGTCACCATTGAGTATTCACATGAAACCACCGGCGCACTGGAGACAGGTGGTGGCATCCGGCAGGCGCTGCCACTGTTATCGGATCCTTTTCTGGTCATTAACGGTGATGTCCTCAGCAATTTCGACTTTCAGAGATTAACGTTAAACGACAAATCACTCGCCCGCTTGGTCATGATTGACAACCCCCCACACAATCCGGCGGGAGATTTTTTTCTTATCGGTAACAAACTATCAACGTTACCTTCTAGCGACGCACCGTGCCTGACTTATGCAGGCATTGGTCTTTATCAGAAAGCACTATTCAAAGATACACCGAACCGACGCTTTCCGCTTGCACCGCTGTTGCGCGAAGCCGCATCACGGAATCAAATAAGTGCAACGATACACTCTGGCTACTGGGTAGACGTCGGCACGCCAGCTCGTCTTGCCGAAGCACGGTCACACCACGAACTTACGCCACCTGACGAGGCAGCTCCTTCGATTTCATCATAGTAGGAAAGCCCAATCCAGATTGCAGTTCTCGCAAGACCGATAACTGGATCGACTCAATCGACGTTGTGACACCTTGTTCCACAACCGATGTGACGGTTAACCCAGCATACCCGCAAGGGTCGATCCAACTGAAGGGAGCCAGGTCCAAGTCGATATTGAGGCTCATCCCATGATAACAACAGCCGCTTCGAACGCGCAGCCCTAAAGCCGCAATCTTCGCTTCGCCGACATAAACACCCGGCGCCTCTGGTCGGCGATCAGCTTTAAGCCCATG
This sequence comes from Gammaproteobacteria bacterium, assembly GCA_012960345.1. Lineage (GTDB taxonomy): Bacteria > Pseudomonadota > Gammaproteobacteria > Arenicellales > UBA868 > UBA11791. Next base: position 23,021 of record DUBL01000055.1, on the reverse strand, counting down.
GTGGCCTAGCACATCAATGATAGCCGTCTCCAGCAATGATACAAAACTCCGCACTCCAAGTTGGCGTCGACGAAGATCAAGCAACAGATACACCACTAGCTGGCCCGGCCCATGATAGGTCATTTGGCCTCCACGATCGCTATCAACAACTTTCATCGTTGAGGGCAATAAGCGGTTTGGCAACTGACGGCAACTGACGCCACGGGTAAATACTGGAGGATGTTGCAAGAGCCAAATTTCATCGCGCGTATTCTTTTTCCGTCCATTGGTGAACGCCTGCATCGACACCATGGTCGGTTCATACTCGCATAGACCGAGTTCGCGGACGACTACCGAGGTCAGTGGCATGTTTAAACAAACTCGTTGGGTGGTCAGAAATACAGCAACCGAATGATTAACGCACCCACAGGCGAAGCGTATCGTAGGCCTTCACTGCCCAGGAACCTGGCACTGCATCACCAAGCGCCACCAACGGGTGGGCACCAATTTCATCACCATTCAAACGTAATGTTAACGTACCAACCGTACTACCTTTAACGATTGGTGCAACCAATGGCTCGTTGAGACGGATGTCTGCATCAAGTTGACGTCCTGGCGTCTTCGGTAGCGTCAAACGAATGTCACTGCCAACACCAACAGCCAAAGATGGCGACACGCTCTTGTACACTTTCGCCGTAACGATCTTACTGCCGCCGCGATAGACCGTTTTTGAGTCGTACGATGCAAACCCGTACCGCAAAAGCGCATAAACCGCGTCTGCACGCTTGGTCTTGCTTTGCGCGCCAAGCACCGAGGCGATCAAACGCATTCCACCACGCTCGGCGGAACCCACCAGACAGTACCCGGCACTGCGCGTGTGACCGGTCTTCACGCCATCGATTGTTTCGTCTCGCCAAAGCAGTTTGTTACGATTTTTTTGGTGAATTCCCTTCCAACCAAATTCCTTTATCGAATAATAGCGGTAGTACTCAGGAAACTGCTGGGTGATCACACCAGCAAGACGACTGATGTCACGCGCAGTACTGAAATGATCCGGGTGCGGCAAGCCGGTACTGTTGACGTAATTTGTCCCGTTCAGATTTAAACCCGCAGCAGCCTGATTCATCATTTCAACAAACGCCGCCTCGCTGCCAGCAACATACTCGGCAAGCGCTACTGCGGCATCATTGCCTGATTGAACAACCAATCCTTTAATCAAATTTTCTATCGATACCCGATCACCGGGTTCAATAAACATTCTAGAACCAATTGAACGCCATGCATTTTCACTGACGACAACTTCCTCATCCAAACGAAACGCACCGTTATCAATGCCACGAAAAACCAGGTAAGCGGTCATCAACTTGCTGAGACTTGCGGGCTCAACTCGGCGATCAGGTTTTGCGGCTGCAATCATTACGCCGGTCGAAGCATCCATCAAAGTCCAGGATGACACCTTCAGGTTGGGCGGCGGTATCGTAGCCTGCAATGCCACCGGTAGTTCAGACTGCACAGCGTGCACTGTCGACCCTACACTGCACAACAGAAACAATGTCACGATCGCTGCTGTTATTGGTTTCACTTTTTATTTCCCTTAACTGTCATTTTCGTTCCACCCGGGGCATCACTCCAGTGAGTTGGCGAATTTTTTCCACCTGCCCATCAATAGCCGAAACCTCGCGAACAGGACCCACTCGAACACGATAATAAAGCGTCTTGTTTATCCGTGCCTCGATCACTTCGGTACTCCTCAAGCCAGCGGCTATCAGCCTTCGTTGAAGGGTTTCGGCATTGCCCGGCAGCCGGAAACTGCCCGCCTGCAGGAATATTCTGTTCACAGGCGACTTTGATCGCACTCCCCTACTGTCTGCCGGGGTAATTGCCGTGACCTCAACCTTGGCGGTACCCCGAGCGACGATACCGAGTTTTTTAGCTGCCATGAAAGATAAATCAATGACCCGACCACCGATAAACGGACCGCGATCATTAACCCGCACAATAATTTCTTGGCCCGTATCAAGTGCTTTCACTTTGACATAAGTCGGCAGCGGTAACGTTCGGTGCGCCGCGGTCATCGCGTACATGTCGTAAACCTCTCCACTTGACGTATGGCGCCCATGAAACATGCGTCCGTACCACGATGCCAAACCACGCACCTGATAACCCTTTGCAGTCGCGACCGGATAATAACGCGTGCCCAAGGCGGTATAGGGGACATTGCCTATTGCTGAGAGTTCTTCAAACCGCGGCACGGGGTTAGGTACGCTCGCCGGATTCGGACCGGGCCCGCCAGGTGGACCGTCATCCGCATAATATCGACCACCGGGCTCGCGTATCAGCGCGCATGATGCTAGCAACAATCCTAAGAGCCCGACGACCACAGGCCGCGCCAAACGCACCTACGAGCCTCGACTGCGACGAGCGACCTGCTCTGCCAGTTCGAATACTGACATTGCGTAACTGTGACTGTGGTTGTAGCGAGTGATGACAAAGAAATTGTGGTATCCCACGCGATACTCTTTGCCAGCAGCTGCATCCAGTTCGATGATGCCGATCTTTCGCTCGGGCGGCTGTGACAACGATAGCAATACCCCACTATCTAGTAACACCGATACCGGCACATCCGCCTTCAGTCCGCGGGTGACGCGTTCGGTCACTGACACCGGCTGTGCACCTGACAACCGGTCAACCACTGGCTCGCCGGTTTGCCAGCCGTGAATCTTGAGATAATTGGCCACACTGCCAATGGCATCATTAACATTGGAAATCAGATCGCGTCGCCCGTCATCATCAAAATCAACCGCATATTGGCGGTAACTGCTGGGCATGAATTGGGGAATCCCCATGGCCCCCGCGTAGGATCCCCGCGCGACCATCGGATCCAGCGCGGCTTCTCCTGCAAGCACCAGAAAATGCTGCAATTCTGCCGAAAAAAACCGACTACGCCGCGGATACTCCAGAGCCAATGTCGTGAGGCTATCCAGTACGCGAAGTTTACCGCGGTTGCGTCCGTATCGACTCTCTATGCCGATAATGGCAACAATAATTTCTGGGGATACTCCATAATCATCATAAGCACGTTTCAATGTGGCACTGTGCTTTTCAAGAAATCCAACGCCACCGTCAATTGACTTTTCAGTGACAAATAACTTGCGATAACGATGCCAAGGCAACCTTTCTGACGGTCGCTTCATCGCGGCTAAAACTTTCTTGTTGATTTTCGCGTTTGCCAGCCAACCGAGAATCTGATCTCGATTCAGCGCGTGCTGCGATGTCAGCGTATCAACCATTTCTGATAACTGTGGATAACGGGTTAAATCGACGGCACTCGCTGGTGTAAGACTCATAAAGAGCACACACACCACCGATAGAACAGCGCCCCGGTATCCACGACCACGACAGTAGGCAATCATTTCTGTTCGCATGGCAGGTTCAGGCCATCAAGCGGCGACGTCTGTGCATACCCATGATTATCCCAAACGCGGCCATCAAAGTAATCATCGAAGTCCCTCCATAACTGATCAAGGGCAGTGGCACACCAACCACGGGTAAGATACCCGATACCATTCCAACATTCACAAAAACGTAAAAGAAAAATGTCAGTGCGAGCGCTCCAGCCAATATTCGGCAATAGTGATCCTGCGCTTGATAGGCAATGTGCATACAGCGGCCCGTAACCAGGAGATAGGCACCCAATAACACAATGATTCCAACAAAGCCGAACTCTTCTGCAAATACTGCAAATATAAAGTCAGTGCTGCGTTCGGGCACAAAATCGAGGTGGGACTGACTACCGGAAAACCAACCTTTTCCACTCACTCCAGCTGACCCTATCGCGATCTGCGCTTGAATCGTGTGATACCCCATCCCCAGTGGATCAGACCATGGATCCAGCATGGCAAGGATTCGATCCTTCTGATAATCCCGCAATTGACTCCATAAGAAGGGCAGTGCCGCTGCAGCGGCAGCCGTAAGTATGATTAAGTGTCGCCAGCGAATTCCAGCAAGGACAACCGCACAGATAGCCGAAATGACCAGCATGACAGCGGTACCCAGATCAGGCTGCACCATAACTAAACCAGCGGGAATGACAACAATAGTCAACGCCACCATTAACCGACCCAAAGAAGTGGGTATGGGCGCGTTGGCGAACAACCAGGCAACCATCATTGGCGTTGCCAACTTCATTAATTCCGCTGGCTGAAACCTGACCAGACCGAGATCTAACCAACGCTGTGCACCTTTACCAACATAACCAACCGCAAGAACCAACATCAATATCAAAACTGTCACCAGATAGATTGCCGGCGACCACCTTCGAATCACATCGGGATCAATCTGCGCCACACCTAGCATCACAATAATGGCAATCGCTATACGGATGCCTTGGTGAAAAAGAATCTCGGTGCTGCCACCGCTGGCACTGAACAAAATAAACACACCACAGAAGAGAATCATTCCAGTACTGAAAAACAACACCGAATCAAAACGAAACACCCTACCCGCGAACATAACGCGATTCCTTTAGATCTGCCCGACGCAAACGTTCAACAAAATAATAATCAAGAATTCTGCGCGCAATCGGCGCAGCAATCTTGCCACCACTGCCACCGTTTTCTATGATCAGCGCCAAGGCAACCTGGGGTCGCTCCGCAGGGGCAAACGCAATAAATAAGGCATGATCCTTGAGGTGATCGGGTGTGTCTTTTGCGGTTTCCCCGGCCTGCGGCAGGCTAACCAACTGCGACGTACCGGTTTTCGCAGCGATACGGTAAGACAACCGTTGGCCAGCTCGCCGAGCGGTACCGTGCGACCCATGCATCACCGCAATCATCCCTTCAATCACACGCTCGTACTGGCTTGGGTCACCTAACTGCACCTCTGTCACCTGTTCCGCTGGACGCCGTATCTCACCGGTCTCGGGATCCTCAACACCACGGAGCAGGTGAGGACGGACCAGGCGACCACGGTTCGCCAGTGCTGCTGTAGCAGCTGCCAACTGTAACGGGGTCGATAAAACATAACCTTGTCCAATCGATGCATTTAACGTGTCACCCGGATACCACGGCGTACCGTAGCGACGCTGCTTCCAGGGTGCTGTTGGAATCAGTCCATCGGGTTCACTGGCCAGATCAATGCCAGTTTGCTTACCGAAACCGAACGTGGTCAGCGCCTCGGAGATGCCACTGATACCCAACCTTAGTCCCAGTTGGTAAAAATAAGTGTCGCACGATTGTTCGAGTGCTTCTTTGAAATTAACTGCACCGTGTCCTTGCTTACGCCAACACCGATACACTCTACCTCCCTCTTTTAGTGCAAAGAAACCGGGACACTTTACCCGTCGACGGGGATCGATGGTGTGCTCCAACCCCGCCAATGCAAGAATCGGCTTGAGCGTCGAACCCGGTGCGTAACGACCGTACAAGGCCCGGTTCAGGAGTGGTTTGTTCGGATCCTGCTGCAAAGCGGTGTAGCGAACTTGATCAATGCCCTTTGCAAATAGATTTGGATCGTAGTCGGGCATACTGACGAAGGCCAGGATTTCTCCCGTATGCGGCTCCAGCACGACCGCCGCGCCACGATGACCAACAAGCTCGTTACGGACAACCTTCTGCAAACGAGCATCTAACGTCAAATGCAAATGATTTCCACTAATGGCCGGTTCACGAGCTAGCGTGCGAACAACACGGCCGTGGGCATTGGTCTCAACCTGCTCGTAACCAATCCGACCTAACAAATTTCCCTCGTAATAGGACTCGATACCCAGTTTGCCGATATGAGCCACTCCTCGATAACGAGAACGTTCTTTTGCATCGAGATCCTTGTCGCTAATACGACCAACATAACCCACCACATGCGCTGTGACGTGGCCAAGCGGATATGACCGCCTGAGGCGCCCACGCAACGCCACACCTGGGAAGCGATACTGGTTGACAGCAAAACGTGCTGCCTGCTCTTCACTCAACCCACTTTTTAACAGAATGCGTTCAAACGACGCTCGTCCACGCAGTCGTTTATTAAATTTTTTTCTGTCACGCTCACTAAGCGATAATGATTGAGTAGCCCAAGTCATCAACGCGGCCATATCGCGCACCTGCTCGGGCACCACCTCGAGTTCGTAGACAGCGTGATTCTCTGCCAACACTTCCCCGTGGCGGTCGTAAATCATGCCGCGAACCGGTGGCACGGGTAACAGATCGAAACGATTCTCTATAGAAAGGGCTCGATAACGCACATGCTCTACGATTTGCAGAAAGTAGAGACGCTCAATCAAGATTACAGTCAACGTGATAATCAGGATCACCGCGACAACCAACCGGGAACGGCCGAGCACTGGGTGTTGCGATACGCCTGAAATGGGATCAACGGTCATCAGGGCAGCCGTGCCCAGCGTCGCATTCGGCGCAGGGAAATAAAGATGACCGGCCACAACACTGCCCCAATCAGTACAGCAACCCAACGACCTGGCCGTCCGGCATCGCTCTCACCCATCATCAAAGCCAACAAGGTAATGATCAAAGCCTCCATGCCAAGCAGCAGAAAAACCGCACACGCCTGCTGCCATACCGGAAAGGCCCGTAATCGGAGCGCGAAACGCTGCGCGATGTAGGCAATCAGCGCCTTCGTCAATGCCAACCGGCCAATGAGTCCAAAAGTAGCGACATCCAACAGCAGCCCCATCGTCCAACCGACACCCACGCCAACTCTCATAGGTACCGCCAAACACCAATAAATCAGCACTAGCGATATCCAATCGGGAGCCCACAGAGCCCACATCGGGCCCAACTCCATCACCGAGAAGCACAGTGCGAGAAAAAATGACAGCGCAATAACCCACCAACGCTTGCCGGCGTAACCAATCCTAACCACTCGAGGGGTCCTGTTTTGGCGATATGTCGGATGGCACAACCGGCTTTGCGGGCCATAACAGTAGCAACTCCGAAATGCTATCAAGCTGCGCCAGGGGCAGCGCGGTCACTCGTAAGAATGATTCCTCTAAAGAACTCACTACCTGTGTTACCCGCGCTACCGGATAACCCTTTGGAAACCGTTGGCCCAGACCCGAAGTGACCAACACGTCACCTTCGCGTAAATTTGCCGTGGGCTCGAGGAACGGGACAGTAAGCGCATTCCCCTGGCCCGTTCCATAAGCCAGCACATGCAGCCCACTTCGTACGCTCATCACCGGTATCGCCTGACTCGAGTCCGTGATCAAAGCGACCGTGCTTCTAAAGACACCTGAACGAACCACCTGTCCCAAAAGGCCATTTGCATCGAGCACCGCCTGGCCCTCGTACACACCTTCAACGGTACCTCGATTGATCAATAGCGTACGTGAGTAAGGATCAACATTGACCTGCACCACCTCTGCCAGCAGGACTTCGTCTGGGGTATAGCCGGTCGCGGAGAGGAGACTTCTGAGGCGATCATTTTCCGCCTCGATCGCCTCGAGCCGCTGCAACCGTGAGTTGAGCAGTAAACGATGTTCCTTGAGTGCCTGGTAATCCTGTTGCAATCGCGCCACATCAAATGGCAAGGCATTGGCCTGGGTCAGGATCAACGCGGGAATCATCGCAACCAGGTGAACCGGTACAACAATTAAACCCACTATCGGTCGCGTTTGCTTGAGGCTATCAGTGTAAGTGTCGAGCCCCATCAGTACTAAAGACAACAACGCCAACACCACAAAGCGGGTTCTAGACCGACCGATGCCATAAGTCATCAGCGTAGCCACTTCGAGTGATAAATCCCGCTCAGGTTAATCAGCGATGAAAGGGTATTCTTGTGTCGACGGAGTGTCGCCACAACGTTCGCTACTCACTTGCAAATACATCACCGAGCACTGCAATTTCTTCTAGGGCGCGACCGCAACCACGCGCAACACAGGTCAGCGGGTCTTCGGCAACCACCACGGGGAGTCCAGTCTCTTGCATGAGCCTTCGATCCATATCGCGCAGTAACGCACCACCACCGGCGATTACCATGCCTCGTTCAAAGATGTCTGCGGACAATTCTGGTGGTGTGTTCTCTAGTGTCTCGCGAATCGCCCGTACAATGCGCTGAAGCGCATCATTGATTGCGACATAAATCTCATCACTACCAATGACGATGCTACGTGACATTCCTTCGGTCACGTCACGCCCCTTGATTTGCATCTGCCGGTGATCTGCATCCTCTATAGCACTACCAATCGTAGTCTTGACACGCTCTGCCGTGGCCTCACCAATGAGAAGACTGTGGCGCCGTCGAACGTAGTTAATGATGGCTTCATCAAAAGTATCACCGGCTACGCGGATCGACGTCGCAAAAACTGTCCCACCTAATGACAGAACGGCAACCTCGGTAGTCCCGCCCCCGATATCAACCACCAGTGAACCGGTGGGTTCAGCAACCGGCAAGGCAGCCCCAATAGCAACGGCCATGGGTTCTTCGATCAGGTAAACCTCGCTGGCCCCCGCACTCATCACTGATTCCCTGATCGCACGTCGCTCAACCTGGTTTGAGCCTCCGGGAACACAAATCACAATTCGCGGGCTCGAAAAGAGGCGATTGTCTTGCACCTTACGGATAAAATACTTCAGCATGACCTCGGTGATCGTGAAGTCGGCAATAACACCGCTCTTCAGGGGACGTATGGCCTCGATATTTCCGGGCGTTCGGCCCAGCATCAATTTCGCATCCTGGCCCACAGCAAGCACAGTCTTACCGGGAGAGAGCGAACCCGTCCGAATAGCGACAACCGACGGCTCGTTCAGGATAATCCCTCGATCAGCCACATAAACCAGCGTATTTGCGGTGCCAAGATCAATGGCAAGATCGTTGGAAAAGAGTCTGAATAGGCGCTTGAGAAGCATGTGCGATCCCAGTGGCTTCGCGAGAAGCAGATGACGCCAGTTTACCTCAGTCAGACTGCTATGTCGGGCCAACTCACGTGTACTATAATTTGGGGCCGCGTGTATTCTGGTTCTTCTCACCCGTGCCAATATCTAAAGACGACGTCGAGCGCGTAGCCCATCTCGCCCGAATTGGCATCGACTCAACAGAAATCGATGCCTACACCGCAGATCTCGACCGCATTCTCGACCTGGTTGAACAAATGAACGAGATTTCGACCCAGGGAATTGAACCGCTGGCCCATCCCCAAGACATGCAGCTGCGGTTGCGTGAGGACACGGTCACCGAAAGTGATCAACGCACTTTGTTTCAGTCGATCGCACCCCAAACCGACCAAGGCCACTACCTGGTTCCCAAGGTTATCGAGTGATAACCGATCTAACCGATTATTCCCCCACCACACTGACAACTCCCCGGAATCGGACGTGCCACATCGGCAATCATTGAGCACCTTAGGTCAGATGCTACGCCGCCGGGAAATCGGTAGCGAGGAACTGGTCCACCACTTTGCTGATCGAATCAACAAGCAGCAGGACCTCAATGCATTCATCACAGTAGATACCGATTACGCACTGCAACAGGCCAGAGCGGCAGATCAATTGTTGGCTGGTGGGAACCCTCCACCCCTTGCCGGCCTGCCCATCGCACACAAAGATATTTTTTGTACCCAAGGGATGCTGACAACTTGCGGCTCCAAGATGCTCGGCAATTTCCTCTCACCCTATGATGCGACCGTAGTTCGGCGTCTTAAGGATGCCGGGGCCGTCACACTCGGTAAAACCAACATGGATGAATTTGCAATGGGTTCATCTAACGAAACGTCCCACTTCGGTCCCGTGCACAACCCCTGGAATCGAGATCGCGTGCCTGGGGGTAGTTCCGGTGGCTCAGCTGCAGCCGTTGCCGCGCGACTGGTTAGTGCTGCCACGGGCACAGACACCGGTGGATCTATCCGCCAACCCGCGTCGTTCTGCGGCTTAACCGGACTAAAGCCCACCTATGGGCGGGTGTCGCGCTACGGCATGGTGGCTTATGCGTCATCGCTGGATCAAGGTGGCCCCATTACCCAAACAGCGGAAGATGCCGCACTGCTGTTACAGACCATGGCCGGATTCGATGCTCGGGACTCGACCTCCCTTGACGCGCCAGTACCTGACTATGCGGCATCACTGAAACAAAACATCGAAGGACTACGCATCGGTTTGGTCTCAGAATTCTTCGATCCGTCTCTGGATCCCGAGATTAATGCACACGTGCGAGAGGCCCTCGGTGAACTCGAAAAACTCGGTGCCAAACTGATCGATGTCAGCCTCCCAAACAGTGCGGCCGGTATCCCGTGTTACTACGTTATTGCACCGGCCGAAGCCTCAAGCAATCTATCCCGCTTCGACGGTGTACGTTACGGACATCGCAGTGAATCTTACGCGGACCTTCAAGCACTATATGAAAATACGCGGGCCGAAGGTTTCGGTGCCGAAGTCAAGCGCCGTATTCTGGTCGGCACTTATGCCTTGTCCGCGGGTTACTACGAGGCCTACTACCTCAAAGCGCAACAGATCCGGCGGCGCATTGCCGATGATTTTTCGCAAGCGCTAACTGAATGCGACGTGTTGGTCGGGCCGACAACGCCCACCACCGCATTCTTGCTAGGGGAAAAAACGACAGACCCGGTATCAATGTACCTGGACGACATCTTTACCATCACTGTCAATCTTGCTGGCTTACCTGCGCTTTCACTTCCAGTGGGATTCGATCCTTCTGGCCTACCGATCGGTATGCAAGTCATCGGCAACTATCTTGACGAAGGCACACTGCTCGCAATCGGCCACCACTTCCAGGAAGTGACTGACTGGCACCTGCATGCGCCTGGAGAGGTTGCATGAACGAGTGGGAAATCGTCATCGGGCTCGAAGTCCATGTTCAACTGAACACCAAAAGTAAAATCTTTTCCCCGACCGCCACGACCTACGGTGCCCCCGCCAATACGCAAGCATCCGCGGTTGATCTTGCGCTTCCCGGTGTTTTGCCGGTCATCAACCGGGAAGCGGTTGTAAAAGCCATCTGTTTTGGAATGGCCGTTGGTGGAACCATCGAGCCACACTCAATATTTGCACGCAAGAATTACTTCTATCCTGATTTGCCCAAAGGCTACCAAATCAGTCAATTTGAACTACCCATCGTCAGTGGGGGATCGATCCGCTTTGAAGTCGGAGATACCCACCACGACATCCGACTGGTACGCGCTCATCTTGAAGAAGATGCCGGCAAGTCTGTTCACGACGCATTCGGCAGACTGAGCGGCATTGATCTCAACCGCGCTGGCACACCACTGCTTGAAGTGGTCACAGAACCCGATATGCGCTCCCCTGCAGAGGCCGTCGCTTACCTGCGGACACTTCATACGCTGGTGCGCTATCTTGATATCTGTGACGGCAATCTGCAGGAGGGATCGTTTCGCTGTGATGCCAATGTCTCCATTCGACCTCACGGCCAAACCACACTAGGCACCCGCACCGAACTCAAAAATATCAATTCCTTCCGTTTTGTTGAACAAGCCCTGGACTACGAAATTGATCGCCAGATTGCTGTTGTTGAAAATGGAGGGGCGATTGCCCAGGAGACACGACTCTATGATGCGGACCAAGGCAATACCCGCCCCATGCGCAGCAAGGAAGAGGCGCATGATTACCGCTATTTCCCGGATCCTGACCTACCGCCGCTACTCATCGGCGATGATCTGCTCGAAGAAGCACGCGCCGCCCTACCGGAGTTACCCGACAATCGCCAAGCTCGCTTTGTCAGCGAATACGGGCTAACAGTAGCGGAATCCCGCCAGCTGACCCGTGACCGTGATTTGGCCGATTTTTTCGAATCGGCCGTGGTCGCAGCAGCGGGGGATGCTTCGGGCGTGGCTAACTGGATGGGCGGGGAAATGGCAGCCGCTTTGAATCGAGAGCAGTGCAGTTTAGAAGATGTGCCCATCACGCCGGCCATGCTGGGCGAACTGGTGGTGTTAATAAACAATGGCACCATTTCTGGCCGTATGGCCAAGACCGTTTTTGATGCCCTGTGGCAAGGCAATGGCAGCGCGCAAGAGATCGTCGATCTACGCGGTCTCACGCAGATCTCTGACGCCGACTCACTGGAAAAAATAGTCCAAGCCGTGTTGAAACAGTGTCCCAGTCAAGCCGCCCAGTATCAGGCAGGAGAGACCAAAGTGCTCGGATTCTTGGTCGGTCAGGTCATGAAAATGACTGAGGGAAAGGCCAATCCCCAGAAAGTCAACGAGATCTTCAAGCGCCATCTGGACGGCTGACTCCAGCAGACTGACCCCAAGCCAATGTGGAAACCCAACCACCAAGCCCTCGGCGATGATATCCTAGCCCCCATGAATACGCTGACACCGTATAAATGGTTACTCGTGGCGCTGACTTGCCTGATTATTCAGGGTTGTGGCGGTGGCACCAGCAGCGGGACTTTATTGCAAGACTTCAACGTGTCGGGGCGCTGGACCGGCACCATGAGCAACCAGGGTGGCACTCGATTGATCTCGGTCAGCATGACCTTGACCGATGTTGCCGGCGCCGTCACCGGAATTATCCTAACACCCGATTACGAGTGCGTTACCAGTGGCTATTTATCGGGCGGCGTCGCCACCAAAACGGCTACCAATACTGGGGGTGATGATCCGCTCACCTTTGACAATGAAATGTCGACTCGGGGTATGCTCACCATTGAGTGGACCGCACCTGATGAAAACGGCCCAGATCGTCCCAGCAAGATCCAGATTGCCCTGACTGGCACCTCAAGTGATCTTAGCGGAAATTATACGGGTTACTGGAACCTCGCTACCGACACACCGATCGACGAACTATGCGGCTCTTCGACATTAACACCCACCATGCAGACTCAAGGTGTAATGACGCTGTCACGGAGTTGAAGGCCGCGCAAACTCAGCACCGAACATTAATCCGTCACTCGATCTCGAAGATAGACTGGCACAGCACTCCCACTTTTTTCGATGCCCACCGCCGCAATCTCGCGCGCCGCAATCGAGGCAATGGCCGTTGCATCGGGAAAACGCAGGGCAATCCAGTCGCCGCTGCGACGGCTAAGCACATCAGGATAGCGATCCCACCCACTGCCCACACCCACGGCGCGCAAAGCTAACGACGCAACCGACTCGGGGTCACTTACCTGCTCCGGTTGCCTGCATGTCCAGCCTGTCGGTGCTGCCTTATCCTGGCAAAACAAAGCCCAATACACCTGCCCCATCCGCGCATCGATGGCGGGCAACACCGCTTCCTTTCCGCAGAGCTCGGCAAGCGCCAGCAACGATGAAACACCGACCACTGGGCGATCCAACCCCATCGCGATGCCTTGGGCCACGCCAACACCGATGCGAATGCCTGTAAATGAACCCGGTCCCCGGTCACACGCGATCACATCCAGTGATGAGCGGGCAATACCGGCCTCATCCAGCACTGCCTCAACCATCGGTAACACTCGGGCAGAGTGCCCGCGCGGTTCCATCACTCGTTGACAATGAACCCTCCCATCGCACCAAAGCGCAACCGAACAGGCTTCCGTCGCCGTATCAATCGCGAGCAAATTCACGGTTTAGCAGTACGCAAGCGATCGAGGCAACGCATCATCCCGTCTTCCCAGGATGGCAGCCGCACGCCAAACTCTTTATCAAGCCGGTCATTCGAGAGTACAGAATAAGCAGGCCTTGGAGCGGCTGTTGGATACATGGCCGTTGTGATCGCCTCTACCACCACATCGTTGCGGCCGAGACGTTCGAACAATGCGCTGGCAAAGCCATGCCAACTCACCTCGCCATGATTGGTCGCATGTAAGATGCGGAGTGTAGAGGTATTTGATTGCGCTTGGAGTCGATCGATAATCTTCCACGTTGCCGTGGCGAGATCTGGTGCATAGGTTGGGGCCCCGACCTGATCAGCAACCACCGACAGTGGTACGCCGGACTCAGCCAATCGCAACATAGTGTGAAGAAAATTGCGGCCGTCATGGGAGTAGACCCATCCAGTTCTCAGGATAATGGCCTGACCACCAGCGGCCATAACGGCTACCTCACCGGCAAGCTTTGAACGGGCGTAAACTCCGGTAGGCCCAGTCGGACTGTCTTCCACGTAGGGCTGTCGGCCCCGTCCATCAAAGACATAATCTGTCGAATAGTGCACAAGTAGTGCCTGACACTCCAGGCAGGCCTGCGCCATCACCCCAGGCGCTTTGGCATTCACCTGATAGGCTTGATCAGGCTCCGACTCCGCCGCATCGACAGCCGTATAGGCCGCGGCATTAATCACGACGTCTGGCTGCGCCTGGCGGATTACTCGATCAATTGCGCTGCTATCGGCAAGATCAACATCTACTCGGTGAAGACTTTGCAATACCACTGGCGCTACCGCTTGTTCTGCGAGGGCCGAACCCACCTGCCCTGTACGACCGAACAAAAGCACCTTCATAATGGCAGAGCGCGCCTCACGCGCTTTAAACAGAAAGGTCGTCGAGTTCAGCGAGCAACGGCGCCACCTGGTCCTTCGCTGACAAAACAGGGTCGTTGACTGGCCACTCTATGCCGATTTCTGGATCGTTCCAGCGCACACCGGCATCATCGGAAGGAAGGTAGGGGACCGTGCACTTGTAGGCCATTTCGGCCATATCACTGACCACGCAAAATCCGTGCGCATAGCCCGGCGGAACCCAGAGTTGTTTAAAGTCCGTTGCGCTCAGGTGAATACCAAACCACTGACCAAATGTTGAGGACTGACGGCGTATATCAACCACCACATCGAAAATCTCACCGACCAGTACGCGTACCAACTTGCCCTGCCAGGCAGGATACTGATAGTGAAGTCCGCGAAGAACGCCCCTCACTGACCGTGAATGATTGTCCTGTACGAAATCCACAGGCAACCCTTCTTTAAGGAAACACTCGGCATTAAAACTCTCGAGAAAAAAACCACGATCATCCTGAAATACCTGCGGCGTAATAACCATCACGCCAGAAAGTGGTGTTTCTTCAACCGTAATCATTGATCAGGTGCCTTAAGCTATTTCCCGCCTTGCTCTTATCGCCGATTCAGGCATAGCACTCAAGACACCAGGTCTTCGAAAAATGACTTGAGCTTGCCCGACCAGGAGTTCTGCCTCGGAGAATGCCGACTGTCCCCTCCATTGGTCAACTCTTCAAATTCCGACAATACTTCCTTTTGACGACGTGTCAAATTAACAGGCGTTTCGACCTTAACCTTGCAATAGAGATCTCCCACCGATCCGGAACGAACATTGCGCACACCCTTGCCGCGCAAACGAAACACCCGCTCAGATTGACTTTCTGTAGGAATTTTCAGATTGGCCCGGCCTGAGAGGGTGGGAATATCGATGTTACCGCCGAGCGCCGCCACAGCAAAACTCACCGGCATTTCACAATAAAGGTTGTCGCCGTCACGCGAGAAAATCGGATGGGGCTTGAGTCGCATCAAGACATACAGATCTCCCGCTGGGATTCCCGCCGCACCGCTCTCTCCTTCTCCTGCCAGTCGAATCTGGTCGCCATCGTCGACCCCAGCCGGCACTTTCACCTGCAACGTCTTTCTTTTTTGCACACGGCCCTGGCCACTGCATTCGCCACAAGGACTGGTGATCACCCTACCGCTGCCGCTGCACTGTGGACAGGTCTGCTGTATGGAAAAGAAGCCTTGTTGCATACGCACCTGCCCCTGACCAGCGCAGGTCGAACACGAAGACGGAGAGGTCCCCGGTTTTGCACCCGAACCACTGCAGGTATCACACCGCACCAGTGTGGGCACTTGAATTCGCGAGTCACTTCCACGAACAGCATCCTCCAGCGTCAATTCGAGCTCGTAACGAAGATCAGCTCCCCGAGCGCTGCGTCCGCGTCGTCCGCCACCCGCACCCGCACCGAAAATATCGCCGAAAATATCGCCGAAAATATCGCCGAACCCAGCCGCACCTGCGCCGCCACCCATTCCCACATTGCCTTCCACGCCAGCATGACCAAATTGGTTATACGCCGCGCGTTTCTCTCCGTCGGACAGCACCTCATAGGCCTCTTTGGCCTCCGTGAATTGCTGCTCCGCCTTAGGATCATCAGGATTTCTATCTGGGTGGTGCTTCATAGCCAGTCGACGATAGGCTTTCTTCAGGTCACCATCACCCGCCTCACGCCCAACCCCGAGCACATCGTAATAATCCCGCTTAGCCATTATGGATAGTCATCTTCCGACCTCGCCGCGAGGCTGTCAAAACGCACGAAAGCCGGGGCATCGCTCCGGCTTCCTCGCGTGTTGCTATGCGGACCACCTGACAACAGTGCCCGCTCAAACACCGCCTCATTGATTCTTGTCGTCCTTCACCTCTTCCACCTCTTCAAACTCTGCATCAACCACATCACCTTCCGGCGCATCGCCCGCACCACCTGGCTCTGCACTGTCAGCGGAGGCCGCGGATTCTTGATACATTTTTTCAGCCAGTTTATGACTGGCCTCCATCAAGGTATTGGTCTTGTTCTGAATGGCCTCGACGTCCTCACCGCTGCTCGCCTCCTCAAGTTCAACAATGGCCGACTCAATGTGCGTTTTTTCATCTTCTTCCACCTTGTCAGCCGCCTCGACCAGCGTCTTACGCACAGTATGGATCATGGCCTCCGCCTGATTGCGCGCATCGACCAGTTCACGGGTCTTACGATCCTCTTCGGCATGCGTCTCGGCGTCCTCAACCATGCGTTTGATTTCCTCGTCACTCAGACCCGAGCCGGCCTTGATCTCAATCCGGTTTTCCTTATTTGTCGCTTTGTCCTTGGCCGACACGTGCATGATGCCATTTGAATCGATATCAAAAGTGACATCAATCTGCGGCATGCCACGCGGGGCAGACGGAATATCTGTTAGATCGAAACGCCCCAACGACTTGTTGTCCTTTGCCATCTCGCGCTCACCCTGGAGAACATGCACCGTTACCGCCGTTTGATTGTCGTCTGCGGTTGAGAACACCTGGTTGGCTTTAGTCGGGATAGTGGTGTTCTTGTTAATCAACTTGGTCATCACCCCACCCAGTGTCTCAATACCCAGTGACAACGGCGTCACATCCAGTAACAGGACATCCTTAATATCGCCGCCGAGCACTCCACCTTGGATCGCGGCACCCACTGCCACTGCCTCGTCCGGATTGATGTCGCGCTGCGGCTCACGACCAAAAAAGTCCTTGACCACTTCCTGCACTTTGGGCATCCGGGTCTGGCCACCGACCAGCAGAATATCGTCAATATCAGTGGCCTTGAGGTCAGCATCGCGCAACGCGACCTTGCATGGCTCAATCGTACGTGCAATCAACTCATCGACCATCGCCTCGAGCTTAGCCCGGCTCAGTTTCAAAGTTAAATGCTTGGGACCCGTTTGATCAGCTGTGATGTAGGGCAGATTAATCTCCGTCTGCATGGTGGAAGACAATTCGATCTTTGCCTTTTCCGCCCCTTCCTTCAGGCGCTGCATTGCCAAAGCATCGCCGCGCAAATTCATACCCTGATCTTTCTCAAACTCATCGGCCAGATAGTCGATCAAGCGGCGATCAAAGTCTTCGCCCCCAAGAAAAGTGTCCCCGTTAGTCGAGAGCACCTCAAATTGGTGTTCACCATCGACGTCAGCAATCTCAATAATGGAAATATCAAAGGTTCCACCACCGAGATCGTAGACCGCTATCTTGCGATCGCCTTTCTGCTTCTCCAAGCCGTATGCCAGAGCGGCCGCTGTGGGTTCGTTGATAATCCGCTTGACGTCCAGCCCGGCAATCTTTCCCGCATCTTTGGTCGCCTGGCGCTGCGAATCATTGAAGTAAGCCGGCACAGTGATCACGGCCTCGTTCACCTCATGACCCAGATAATCTTCTGCGGTCTTCTTCATCTTCTGTAACACCCGCGCGGAGATTTCCGGCGGCGCCACCGGTTTACCAGCTGCCTCTACCCAGGCATCGCCGTTCTTCGCCTTGACGATGCGATACGGCATCAAATCGATGTCACGCTGAACCAGCTCTTCATCGAAACGCCGACCGATCAAGCGCTTGAAGGCAAAAATTGTGTTGTGCGGATTAGTCACCGCCTGACGCTTGGCTGATTGCCCAACGAGGACTTCCCCGTCTTCGGTAAACGCCACGACAGAAGGTGTCGTGCGGTCACCTTCACTGTTTTCTATCACTTTGGCCGATCCGCCCTCCATGACTGCAACACAGGAGTTAGTGGTACCAAGATCAATGCCGATGATGCTCGCCATGTTAATGAATCCTCTTAAAATACGATTTTCGTTAGTTCAGGAATAAAAATAAGGGCATTACTGGTTAATTCAAGCGGCCGTGGGGGGTTTGGCGACAATCACCATGGCCGGTCTTAACAGTCGATCATGGAGCCGGTAACCCTTCTGAATGCACTGGTGGATACAGTTGGGCTCGAGTTCATCGCTTTCCACCGTCGAGACGGCTTGGTGAAGTTCGGGATCAAGCTTCTCTCCCACCTCAGGCTCCACCGCTTGGATCGAGAACTTTTCCATCAAACTGTCGAGCTGCTTGAGCGTAATGTCCAAGCCTTCGACGACTTTTTCCGCGACATCGCCGTCAGCGGTGCTTAGGTCAACCCCGCGGGCCAGATCCAGGCTATCGCGAACACCGAGCAACTCTCGAGCAAACCCCTCAACGGCATACCGCCGAATCGAGGCAACCTCAGCCTGACTGCGTTTTCGAATGTTGTCGACCTCGGCCCGCGCTCTGAGTGCCTCATCCTTGAGAGATTCAACCTCCCCCGTCAGTTCAGCGGCGAGTGTGATCGCCTCTGCCAGTGCAGCAGCCGAGTCGGGCAACTCCTTGGCAGGCTCGCACACCGTGTCCCCATCAACGGGCGCCTCAAGGCCGGCGTCCTCGGTTACCTCATCGGCAAACTCTGCCGGGGCATCCTCGGGTTTCGAGTCGACTAACGGAACGGGAGACGTGGCGTCATTTGCGGTATCAACGGTGTTTTGGCTCATGTGGCAATCATTGATCAATTCACAATTAATCGAGGGGTATACATTGGTTATGGGGCCGGGCAGCGCCATTTCAACCCGTCCGGGCCATGTATTTACAGATACCAGGCGGTACCCGTCACACTAAGTTGAAGCCGAGTTTCGCCCCTAGTGCAGTGAGCTGAGCGCGTTCCCAAGAAACCTGGCCGTAATGTCGACCACCGGAATGACCTCATCGTAGGCCATACGCGTTGGGCCAACGACGCCCAGCACCCCGACACAGCGGCCCTGATCCAGATACGGTGCGGTCACTACGCTGCAATCGGTGAGCGCGTTGTAGCCAGACTCCTCGCCGATGAATATGCTCACACCACGGGCATTCATGCTCTTGTCCAGCAACTCGAGCAAATCCTGCTTGGTTTTAAACGTGTCAAAAATCTCTCGCAACTTCTCCAACTCTACGAAGTCGGGCACACCCAATAAGTTCGTTTCGCCACTGACGACCACGCTATTGGCCTCATCGTCTTCGAACAGAGATTGCGCCATATCCACCGCGTGGCGCATGATCTGATTCATACGATGACTGTCACTTTGCATGTCGTGAAGCAGCACATGACGGACCTCGCTTAGCGGTCGACCGGAATACTGCGCGTTGAAGAAGTTTGCCGCCTCCACCAACTCACTGGGCGAATAAGTTCGACCTACAAATAACACGCGGTTCTGTACTCGCCCATCCTGAGTAACCAGAATGGCGAGAATCCGATCATCAGACAGGTGCAGAAACTCAATCTGTCGAAACCGTGCGCTTTGGTCTCCAGGCAACATCACGATACCTGCAAAATGCGTAATCTGTGACACCAACTCGGACGCCAACTCAATCAATTCGTTGGGATCATGAGCGCGGGCGAATCCACCGCTGATCTCTTCAATGGCTTCGTTATTGAGCGGTTTCACCTTCATCATGGTGTCGACAAATATGCGATAACCAAGTTGAGTCGGCACCCTGCCAGCAGAGGTATGGGGAGATCGAATCAGACCCAATTCCTCAAGATCTGACATGACGTTTCGTATGGTGGCGGGACTAAGACCTAAGCCGGGCTCGCGCGACAGTGTGCGCGAACCCACAGGCTCTCCCTGGTCGATATACCGGCGTATCAGCAACTGCAGCAGCGTTTCCGCCCGCTCATTCAGCTGAATTTGAGAGTTATCAAACACTATATATGGGGTTATCGTTCAATGCGATGCCGTCCTTGGCGGTAGAATGCCAGTCTGGACCACCGAACAACGATGCTCTCGCATCATACCATTGCCAACCCCCGGTGCAACGTGGGGAGGACTCACGCCCATGGCCGAGCATAAAACACAGAAAAATCCGGCGCCATTTACCAGTGCTGGGATTTTCGGCCGTTACCAGGACGCAGACGTTCAGGCCACCTTATCGACGTTACAGGCACATCTAGAGTCTCGCGGACTTGAGGTGTACCTGGGAGATACCACTGCCAGCAATATCCCCGGCCGGCGCATCGAAGACTCGGGCAAACCGCTTTCAGACACCATCGATCTTGGCATCGTGGTTGGGGGCGACGGAACCATGCTGCATGCTGCCCGCAGCCTGGCACCGGTTGGACTGCCTTTGATCGGCGTCAATCTCGGTCGTTTGGGTTACCTGACCGATATCCCCGCAGGTCAGATGACGCAACTGATCGACGAGTTGCTGGCAGGTCAGTTCACCATTGAAGAGAGGACCATGCTTCAGGTGGAAGTGTTTGCCGATAATCAACTGACCGAACACGGTGTCGCACTCAACGATGTGGCCCTGGTCAAAGGGGAAACCGGTCGTATGATCGAGTTTGAAACGTACGTCAACGATGAGTCGGTGGGACGCACGCGAGGCGATGGCATAATCCTCTCAACGCCGACGGGCTCGACCGCCTACGCGCTCTCGGTCGGTGGCCCTATTCTCCATCCATTACTGCCCGCCATTCTTTTCGCCCCAGTGTGCCCGCACTCTCTGGGCCAGCGTCCTCTGGTACTCGACGACTCGAGTCACATCAAGATTGACATCGTTGATCTTGCTGGCGCCGGTGCCAATGTGTTCGTGGACGGCATTCACCGCATCGCCGTTGCCGAGAGCGCTTTCCTCACCGTTCGACGAGCCGACATTGCCACCCGGATGATTCGAATCAACAGCCACAACCACTATACTGCGCTACGCTCAAAGCTGGGTTGGGGCTAACGCCCAACCGGCACCATGATCAACTGGCTGACAGTACGTAATTTCATCATCGTCCGTGATGTTGAGGTAGTTTTTAGTCCTGGCATGACGGTGCTCACCGGAGAGACCGGTGCCGGGAAATCACTGATTGTCGACGCGATGGCTATCCTACTGGGTGATCGCACATCTGCTGACATCATC
>DUBL01000055.1:0-1545 GCA_012960345.1 Gammaproteobacteria bacterium | reverse complement strand
GGATTCATCAACGGTCGACCTGTCCCTATTCAGTCCTTGCGCGCGGTCGGCGACTTGTTGGTCGATATTCATGGCCAAAATGAGCACCACCTCTTGCTAAAACGTGATGTCCAGCGCACAACATTAGACGCATTTGCACACATCCAATCGACAGTCACCCAAATGGGTGACATTCACAGGAACATCAGCGAAACCACGCAGGCGCTCGATGCGCTTCAACAACTGACAGGCGAACGTGAAGCACGCGAATCGTTCTTGCGCTACCAGATCTCAGAACTCGAAGCACTTAATCCGAATGCGGACGAATGGCACAGTCTTGATCAACGTCAGACTCAGCTAGCCCACACTCGGGAGCTGGCCGAGGGTGCCTGGACATCACTGCAACAGCTGACCGAGGATGAGTCAGGCTCCGCCTTGTTGACTCTGAATCAGGCGGGCGCCCGCTTGCACCATCTTGCGCGGTATGATCCCCGGCTTGAAACCATGGCAACGGAATTCGACGAGCTGCAGGTACGGCTAACCGAAACTGCAAACGACCTTCGCCACTGTCTAGAGGGCTATGAATTAGACCCGGAAGAATATGCGCAGGTTCAGGCCCGGCTGGGCGCTTTGCACGAAGCAGCACGTAAATATCAGGTGCAACCAGAAGCGCTCAAGGATGCGCTGGAAAAATTACAGCAAGAACTCGCCACAATCGCAGACTCGAGTGACCAGTTAGCGGTGCTTGAGCAATCCCTGAGCGATCTTAACCAGCGCTATGACGAACTCGCGACTGACGTTTCGCAAGCTCGCCAGGTGGCCGCCGAACAACTCGGCAAAGCAGTGACTGCACACCTCGCTGAGTTCGGACTGACTGATGCGGATTTTCGAGTCAACCTGGTGCCCATCGATGAAGCGGGCCGCCAGCGGCATGGTCGAGAACGTGTTCAGTTCACCGTCAGAACCACGCATGAAATGGCTTACGGACCACTCGAACGGGTGGCTTCGGGCGGAGAGTTATCACGCATTTCACTGGCACTGCAGGTCGTGACCTCTACCGTCGATCCGGTTCCCCTCTCGATCTACGATGAGGTCGATGTGGGTATCGGCGGCAGCGTGGCTGAAATCGTAGGCAGCAAACTGCGCACCCTGGGCCGAGATCGGCAGGTACTGTGCATCACTCATCTGCCACAAGTTGCCGTGCAGGGTGAAGGACACCTGAGAGTAACCAAGGCGAGTGGTGCGCAAAGCGGTGTGGCGGTTGAGTTGCTGGACCCTGACGCGCGAATCGAAGAAATTGCGCGCATGCTCGGTGGAGTCAAAATCACACGCCAGACGCGTGATCACGCACGCGATATGCTAAGTCGCGTAACCTCATGACCTTATCGGTTAGACGAGCACGCACGAATGACGTGCCGAGCATCCATCAACTGCTGGATTACTACGCTGCGCGCGGCCAACTGCTGCCACGTTCACTCGACGAACTGACCGAGCACATTAGCTCGTTCACGGTCATCAGCGAAGCTGACAACCTGACCGGCTGAGCCGCGCTCGAGGTTTTTACTG
>DUBL01000054.1 GCA_012960345.1 Gammaproteobacteria bacterium | reverse complement strand
CGCGCGTAACGCCAGGAATGAATCAATGCGTTCCGCTTCGGTCTCACCAATGCCCACAAGGATTCCGCTGGTGAAAGGGATAGCGGCTTCACCGGCCCGCTCAATCGAAGCCAGTCTCAGCGAGGGTGTTTTGTCCGGGCAGCCGTGATGGGGGCCGCCGCGCTCAGTCAATCGTTCGGCGCTCGATTCAAGCATCAGACCTGCAGAGACCGAGACGCGGCGCAAGCGACCGAGTTCCTCGGCGTTCATTAATCCCGGATTGACATGGGGCAGTAGGCCCGTTGCTTCATGCACGGCATGGGCAGTTTCGATCAGATAATCGATGGTCGAGTCATGCCCCAGCGTTTCTAGCGCCTCACGAGCAGCACGGTATCGACGTTCCGGTTGATCGCCTAGCGTAAACAGCGCTTCGTGGCAGCCGGCTTTCGCGCCCGCGCGGGCGATGTCGATCGCTTCTTCGATACTGAGGTAGGCCTGTTCGCCACGGCGGGGGGGCTCGGCAAAAGTGCAGTAACGACACACATCACGACACAGTTTGGTCAGCGGAATAAATACTTTGGGTGAGTAACTGACAACGGTGCCGTGTGCTTGATCCCGGCGTTCACGGGCTGCACTGAGCAGGGACTCAAGATCGCTCGTACCGAACAACGTATGTGCTTCACTGTCGCTGATGGTGCGGCCGCTGGCGGCGGTATCAAGAAGGCGCTGAGTCGTTGGCATCGTAGTGTCTGGGTTCAGTCCAAAGTAGGGGTGGCCGGTGCGGCCACCTAATGACGTCGTAATATATGGTAAGTTTCATCAAGGCTGTAGACCTGCAATAACCATGTAAGGTTCAGGCTAACCTACAGTACAGCACAGCCGATCCGAAGACAGGTAGTAAGACTCGATTAAAGGCAGCCATTTGGTTATCGATCAGACAATTTCGAAGACATACCGCCACAGGCGGGGTGCTTGTCTTTGGACGCTTGAGCTAAGCGTGTGAGTCAACCCGTGTTTCAAAACTACGCTGGGCCGCAAGAGGCCGCGCAGGCGGCCGCTTTACAGCTTGCCGCTAGCGCGCGTGAAGCCATTTCGGCGAGAGGGGCCTTCATCATGGCATTGAGCGGGGGGCGTTCGCCCCATGCCATGCTAGCGGCGTTTGCAAAGGCCGATCTACCGTGGGCACAGGTGCATATTTTTCAGGTGGATGAACGCGTGGCGCCGGCCGGTGATGCCGCACGCAATTGGGTAATGATTGAGGATGCCCTTTTGCAGGCCGATGGGCCGAGCCAGGCCAAGGCCTGCCCGATGCCAGTCGAGAGTGAAGATCTGACGGGTGCCGCGGCAGCGTATGCCAAGACCTTGGCCTTGATTGCCGGTGACCCAGTGGTGATTGATCTGGTGCATCTTGGCCTGGGCGATGATGGACACACAGCGTCATTGGTGCCCGGTGATGAGGCACTGATGATGACCGACCGCGATGTGGCTGTGACCGCGTCTTACCGAGGGCATCGACGCATGACGCTGACTTTCCCAGCCCTTAACCGAGCGCGCGAGCGCCTATGGTTGGCAACCGGTGCGGACAAGGTCACCATGTTGGCGCGTTTGCGGGATGGTGACCACCGTATCCCCGCGGGGCGTGTCAGCGGTGATAACACGATCATATTCACCGATGTTAGGCCCGATCACGAGACGGTGAGTCCGGGCTAACATCGCCCCAAGAAAACCCATACCCAGATCAGGACAAGACCCATGTTGAAAATAGGATACAAGGCCTCTGCCGAACAGTTTGGCCCGCGTGAATTGCTTGAATTTTCAGTTCATGCTGAGAAGGTAGGTTTTGATTCAATCATGGTGAGCGATCACTTTCAGCCGTGGCGGCATACCAATGGGCATGCGCCGTATTCGCTGGGTTGGCTGGGTGCGCTGGGTGAGCGGACGTCGCGGGCCATCATTGGGACTAGCGTGTTGACGCCAACCTTTCGTTACCACCCTTCCATTGTTGCGCAGGCTTTTGCGACGCTTGGGTTGTTATGTCCAGGTCGAGTCATCCTGGGTATTGGCACGGGCGAATCCCTGAACGAGGTGCCGGCGACGGGCATGGTCTGGCCTGGCTTCAAGGAACGGTTTGGTCGCTTGCGTGAATCCATAGAACTGATGCGACAGTTGTGGACGGAGGATCGAGTGACGTTCGAAGGGGATTATTTCCAGACCGAGCGAGCGACCATTTACGATCGCCCGGATGAGTTGATCCCCATTTATATTGCTGCCGCGGGCCCCACCGCAGCGCGGCTCGCCGGGCGGGTAGCTGAGGGCTTTATCTGTACCAGTGGTAAGGCGCCGGAGCTTTATCGCGAGACGTTGCTGCCGAATGTTGCGCAAGGTTTAGAGAAAGGCGGTCGCGAGGCCAGTGACATTGAGTACATGATCGAGATGAAAGTGTCTTTCGACACCGATCGAGTGCGGGCGATGGAAGACACGCGGCACTGGGCTGCACTCGCGCTCTCACCGGAAGAGAAAACCGGTGTCGAGGACCCAGCCGAAATGGAAAAACTCGCCGATGCGGTGCCAGCCGAACGCGCCGCTAAACGTTGGATTGTCTCAACAGACCCGGATGAGCACGTCGAGCGTTTGAGCGAGATGATTGATCTTGGGTTCACGCACCTGGTATTTCATGCACCGGGCCCTGATCAGATCCGCTTTTTGGATCTTTACTCAAGCGAAGTATTGCCGCGGTTACGCGATCGTTTCGGCGACGTTGCCTAATTTTTCCGCTGATCGAACAGGCGTTTGTCGATACCGCTTGAGCGCAGATAGTCGTACGTCCGCGTGGCCGTGGGTGTTGCAAGAAGTGCGACGAGATCGTCGGGCGTGTCAATATCGAGTGCAAGTCCCGGGCGCTCAACAACAGTCGGTTCAACATTGAGTGCTCGGCTGGCTGCGAGGTGGGGCTTAAAACTGTCATCGCCAAATTGCAGCGGTAACAGGTCAGGCGGCGTGCACAGGACGGCGTTTGATCCACGGTGATCTCGAGATGGAGCCAGGGTGATAGCCGGCCCGTTGCCATGTGCCAAGATCAGTGCATTAATGTCATCCGGGTTAACCAGCGGCAGGTCGGCCGGCAGTTGCAACATGCTGGTTCCTTTGTTGGTAGCCAGGCTGCGTGCGCCCAGGGTGCTGGCAGCGGTGTGGCCGAGATTGGCTTGCTCGATCAGTGATCGTGCCCCGTAGCGCTGCCCCAGCGCCTGGGCCTCGCGCTCGCGGGTCACCAGCACGATGCCTGTCAGTGCAGGGCACTGCGACAAGGTCTGCAGTACATCCTCTAACATCGCGGTAAAGAGGGATCGGCGTTCTGAGGCGGTCAGGATGCACGCCAAACGTTCCTTGGCGTGGTCAAAATTCTTGATGGGCACCACGGCCCACAGGCCAGGATCAAATCTTGAGGTGTTCGACACGAATCGTTGTCAATCGGTGTGGTGTTGATCGTTACGATGAGACGGTATAGTGGGGATTATGTTCTGACAACCCGTTGCAGTGGAGAAGAAGTGATGAAAATTGGCGTTTACATGTTTCCGACCGAATATTCGATGCCATTGGTAGACCTTGCGGTGGCACTCGAAGAGAGAGGCTTTGAGTCTCTTTTTGTGCCGGAACACACGCATATTCCTTCGGGTCGACAGACCCCCTGGCCGGGTGGGGGTGATCTACCTAAGGAGTATTCCCACACCCTTGATCCGTTTGTGGGCCTTATGGCGGCCGCTGCAGCGACGCGTAATTTGCGTATTGGTACCGGTATTTGTCTATTGACTGAACGCGATCCGATCGTGACGGCCAAAGAAGTGGCAACGCTGGATCTCCTGTCGAATGGCCGTTTTGAGTTCGGCATTGGTGCGGGTTGGAATCTCGAGGAAATGGAAAACCATGGCACTGTCTTTGACACCAGGTTTCGCGTCATGGTGGATCGAGCCAAGGCCATGCAGGCTATCTGGACGCAGGATGCCGCAAGTTATCACGGTGAATTTACGCAGTTTGATGCGATCTGGTCGTGGCCGAAACCGGTGCAGAAACCACACCCGCCGATTCTGCTTGGCGGCGAGACGAAATATTCGCTGCGCCGAATTGTTGAGTTTTGCGACGGGTGGATTCCGCGTGGGCGTGCTTTTACGGATCCGCAAGCCGAGATGGCTCGATTGAAACAATTTGCCGATGAGGCAGGGCGCGAGATGAGCACCCTGTCGGTTAGCCTGTTTGGTACTCGCCCCGATGCGAGCTACATCGACGAGTGTCGGGCCGCGGGTGTTGACCGGGCGCTTTTTACCCTGCCCTCTGAGGGCAAGGACACGGTGTTGCCGCTGATCGATCAGTTTGCGCAATTCATTGGTGAGTAATTGTTTTGGTGGTTTGGATTGATCGACGCGTTGCTCAATGGATGAGTGCGGCACTGCGGACTTAAGGAGGCATGACCATGAAGGTGGGACTTTTTACGACTAACCAGCAGCACCTGGACACGGATATGGTGCAGGCGCTGGCGGGGCAAATTGAGATGGTGCATGCGGCTCGGGACGGTGGTTGGGATTCGCTTTTCTCCGGTCAACATTACCTCAACGAGGGAAATAACAAGCAACTCCAACTGGTGCCCTTTCTGACCCGCTTGATGCCAGAGGCAGGTGACATGACTACCGGCCTTGGCATCCTGCTGGTGAACTTACATAACCCCGTTTACATCGCCGAGACTGTTGCCACGCTGGACATCATTGCGCGTGGCAACTTTATCTTTGGTGTGGGTGTGGGTTATCGCGAAGTTGAGTTCAATGCCTTTAACGTGCCGAAGGGTAAGCGGGTGCAGCGGTTTGAGGAATACCTGGAATTGGTGCACCGACTATGGACTGAGGACACCGTCAGTCACGACAGCGAGACCTGCAAACTGGATAACGTGCACATGAATATTCGCCCGGTTCAGCAACCCGGTCCGCCTATTTGGGTGGGTGCGAACAACGACCGTGCGGTCATGCGTGCCGCTCGAGTCGGGGATTCGTGGTTTGTGAGCCCCCACTCAACAATAGGCACGAGCCTTCGTCAACTCGAGTTGTACCGCAACGAACTGAAAGCTTGCGGTAAGCCATTTCCAGATGAATTACCGTTGATGAAAGAATTGTATTGCGCCAAGGACCGTGCCACCGCCATGGAAAAAGCAGGGCCCTATCTTTCTGGAAAATATCAGGATTACGCCAAATGGGGTCAGGACGGCGCGATGCCGGAAGATGAATCCTTTGATCAGGGTTTTGAAGATTTGATCAAGGATCGTTTTATCATTGGTAGCCCCGAGGAATGTTACGAACAGCTTAAGCCGTACTGGGAGCAGCTCGGTGTTAATCATCTGATTTTTCGAACCCACTGGGCGGGTATGCCGGTCGCTGATGCGACCGCCAGCATCAATCTTATTTCAAAGGAGTTGTTGCCCGAGCTCAGAAAGCTTTAGTCCAGCGGTCACCGAGGTGAGCACAGCCGGTTTGCGTGAAGACGAAACCGGGTTACGCTGCCCCGTAAGGAGGGTTGCTCAATGACAGCACGTGAGATGGTTCTGGTCGGCTTTATGCAGGCACAGAATTGCTCCAATTACCCGGCTTCGTGGCGTCATCCTGATGCGGCACCTGACTTTCTGAGTGCTGATTACTACCAGCGAGTAGCCAGGATTCTCGAAAGCGGGCGCTTTCATATGGCTTTTTTCGATGATCGCCTGGCGATGCCCGATATTTACGGTGCCGATCATGCGCAGGCGGTGCGCCATGGCGTGCGGGTCGTGAAAATGGATCCGATTCCGCTTCTGACCGCCATGGCAATGGTGACCTCACACCTGGGCCTTGCGAGCACTTGTTCGACGACTTATTACGAACCTTTTCATGTCGCCCGAACGTTTTCAACACTGGACCACCTGTCAGGCGGGCGCGCTGGATGGAACGTGGTGACC
>DUBL01000053.1:5091-6046 GCA_012960345.1 Gammaproteobacteria bacterium | reverse complement strand
AAAAGGCCTGCCAGGTCATGTCATCTTGACCGTTAGCATCCAACCAACCGGCGCTGTCAGCACGGTCACGCTAAAACGCAGCAGCGGATTTAAACTGCTGGATAGCGCTGCCATGGATGCTGTTCGGCACTGGCGTTATGAACCTCTACCGGAAGCTGCGTTGCCAGAGAGTCGATCAGATGACATTCCCATTGATTTTCGATTGAAGTCCAAGACGTGAATGCAATCGACCCCGCCGAAATAAACCCCCACGCATCAACGGTCAGGACGCCAGGACCACCGGATTGCAGAAAATCACCTTTTGGGCCACAAGCTCGTCAATCTCTGACGTAGCAAGGCTCAGGAGATCTCCCAGCACCGCGGCGGTATGTTGCCCCAGTAACGGGGGCGGGCCTTGAGGTGCCGGCGGCGTGCGAGACATGTGAATGGGATTGGCCACTAACTTTAGTTTCGGCCGAAACGGGTGATCGACCTCCCAACACATGTTACGAGAGCGTACTTGGGGGTCTGAAAAAACCTCGCCGATGCTATTAATGGGACCGCACGGTACTCCCACCTCCTCCAACGCCAGCAGCCATTCAGCGCGCGTCCGAGTTGCCAGGACCGCGCCCATCTGCGCTAGCAATGCGTCTCGATTTGCCACTCGATCACGATTGTGCTTAAACCGCTCGTCTATTCCGGTCTCAACCAGACCCGTCACCTTACAAAACCGCTGAAACTGACTGTCGTTACCGATGGCAAGCGCGATTTCCCCATCAGCAACAGGAAAGGTCCCATAGGGAACAACGGTTGCATGCGCATTACCACTACGGCCTGGAGATTCTCCGGACACGAGATAGAACATGCCCTGGTTTGCCAGCATTGCAACCTGTGAATCAAGCAACGCAAGATCAGTATGTTGCCCCTCACCAGTCTGCTCACGATAGGCCAACGCGGCCAAAACCGAGACGCACGC
>DUBL01000053.1:876-4988 GCA_012960345.1 Gammaproteobacteria bacterium | reverse complement strand
CCCAGGCCGATGAGCATAGGGGCCGGTCTGGCCAAACCCAGTAATCGAACAATAAATGAGATTAGGTTTGATAGCCGCAAGACACTCGTAGTCAAGACCGTATTTCTTCAAGCCACCAACCTTGAAGTTTTCCACGACAACATCGCATTGCCTGACCAACTGCTGAATCAGAGCGCTACCACGGGCCGACGTAATGTCCACCGCAACCGATTTCTTACCACGATTAGCCGCCAGAAAATAAGCCGATTCAGCAGCACCCTCCGTCGTAGGGTTATCAAGGAAAGGGGGTCCCCACGCCCGCGTGTCATCGCCGCGTTCAGGGTGTTCTATCTTGATCACTTCAGCTCCGAGATCACCCAAGATTTGAGTGCTCGAGGGTCCCGCGAGTATTCGCGAGAGGTCCAGCACTCTGATATGGGCTAATGCACCCGCCATGCTGCCTCCTTAGGCCGTGAACGCCTGAATACCAGTTTGCGCCCGTCCCAGTATCAGAGCGTGGATATCATGAGTCCCTTCGTAAGTATTCACCGCTTCGAGATTCATCATGTGACGAATCACGTGATACTCATCGGCAACTCCATTGCCACCGTGCATATCCCGTGAGGTTCGGGCAATGTCCAATGCCTTGCCGCAATTATTTCGCTTCAATAAAGACACCGCCTCCGGCGCGGCAAGTCCATCATCCATTAACCGGCCAAGGCGCAAACAACTATGCAGACCAAGCGCAATTTCTGTCTGCATATCAGCCAATTTCTTCTGCACCAGCTGATTGGCCGCGAGCGGTCGACCAAACTGACTTCGCTCCAGCGTGTAGTTTCGTGCAGCATGCCAACAGAATTCAGCCGCACCCATACTGCCCCAGGCAATCCCGTAACGGGCACGATTAAGGCATCCAAATGGCCCCTTGATGCCCTTGATGCCAGCCAGTAAATGATTGTCCGGGACGAAAACATTATCCATTACAATCTCGCCCGTAACCGAAGCTCGGAGAGAAAACTTACCCTCGATTTTGGGTGTACTGAGCCCGTTCATGCCTTTCTCAAGGATAAAACCGCGGATGACACCGCCATGGTCTTTCGCCCAGACCACAAACACGTCGGCAATCGGAGAGTTCGAAATCCACATTTTGGCACCGGTCAGTCGGTAGCCACCCGCGACCGCCTCGGCACGAGTAGTCAGGTTACCCGCATCTGATCCGTGGTCTGGTTCGGTTAATCCAAAGCACCCGATCCACTCCCCGGTGGCCAATTTAGGGAGGTAGCGCTCACGCTGTGCCTCGTCCCCATAGGCGTAAATAGGATACATCACCAAGCTCGACTGAACACTCATGGCCGACCGATAACCGCTATCGACCCGCTCAATCTCCCGCGCAATCAACCCGTAACACACATAACTCATACCCGCGCATCCATATCCTTGAATGGTTGCGCCCAGCAGCCCGAGACTTCCCATTTCCTGCATAATCTCTCGATCAAATTGCTCCTCCCGATGGGCTTTCAGAATACGCGGCATCAGTTTTTCCTGACAATATGCCTGGACGGTCTCGCGCACCAGTCGCTCTTCCTCGCTCAGAGCACGCTCCAACAACAGCGGATCACTCCAGTCAAACTCGACACGGGTCGAATGATTCATTTCTTATTTGGTCTCCATCAATTTCGGGCAATCAAACACACATCAACAACAATACTCCATGGAACGGAACTCTCCCCTCCAATGCCAGTCCAGTCAAGCGAACATTCAATCAAAACAGGCGTCAATTGCTGGCTCACCAAGATGCTGCGTGCGAATCGGTATAATTTGTGGTTGGCAGTCAAGTCAATCAACCACCGCAATCACTAAAGAACCCTGTTTATTATGTTTGTGACCATTGACGAACTAAGTGCATTGGCACAGGTAATACTCGTTGATCTCGTGCTGGCCGGCGACAACGCAATTGTCATTGGTCTTTTCGCTGCGACCGTGCCCACAGCCATGCGTCAACGCGTGATCCTAATCGGTATTGTGTTTGCTGCCATCACTCGGATCGCATTTTCACTGGCAACCGCAAAGTTACTTTTATTGCCCGGGCTTCTGTTAGTCGGTGGCCTACTGCTATCGTGGGTGTGTTGGCATCTGTGGCGAAATCTTAGGCAATCGTCAGGCCCTGACCAATCTGCACTCGAGAACCCGCTGTCAACCTCGATATCGATGACCCGGGCCATCACCCAGATCGTCATCGCCGATCTCTCGATGTCACTCGATAACGTACTGGCTATCGCTGGCATTGCCCGCCATCACCCGGTCATCTTAATAATAGGGCTAGCCCTTTCGATCACCTTAATGGCGGCAGGAGCCAGCCTCATGGCACGACTGCTGGTGAACCATCGTTGGATCGGTTACGTTGGCTTGGCGATAATCCTCTATGTTGCCGCCATCATGATCTGGGACGGAACCAGAGAAATTACCGACTTCCTGGGTATCTGGCCGTACTGATGTCGCCAAGTCGCCCAAGTTTCGTTACCCTGTAGCATTAACGCATCGTCCACATCGCATTATCCACACTCCCGACTCATGCCTAAGCCTGCCTTTTTGTTTCTCGCGATACTACTGGTGGTGTCTGGCCCGGCTTCGGCCAACGAGTGGGAGATGGCGGCTGATGCCTATCGGAACAAAGATTACACTGCAGCGCTGTCCATCTGGCAGCGCCTCGCCGAGGAAGGCAATGGTGATGCACAGTATGCCGTCGGCGTCATACATTACAAAGGCTTGGGCGTACGCAAAGATATAGAGTCGGCACTTGAGTGGTTTCAAAAAGCAGCTGATCACGGACATCCAGAGGCCATGTTTAATCTAGGTGTTGCCGCGTGGGAGGGGAAAGGACTACCTAAAAGCTATGCCACGGCGGTGAAATGGTGGAAGGAAGCGGCAGCTAAAGGTAACTCCGCTTCCCAGTACAACCTTGGCCTCGCCTACTCCCTGGGCAAAGGGGCTGAACGAGACGACGACAAGGCCCAGGCACTGCTTGCGTCGGCGGCCGATAGCGGTCATGCAGGTGCCCGCCGTGCACTGCCTGCGCTTCAGAGTCGCATCGCAACCCAATCCACCCTCTCCGCCGGGGTTGGCACTAGCGAGACGCTGGCTAAAGACGACGTTACAACGCCGACAGATACTGCCAGCGCACCTTCGAAGTCCAATGCAGCGAACACCAATGCCACCAAAACCTCCGCAACTGATGATGCTCAGGATTACACCGCGGGCATCATTAGTGCTGAGGCAGCTTCTCTTCGAACGGCACCGAAACCTTCTGCCACTGTGCTCGACATACTGACACTGGGCACACCGATCAAAATCGTCTCAGCAATCAATGGCTGGGCTCAGGTAGACGCGCCTGCTGGTTCTCTAGTTTGGGTGTTTGGCAAGTACGTTGCCGGCCATACCGACCAAGCAACCATTCGCGGGGCCGGAGTCCGGGCACGCTCCAAACCAGCCACCGGAGCGGGCTCAACTGTGATTACCAAACTTAAGGCTGGCGAACGTGTTCGCGTGCTTAAGACCGTAGGAAAGTGGAAATTGATCGCTACTTCGATCAAGACTTGGTTACCGACCAGTGACTTTGAAATGCTTGATACACCGACCAAATCCTGGCACGCACGCTGGGTCAGCACCAGTCAAAGCAGAATCCAGGGCGATAAACGATCAACCCGACCGTCAACCAAAACAGCACCAGTGGCTGACACAGTCGATGATGACAACATCGGCCAAAAACCGCGCGCCGCATTGGTTCGAACCCCCTCAAGCGAAGTGCTCGGCATGGCACGCTCGAAAGCGCCGATGCTGGCCTTCATCACTCGAGGCACACCGGTTCGTGTCCTTAGCGAACGTGGCGCCTATGTGTCAGTGCAAATACCCAATGGGCTTGCCGTATGGGTCTACGGAAAGCTGATTACGGACATGGGGAAAATCGCCGTCGTTAATACCCCGAATGTTCGTGCCCGTTCAATGCCCTCAACGGGCGCCGATTCGCAGGTACTCGGCCAATTGCGAAAGGGCCAGAAAATATCGATTATCAGTCGGCAAGGCGAATGGACGCGGTTGCGAGCGCTGAACTCAGTCGCCGGCTGGATGCGGCGCGA
>DUBL01000053.1:0-659 GCA_012960345.1 Gammaproteobacteria bacterium | reverse complement strand
TCTGGCGAAAACTCGCTGCAAATGATCATCCCGATGCTCAGTACGCTCTCGGCGTCGCTTACCTTAAAGGCCATGGAGTCGAATGGAACTTAACCGAGGCCATCGCTTGGTTTGAGCGAGCTGCACAAGCTGGACATGTATCTGCCATGTTTAATCTTGCCGGAATTTTCTGGGAGGGGCGCGGAACGCAGCAAGACTTTTCACGTGCGGTGCACTGGTGGCAACAGGCTGCGGCACATGATGATTCGACGTCCCAATACAACCTGGGCCTCGCATATTTTCTCGGACAGGGGGTAACTTCTAATCCTGCACAGGCCATTGCCTGGTTACAAAAAGCGAATCGTAATGGTTACCCCGGAGCTCAAAGCGCACTCGAACTGGTCAAGGATTCGCTGTCAGAACCGCCCCCAAGTGAAATCGTTAGCCAAGATGCTGAAGCTGTCGTCTCTCCTGGCTCGACAAGTGCCGTACCAACAGAAACGGATAACCTGACAGAAGCCACAACCGCAACCACAATAATCCCAACGGGCACCAGCGAGATCGTCTCCCCGACCATGTCGCAGGATGAGAGGCTAGCACCCACTGCGATAACCCCCACTTCATCCTCTGACGACGACACCCCGACCATAGCTAATGTCGTGACTCCAGCGGGTGTACCT
>DUBL01000052.1 GCA_012960345.1 Gammaproteobacteria bacterium | reverse complement strand
CATTTAGGACCTGCTCGCGAGCGATCTCAACCGCCGCATCATAGTCGTCCTCTTCAATCAATCGCCGAAACTTGGCAGATCCTGTGACGTTAGTCCGTTCACCGATATTGAGAAAAAGACTGTCGGGCCCGACCTCAAGTGGTTCCAGTCCAGAGAGCCGTAAACGCCGGGGAATTTCAGGTGAATGTCGAGGGGGAATCGAACGAACTGAGTCGGCGATTGCTTTGATATGTGCTGGGGTTGTGCCGCAACAGCCGCCGACGATATTGACGAGGCCATCAGAGGCAAAACTGCCAAGCACTTCAGCCATGAACTCAGGAGTGTCGTCATAGCCCCCGAATTCGTTGGGTAAGCCGGCATTGGGGTAACACACGATAGGGGCATCCGCGACACGTGACAGTGCGTCGATGTAGGGGCGCAAATCCTTGGCGCCCAGTGCGCAGTTCAAGCCAACTGCCAGGGGTTGAGCATGGCGGATGGAATACCAGAAAGCCTCGGGCGTTTGCCCTGACAGAGTGCGGCCGCTCAGATCCGTGATCGTTCCGGAAACAATAATTGGGAGTCGCATTTCAGCATTTTCAAAAAAGCTTTCAATGGAAAACAAAGCGGCTTTGGCATTTAA
This sequence comes from Gammaproteobacteria bacterium, assembly GCA_012960345.1. GTDB lineage: Bacteria > Pseudomonadota > Gammaproteobacteria > Arenicellales > UBA868 > UBA11791. Next base: position 5,446 of record DUBL01000052.1, on the reverse strand, counting down.
CGTATCAAACACCGTCTCCACCATGATCAGATCGACACCGCCTTCCACCAAGCCACGCAACGCTTCTTCATAGGCCGCTTGCAATTCGATGAAGGTGATGTTCCGATAGCACGGATTACTGACGTCCGGAGAAATGGAAGCCGTTCTATTGGTGGGTCCCAAGACTCCGGCAACCCAGCGCGGTCGGCTCGTTTCTATAGCCACTTCGTCAGCGACTCGACGGGCAATTGCAGCACCCGATCGATTGAGGTCGTATACGGCAGACTCGAGCCCGTAATCGGACTGAGAAATCGAGGTTGAGTTAAAAGTGTTGGTTTGAATTATGTCGGCCCCGGCCAACAAGAACTCCCGGTGAATCTCTTCGATCAGATTAGAGCGGGTCAGATTGAGCAGGTCATTGTTGCCGCGAAGATCGACAGTGTGGTTTTGGAATCGTTCGCCACGAAATTCATCTTCGCCCGGCTCGTGGCTTTGAATCATAGTGCCCATAGCGCCATCCAGGACAACGATTCGCCCACCAAGCGTTCGCGTCAATTGCTCGAGCCGTTGCCTGCGAGCACGCACAGTCATTCTCCCGGGGCGTTGAGTTCGCAAAGTGAGTGTTCCGGATGCTCGCGTAGCCCAAGCGCGTGGCATATGGCTTGCGTGAGTTCCGCCCGGTTCAACGTATAAAAATGAAATTCGTTGATACCTTGCTCGAGCAATAACCGGCATTGCTCAATGGCGACTGTTGCGGCAATCAATTGCCGGATGTCCGGGGCATCATCCAGACCAGCAAAGAGATCGCGCATCCAAACGGGGATGGTGGCACCGCACTTTTCGGAGAACTTAACGACCCTTGCAAAGTTGGTTACTGGAAGGATTCCGGGAATAATCGGCGCGCTGATGCCCGCAGCGCGAACCCGATCGAGAAATCGCAAAAAATCATCGGCATTAAAGAAATACTGGGTAATGGCACGGTTTGCGCCCGCATCTAGTTTTCTTTTAAGGTTGTCAAGATCTGCCTCTTGAGATTCGGCATCAGGGTGAATCTCAGGATACGCCGCGACGGTAACCTCGAAGTCAGCGATCTTGCGAATACCCGCAACCAGCTGCGCTGCTGTTTGATAACCCTGCGGATGAGAGATAAACGGGCGGGCAGGGTAAGCAGAGTCCCCTCGAAGGGCCACTAGATGTCGTACCCCGGAGTCCCAATAGCGCCGCACCACTTCGTCCACTTCATCCCGGGGTGCGCCGACACAAGTGACATGTGCCGCTGGTATCAACAATGTTTCGGCGAGGATTTTCTCTACCGTGGCATGTGTGCGCTGTCGTGTGCTGCCGCCTGCACCATACGTGACCGAAACAAAGCGAGGTCTTAGGGGTGCGAGTTGCGCAACACATGACCAGAGTTTGTTCTCCAACTCGATCGAAGTTGGGGGAAAAAATTCGAACGAGACGGAAACATGTTGTCGCAACGAGATAAAATCCGGAAAAGGCCTTTGTGCCAGTCGACGTTTGGTCTCATAGATCGAATCTTGCAATTCAGGACTGTTATTAACGACCGGGTTCTGTTTCATTGAACGGCTCGCAGCGTGCTCTTTTGCTTCGCAGTCCTGAATTTTGACATTACCCACAGATTTACTGTCAGTCTGTTGCCTTCGTTCTGTCGGTCTAATGAAAAACTCCGAAAGTCGTCTTTTTTCATTCCAGCCGCCCGACCCCAAGCGGTGATCAGCTTGTCTGAAAATCCCAATCGTCTGTGATTCGATCCTTCTCGCAGGAACTCCAGGTCATGTGGAGCAAAGTCAACGATGAGGGCTTGTCCGCCGGGGCGGAGGATGCGCGCAGCCTCGGACAGAGCAGTTTTTGGATCGTCTAGAAAATGAAGTACATGATGGATGGTTACGACATCGGCTACCTGATTAGCCAACGATAGCTGATAGAGATCTTCCTTTCTCGCCTGGCAGTGGGAAAGTTGCGTTTGTTCAAGACCTGACCGGGCAATGGTTAGCATTTCTTGATTGCTGTCAATACCGATTCCCCTTTGAATGCGATCACCGAATAACTGGAGAATTCGACCGGTGCCGGTACCGAGATCTACCAGGGTTTCAAGCTGTCGAGCGCCAACCGCCTCGATCAACGCGTCTTCGATCTCAACTTCTGGGACATACAGTGATCGTATGGCATCCCAACTGCTTGCGATCTGGCTGAAGTAATCATCTGCAGATTCGACGCGCCGACGCTTAATATCATCGAGGCGTTCCAAGTCTCTTTGTATCTGGGCATCGCCCACTGGAATCATGTCCTTAATTGCTCGAGCGACTGTGGCGCCTTGCCCTGTGTCCGACATGCGGAAAAAGACCCACGATCCTTCCTGGATTCGATTGAGTAAACCCGCCTCCCACATCAATTTAAGGTGGCGGCTCACTCTAGGTTGGCTCTGACCCAAGATTCGGGTGAGTTCGGATACTGCGAGTTCTCCCCGGCTGAGCACTGACAGCAGGCGAAGGCGTGTTGGCTCAGCAATTGCTCGAAGGCTAGTGGTCAGCTCATGCACGGATTAGCTTTAAAACCTACCGAAATGTTACCAGTCGATCACATAATGACATAAAGATATATTTATGTCGAGTGCATTATTGACATATCTTGCGGTGTGTTCCGTTATGCACATCAACTAAGTGAAGGCGCTTTTTATTGCTAGTAGCTAAGATAAATTAACTACGCACGCTCGCTGACCACTAGCTGATCTAGGCCCTGGCCAAGGTCATTGATAATGTCGTCGATATCCTCGAGGCCGACGGCGACCCGCAGTAGGTTCTCGCCAATTCCAGCGAGTGCACGTTGCTCGGGGGTGATTCTTGAGTGCGTTGTGGATGCGGGATGTGTAATGGTGGTTTTGACATCACCCAAATTGGCAGTAATCGATATAAGTTGAGTGCTGTCGATTACCTGCCAGGCGGATTGGCGGCCACCCGCGACTGTGAACGACACGATCGCGCCGAAGCCCGTTTGCTGCTTGCGCGCCAACAAATGTCCTGGTGAGGAGTCGAGGCCAGGGTAATATACCTCTTGTATTGCAGAATGGGTCTGCAGCCATTGGGCAAGTTTTATAGCATTCTCTGAATGGGCTCTCATGCGTAACGCTAGTGTCTCCATGCCTTTGTGAAAGACCCATGCATTGAAAGGACTCATCGTGGGTCCGGCCGTTCGCAGTACATTGAAAAACTTGTCGTACAACGTTTTGTCTCGGGTGATGAGTGCACCACCGATACAGCGACCTTGGCCGTCCAGGTACTTGGTCGCCGAATGGACGACGATATCGGCACCGAGCGCCAGGGGCTGCTGCAGCGCGGGCGTGCAGTAACAATTGTCCACGACAAGTAGGCAGTCACGGTTTTTCGTTATCGCAGCCAATGCTTCCAGGTCTGCAACTTCAGACAGGGGATTGGACGGTGTTTCGAGAAACAGAAGCCGTGTCGAGGTCTTCAGTGCATTGCGCCATGCGTCAAGGTCGGAAAGCGGGACAAACGTGACCTCTACTCCAAATGGCGAAAGGACCTTAGTAAATAATGATACCGTTGATCCAAATAGTCCTGCCGAAGCGATGATGTGATCTCCGTTCTTGAGCAACGCCAACGACAAGGTAAGGATGGCCGCCATGCCAGAAGCCGTAGCCACGCAATAGTCAGCACCCTCGAGGGCCGCAAGTCGCTGCTCAAACGCTCGCACGGTTGGATTAGTAAAGCGGGAATAAACATTCCCCACCTCCTCTTCTGCGAAGCGTGCTGCCGCGCTGGCGGCAGATTTGAAGACAAAACTCGAGGTGGCGAAGAGCGGATCGCTATGCTCTCCTTCTTCGGTTCGTTGTTGTCCGGCGCGTATCGCAAGCGTTGACCATGAGAAATGCGAAAATTCTGTTGTCATGACGGAAACAATGTCCCTTTGTTGGGCAACGGAGTGTCAACTAAAAAGCCACACGGAAATGCGGCATCGACTCGTAATAGAGCCATAGATAGATAAGCATTATAGTTATTAAAGTTGTTATAGAAAATGTGATTCACTAAATCGTTATTTAAACCGCCAAAGCGCCCAGCGTTACAGCAACCCTAAGTTCCCTACCAAGCGTATTAAGGTGACGGCCCATACCCGTGATCCGTCAGCGATATGCTGACACCGAAAGAGATTGACTACAAAACCGTATCGTCCAAGGAAAAGATGTCACCGGTTGGCATCTTCGAAAAAGCCAAGAAGTTCACTGTGTTGGTGAGTGTTTTCATCAGCGCCGCCATAAAATGAGCATCTACTGGGACGAGGATCGCCTTTCCGAGGCACTGGCTACGGCAATACGCTAATTGAAGGATACCCCCTGGTTAACTTCCAGTGCGCCGAGTATTGGTATCAGAGCGGTCCGATCGGATTGACTGCTGCTCACCGCAGTTGACCTCTCCCCTACACAATACTTCAGCGAACTCAATAAAAGGGGTAGGATAGAGGCTATAAAGATAAGTAAAAGTCCTATGCCTTAAGAAGGAGAGGAACGATTCTGCACAGGACAGAACTTGGCGGTGGACTGGTGATTGAACAAAATTCTCACTCTATCTACTTAGGTTGTATCCCAAGTGATTATGATGAGGCATTAATCGTCGCTGGAGAAAATGGCTCAGTCAGAATTCTGTGAATTCGAGTCTGTATATGTTAAAAAAAGTACACATAATAATAATTGATAAATGGTTTTATCAATTACCCACCGTCGGTTTGTGCGTTACGTCTAACGGTGACGCTCTGCGGAGGCGAAAGAAGGGGGATTTGTGCTGTGATGGCAAATAATCGGGAGGAACAATTCTTCCCGTAGTCGTAGTAGTCGTACCCGGGTGGCAGTTGTATCTGCCAATATGAGTGAAACTGAATTCAGAAAAATGAATTCGCGAATTAATCCTGAGGAGGAGCTAATATGAAATTCACTGTATCAAAGCTGTTGCTGTCGGCGCTGGTGGTCGCTTTTTCCAGCTTTACGTTTGTTAGTACCGCTCAAGCCGACAAGATCACGTTGCATGGTGCGAGCCAGTTTGATGAGCGTCACGCTTTTACGCGACTGCTGCGTAAATTCGAACAACTCACGAAACAATATTACAGTGGCGAGCATGAGCTTGAGTTCGTTATGCACCTAAATAGCGAGCTGGGTCTTGAAAAAGACTATGTCGCTTACATGAACCAGGGCTTGTCGGTTGACTACGCTGTGGCCGCTCCGTCGCACATGTCCACCTTTTCGAAGATGGCGACTTTGCTCGATCCACCGATGCTTTACCGAGATGCTGGCCATTGGAGTAAGGTTCTTTCCAGTGACGTGTTGCAGCCGATCGTTGACGACATTTACAAGCGTGCCGACGTCCTGCTGCTGGGATACGGTGGAGGTGGTGTTCGTCACCTGATCGTCAACAAGCCAGTAACGAACATGGCTGAAATC